>NZ_KB912942.1:2811310-3117530 GCF_000383915.1 Amycolatopsis benzoatilytica AK 16/65
GCCCCCTTCGCGCGACGGTGGCCTCGCCCACGACCGGCCGGTGGGAACTTGACGTTCGGCGGCCGGATCCGGTCGGGAAATCCCGTCGATGCGCGGCCGAAGATCAAGAACCGCAACCGGATCCGTCGATCCGACACCGGCTGCGGGGTCCACATCGGACAGTCTGGCTCGCGGGCGGACGGCCGCGCGAGCGAAGGACGCCATGGAATCTGGTGCCCGGCAAAGAAGAAAGTTTCCGACCGGGGCGAGTACCGTTGCCCGGGACGGGTATCCGGCCGGGCGAGGAGGTGCGTTGACGATGTCCGCGATAGGGCACGCGCTGGCGGTGGCCGGGTCCATGACCTGGGAGATCCTCTGGGCCCTGATCCTGGGATTCCTGCTGTCCGCGGTGGTGCAGGCGGCGGTGCGGAAAGCCACGATCGTCCGGCTGCTCGGCGACGACCGGCCGCGCACCCTCGCGGTGGCGTCCCTGCTCGGCGCGGCGTCCTCGTCGTGCTCCTACGCGGCGGTCGCGCTGGCGCGGTCGCTGTTTCGCAAGGGCGCGCACTTCACCGCGGCGATGGCGTTCGAAATCGGCTCCACCAATCTGGTGGTCGAGCTGGGCGTCATCATGGCGCTGCTGCTGGGCTGGCAGTTCACCGCCGCGGAGTTCGTCGGCGGCCCGCTGATGATCGTCCTGGTCGCGGTGCTCTTCCGGGTGCTGGTGCGGAAGCGGCTGCTCGCGCAGGCCCGGGAGCAGGCGGAGCGAGGGCTGGCCGGTTCGATGGAAGGGCACGCCGCGATGGACATGTCCGTGCCGGGCGAAGGCTCGTTCCGGCGGCGGCTGTTCTCCCCGGCCGGATTCACCTCGGTCGCGCACGTGTTCACCATGGAATGGGCAGCGATCCTGCGGGATCTGGTCGTCGGGCTGCTGATCGCCGGCGCGGTCGCGGCGTGGGTGCCGGATTCGTTCTGGCAGGCGTTCTTCTTCACCGGGCACCCGCTGGCGTCCGCGCTGTGGGGGCCGCTGATCGGGCCGGTCGTCGCGATCCTCTCGTTCGTCTGCTCCATCGGCAACGTCCCGCTCGCGGCGGTGCTGTGGAACGGCGGCATCAGCTTCGGCGGCGTCGTCGCGTTCATCTTCGCCGACCTGCTGATCCTGCCGATCCTCGCGATCTACCGGAAGTACTACGGCATCCGGATGACGCTGGCGCTGCTGGGGATCTTCTACGCCGCGATGGTCGGCGCCGGCTATCTGGTCGAGCTGCTGTTCGGCACGTTCGGCCTGATCCCGCGGGAACGCTCGGCGACCGTGCTGTCCGAGGGCATCTCCTGGAACTACACCACCTGGCTCAACATCGCGTTCCTGCTTCTCGCCGCGGTGCTGCTGGTCCGGTTCTTCCGCACCGGCGGCAGGGAAATGCTGCGGATGATGGGCGGTTCGCCGGACGCGATGGCCGCGCACGACTCGCCGGGACGCGACGACCGCCCCGCGTCCTGATCCTCGCCATGCCTGATTCTCGCCATGCGCGATTCGTTCAAGAAAGGGCTCCGGCGAATCCGTAGCGTCCGGTCCGTGACCGACCTGAGTGCGCTCGACGTCCTCGCCCCCGGCGACCCGGCCTACGAGGCCGGCCTCCCCGCCGTCCGGTGTGCGCGGCCGCGGCTGGTCGTGCGATGCCACTCGGTGTCGGACGTCCGCACTGCGATGGCGTACGCCGCCGCGACCGGGGAGCGCGTCGTGCCGCGCGGGGGCGGGCACTGCTTCGCCGGCCGGTCGTCGACCGACGGCATCGTGCTCGATCTTTCTCCGCTGGACCGGATCAGCGTCGCCGGCGGAACCGCTACGGTCGGCGCGGGTGCCCGGCTCGGGCCGCTGTACACGGCGCTGCACCACGTCGGCCAGACCATTCCCGCGGGGTGCGGGGACACCGTGGGCGTCGCCGGAGTGACGCTCGGCGGCGGCATCGGAATGCTCGGCCGCCGTTACGGGCTCACCTGCGACCGGCTCGTCGGTGCGCAGGCGGTGCTCGCGGACCGCAGCGTCGTCGCCTGCGACCAGGAGCGCGAACCCGACCTGTTCTGGGCGCTGCGCGGTGCCGGCGGCGGCCAGTTCGGCATCGTCACGGAGTTCCGGTTCGCCACGGTGGCGGAGCCGAGCGCGTACCGGATCCACGGCAGCTGCGCCGGTACCGAACGGCTCGTCGCAGCCTGGCAGGACTGGGCTCCGGACGCGCCCGACTGGCTCACGCTGAACCTCACGCTCGACTCCGGCAGCGCGACACTGTTCGGAGCCGCCGTCGCTCCCCCTGGCACGCCCGAAGCGGTCGCCGCACTTCTTCGCGACTTCGCCGCGCTCGCCGGTCTTCCGCATGCGATCAGCTTCAGCCCGAGCACGCCCTACAGCACGGTGAAGTCCTCCTTTGCCGGCCTCGATGCGGACGACGAGCCGCGGCGGATCCGGTCGGAGTTCTTCTCCCGACCGATGTCCGGCTGTACTGTCCGGACGCTTCTGCAGCGGCTAAGCGGCGACCGGCGACTCGCGTTCACCGCGATGGGCGGCGCGTACAACCGGGTGGCCGAAGAGGCCACCGCGTTCGCCCATCGGAGTACCCGGTACCTGCTCGAGCACATCGCCGAGCCGGGCGATCCGTGGGTGGACGAGTCCTGGGCGGTCGCGCACGCCGAAGGCACCGGCCGCGTGTACCCGAATTTTCCCGACCTCGCGCTGCGCGACCCGGCGGCGGCGTACCACGCGGCCAACCACCGACGGCTGGCCGAGATCAAGCGCACCTACGACCCCGGCCGCGTTTTCGATTTTCCGCAGGCTGTCTGAGCAGAAGGACTTCGGAATGACCAAAGTGTTCAGCGCACTGTCCGTTTCCGTCGACGGCTACATCAGTGGCCGCCGCCCCGAAGGAGCCGACGAAACCGGCAGTGGGCTCGGCGACGCGGGAACGCTCTTCGACTGGTACTTCACCGGCGACACCCCGAGCACTGTCTTCGACGGCTTCAAGCTCGCCGCGCCCAGCGCGAAGGTGTTCGACAGCCTCGCGAGCCGGGTCGGGGCTACCGTGGTCGGGCATGCGACCTACACCCACTCCAGCCATTTCGCGGGCGGCGGGCCGCATCCGAGCGCGCCGTTGTTCGTTGTCAGCCACCAGAAAGTGCCCGAGCTCAGCGGAACCCAGACCTGGGCCGCGACCGTGCAGGAGGCCGTCGAAAGCGCTCGGGCGGCGGCCGGCGAGAAGGACGTCGCGCTGATGGGCGGCGTCTTGGTCACCGAGGCGATCAAAGCCGGGCTGGTCGACGAAGTGATCCTGCACCAGGTGCCGCTCCTGCTCGGCGGCGGACGCGCGTTCTTCCGCGAACTCCCCGAGCAGGTCCGGCTTCGGCTCGTCGACGCCGTGCCGGCACCCGGCGTCACGCACCTGCACTACGAAATCCTCCGCTGAAAGGACGAAAGAATGCTCGATCCCCGAATCCGCCCGATCCTCGAAGGCGCCCCGATCGCCCACCTCGCCACCGTCCTCCCGGACGGCGGACCGCACGTCGTTCCGGTGTGGATCGGCACGCACGACGAGCGCATCGTCTTCCTGACCGGACCGGGCAGCCGCAAGGCGCGCAATCTCCAGCGCGACCCGCGAGCGGCGATTTCGCTTACCCCGCCGGACAACCCGTTCGAGCCGATCCTCATTCGCGGGCGAGTCGCGCAGTGGCTCGACGGCGACCCGGCGTGGGAGATCATCGACCGGGTGGCCGTGAAGTACATCGGACAGCCCTACTCGCGGGAGCTGGACCGGGTCGTCGGGCTGATCGAACCCGAGTGGCAGCACGCCGGGATGTGAACGGCCGCGCTCAGAAGACGACGGACTCCGCCACGTCGCGTTGTGCTTCGAGCTGGCCCAACCGGTTCGTCAACGCGGCATGGACGATCTCGTAGGTGTCCGGGCCCAGTGCGAGGCGCAGTGGCGGGTCCGGCCGCAGGGTGGTCTCGTACAGCACCGCGGCGATCTTGGCGGGATCGCCGGTCAGCTCACTGTCTTCAATCGACTCCAGGTACCGGCGCATCCGGCCGACCGGGTTGTCGCGGTACGGGCCGGTTTCGGTCGTGTACTGCAGCGCGGCGGCGAAGCCGGTCCGGGTCGCGCCGGGCTGCGCGATGGTGAGATGGATCCCGAACTCGGCGACCTCCCGCGCGACGCTCTCCGAGTAGCCTTCCAGCCCCCACTTCGCGGCGTGGTACGCGCTGTGCGTCGGCGCGCCGATCTGGCCGCCCAGGCTGGAGATCTGGATGATCCGGCCGCCGCCGCGGGCCCGCATCGGGGCCAGGAACGCCTTCGTGATCAGGATCGGCGCGATCAGCAGCACCTCGAGCTGGTCGCGGATCTGCGCGGCGGTCATTTCCTCGGCGGCGCCGACGACGGCGTAACCGGCGTTGTTCACTACGACGTCGACCGGCCGGTTCCGCTGGACCCGGCCGATCACCGCTGTGACGTCCTCCGGGTTCAGCAGATCGAGCCGTTCGACGGTCAGTTGCGCGCCGAAGGCAGCGGCGAGATCGCGCAGCGCGTCCGGCCGTCTGACCGTGGCGGTGACGTACTCGCCTCGGCGAAGGGCCTCGCCGACCAGATGGCGGCCGAGGCCGCCGGACGCTCCGGTGACGAACCAGTGCCGCGCGGCGCTGGACGGTGCAGACATCGAGGGCCTCCCACGGGTTAGAGTTAAGCGGAACCCATTCCGGTTAACCTCGAAGATATCCGGAATGGATTCCGGTTAGCAACCCGGGAGGAACCCATGGCCGACGCTCCACGCCGCACCAGGCGCGACGCGCTCGAGAACCGGGCGCGGCTGCTGGAGGTCGCCGCCCAGGCGTTCGCGGAGCACGGGCTCGCCACCGCGCCGGCGGCGATCGCGAAGAAGGCCGGCGTCGGCGTCGGCACTCTCTACCGGCACTTCCCCACCCGGGAAGCACTCATCGACGCGGCCTACCGCCACCAGCTCGCCGCGGTCTGCGAACGCGCACCCGCCCTGCTGGCGGAACACCCGGCAGAGGAAGCGTTCCGCCGATGGCTGACCGGTTTCCTGGACTACGTCCGCGCGAAGCACGGCATGTCCGAGGCCCTCAACGCGGTGATCGCCTCCGGCGTCGACCCGTACTCGGACAGCCGGACGATGCTGCTGCACGCGATCGGCACGTTCCAGGCCGCGGACGGCGCGCTCCGGGCCGACGTCCCGTCCGAGGACGTCCTGCTCCTCATCGGCGGGGTCGCCTACTCCGCGCAGCACTGCGAAGAGCCGCAGGCGAGCCGGCTCATCGACCTCGTACTGGCCGCGCTGGCCCGCTGATCACCGGCCGACCATCGAACTCATGCCCGGCGGCAGCTGCCCGCCGAGATAACGGATCACGGCGTCCTGCAACGCTCGCGCCGCCCGCGGCTGTTCGACGTCGCGCCGGTAGGCGAGCCGGACCACCCGGCTCAGCCCGGGTTCGGTGAACCTCGTCCGCCGGAACCGGTCCCCCACCACGGTGCTCGGCACGACCGCGAGCCCCAGCCCGGCCTGCACCAGCTCCAGCACCGCGTCCATCTCGCCGCCTTCGATCGCGAAGAGCGGGTCGAACCCCTCGGCGCGGCAAGCGTTCACCGTCGCCTCCCGCAAGTCGTAGCCCTGCCGGAACATCACGAGCGGCCGGTCCCGCAGCGCGGCGATCGGCATCCGGCCGCGTACCGGGGCGGGCGCGCCCTTGGCCGAGATCACCACCAGATCCTCGACGAACAACGCACGGCTCTCCAGCCGGGGATCGTCGTGCACCCGGCTGTCGACGATCATCGCCAGGTCGAGAGCGCCTTCCGACAAAGCGGTCTGCAGATCGCGCGACCCGCTTTCGTGCAGCACCAGCTCGATGCCCGGGTAGTCGCGGCGGAACGCGGCGAGCATCGCCGGCAGCAGGCCGGTGCACAGGCTGGGCGTCGCGCCGAGCCGCACGCGGCCGCGGCCCAGCTCGTCCAGCTCGCGGATCGCCCGGTACGCGTTCTCCGTTTCGGCGAGGATGCGGCGCGCGATCGGCAGCAGAGTCTCGCCCGCTTCGGTGAGCGTGACGTTGCCCCGGATCCGGTTGAACAACGCCGCGCCGACATCGCGTTCCAGCGCGCGGATCTGTTGCGACAGCGAGGGCTGCGCCACTCGCTCCTGTTCCGCGGCCCGGGTGAAGTGCCGCGTCTCGGCCACGGCCAGGAAGTACGCCAGCTGCTGGAACTGCATACCTCTAAGCATAGGCGCTGCCTATCATGTCCAGAGAAAGCATGTGTTTGCCCTCTCGTCAGCCGCGACCTACCGTCGACGGCGTGGCACTCGCACCCGCACCGCCGCGCCGTCGCCCGGCGCTCGTGACGTTCTGGCATTCGACCATCGGCAAGAAAGCCGTGATGGCCGTGACCGGCCTGATGTTCGTCGCGTTCCTGTTCGTGCACATGGCCGGGAACCTCAAGGTTTTCCTCGGACCACAGCACTTCGACGACTATTCGGCCTGGCTGCGCACCATCGGCGAGCCGGTGCTGCAGCAGACCTGGTATCTCTGGGCGCAGCGGATCGTGCTGCTCGTCGCGTTGGCGCTGCACGTGACCGCGGCGGTCCAGCTGTCCAAACGGGACCGTCGCGCCCGCCCGGTGAAGTACGCGCACGGCCGGCGACGCAAAGCCAGCTTCGCCACGCACACCATGCGCTGGGGCGGCGCCACACTCGCGCTCTACCTCGGGTGGCACATTCTCGATCTCACCGTCGGCGTCGCCAACCGGGACTTCCAGGACGGGCATCCTTACCACAACGTCGTCGCCGACTTCCAGGTCTGGTGGGTCAACCTGATCTACATCGTCGCGCTGCTCATGCTCGGCCTGCACATCAACCACGGCTTCTGGAGCGCCGCGCAGACCCTGGGCATCGCGGGCAAGGCCCGGGACCGTGCCCTGAAAACCGTCGGAACCGTGCTCGCCGTCGTGATCACCGGCGGTTTCCTGATCGTGCCGATCGCCGTCATGGCGGGATGGGTGGCCTGACCATGACCGACTACACGATCGGCGACCCGATCGCCGACGCCAAGGCGCCGGAAGGCCCGATCCAGGACCGCTGGGACGCCCGCCGGTTCGCCGCGAAGCTGGTCAACCCGGCGAACCGGCGCCGGCACCGGGTGCTCGTCGTCGGCACCGGGCTCGCCGGCGCGTCCGCCGGAGCGACGCTCGCCGAACAGGGCTACCAGGTGGTCCAATTCTGCTTCCAGGATTCGCCGCGGCGCGCGCATTCGGTCGCCGCGCAGGGCGGGATCAACGCGGCGAAGAACTACCGCAACGACGGCGATTCGGTCTACCGGCTCTTCTACGACACGGTCAAGGGCGGCGACTTCCGGTCCCGCGAGTCCAATGTGTACCGGCTGGCGCAGGTCTCCGCGCAGATCATCGACCAGGCGGTGGCGCAGGGCGTGCCGTTCGCCCGGGAGTACGGGGGCCTGCTGGACACCCGGTCCTTCGGCGGGGTGCAGGTGCAGCGGACGTTCTACGCGCGCGGCCAGACCGGACAGCAGCTGCTGCTCGGCGCGTACCAGGCGCTCTCCCGGCAGATCGACGCCGGCACGGTGGAAATGCATCCGCGCACGGAGATGCTGGACCTGGTCGTGGTGGACGGCCAAGCACGCGGGATCGTCGCCCGCGATCTGGTGACCGGCGAAATGACGACGCATCTCGCGGACGCCGTCGTGCTGGCGACTGGCGGCTACGGGAACGTTTTCTACCTGTCCACCAACGCGAAGGGGTCGAACGCGACGGCGATCTGGCGCGCGCACAAACGCGGCGCGTACTTCGCCAACCCGTGCTTCACGCAGATCCATCCGACCTGCATCCCGCGGTCGGGCGACCATCAGTCGAAGCTGACCCTGATGAGCGAGTCGCTGCGCAACGACGGGCGGATCTGGGTCCCGAAGCAGGCCGGCGATCCGCGTCCGCCGCAGGACATCCCGGAGTCCGAACGGGACTACTACCTGGAGCGGATGTATCCGAGCTTCGGGAATCTGGTGCCGCGCGACATCGCGTCGCGGGCGGCCAAAAACGTGTGCGACGCCGGGCTCGGAGTCGGACCGGGCGGCCTCGGGGTGTACTTGGACTTCGCCGACGCGATCGCCCGGATGGGACGAGCCGCGGTGGAAGCCCGGTACGGGAACTTGTTCGACATGTACGAGCGGATCACCGCGGAGAACCCGTACCAGGTGCCGATGCGGATCTATCCGGCCATCCACTACACGATGGGCGGACTGTGGGTCGACTACGACCTGCAGAGCACGGTGCCCGGGCTGTTCGTGATCGGGGAGGCCAATTTTTCCGACCACGGGGCCAACCGGCTGGGCGCGTCCGCGTTGATGCAGGGGCTTGCCGACGGGTACTTCGTACTGCCGTCGACGGTGAACGACTACCTCGCCCGAGGGTCTTTTCCCGAGCTCGACGCGGCGGATCCGGCCGTCGCCGCGGCGGAAGCCGCGGTGCGGGAACGGTTGGCGCGGCTGCTGTCGGTCGGCGGGACCCGGAGCGTGGACTCGTTCCATCGCGAGCTCGGGCACCTGATGTGGGACCACTGCGGGATGTCGCGGTCCGAGGAAGGACTGCGGAAGGCGCTGGAGCGGGTGCCGGAGCTGCGCGCCGAGTTCTGGCGCGACGTCCGCGTTCCGGGCACCGGGGCCTCGCTGAACCAGGAACTCGAGAAGGCCGGCCGGGTCGCGGACTTTCTCGAACTCGCCGAGCTGCTGCTGCTCGACGCCCTGGTGCGGGAAGAGTCCTGTGGCGGGCATTTCCGGGAGGAGCACCAGACCGGGGACGGCGAGGCCCAGCGGGACGATCTCCGGTTTTCGCACGTTTCCGCTTGGGAGTACGGGGAACAGCCGGTGCTCCATCGGGAAGTGCTGGAGTTCGACCATGTTCACCCTACTCAGCGGAGTTATACGTGAAACTCACCTTGCGCGTGTGGCGGCAGGCCGGCCCGGACGACGCCGGGCGGCTGGTCGAATATCCAGTGGACGACGCCAGTCCGGACATGTCGTTTCTCGAACTGCTGGACGTGGTGAACCAGCGGATCATCGAGGACGGCGGCGAGCCGGTCGCGTTCGATCACGACTGCCGGGAAGGGATCTGCGGGTCGTGCGGGGTGGTGATCAACGGACAGGCGCACGGACCGGAGCGCACGACCGCCTGCCAGCTGCATCTCCGCTCGTTCTCCGACGGCGACGTGGTGGACGTGGAACCCTGGCGGGCCCGGGGTTTTCCGGTGATCAAGGATCTGGTGGTGGACCGGTCCGCGTTCGACCGGATCGTCGGGGCAGGCGGGTACGTGAGTGTCGCCACCGGGAGCGCGCCCGAGGCACACGCGACACCGGTGGCCAAGCCGGTCGCGGATCTGGCCTTCGACAACGCCATCTGCATCGGGTGCGGGGCTTGTGTCGCGGCTTGCCCGAACGGGTCGGCCACGTTGTTCACCGCGGCCAAGGTGGCGCATTTGAATTCCCTGCCGCAGGGGGAAGTCGAGCGGGAGCGGCGCGTGCTGGGGATGGTGGCGGCGATGGATGCGGAAGGGTTTGGCGGGTGCACCAACACCGGGGAGTGTGTTTCGGTGTGTCCTCAGGGGATTCCGCTGGCGAGCATCGGGTCGCTCAACCGGGAGTTCCTTCGGGCCAGCCGACGGGTTCGATAAGGGATCGTCGCGGCTTCGGATCAGCCCCGCCGGCTGGGGCGTGTTCCGTGAAGGGCCCCTTCGGGGAATCTAGGTCCGTCAGGGGCCCCTTCAGGGAATCCAAGTCCCCCAAGGGGCCCCTCACGGACTTGGCCGGGTGGTCCCGCAGCCAAGTGCGGCTCTAGATCTTGCGGCCGACGACGCCCGCGACGCACTTGGCCGCGTCGCTCAGCGGGCGCAGCCTGGGCCCGTCCTGCCACCATTCGTCGGCGACCGACAAGCCCGGGCCGTCGGTGCGGTTCGGCGGGAGCAGGTCCAGCCCGGCCAGCATGTCCTCGATCTCGGCGCGGGTGCGAAACCGCCCGGCGCCGAGCGGGCCGGCTACCAGGATGCCTTCGATCCGCTTCGCGACGGCGGTCAGCTCGGGGATCTCGGGGTCGTAGAAGTGCGCCATCGCGACGAAAGAGCCAGGCGCGAGCGCGTCGAGGTACTGGCGCATCACGGCGGACGCGCCGTCGCCCTCGTAGTGGTGCATGGTGCCGATGTGCAGCAGTGCCACCGGCTCCGAGAAGTCGAGGCACTCGCGCACCGTCTCGTGCTGCAGCACGTCCTGCGGCTCGAAGATGTCCGCTTCGACCATGTGCGTGAACTCGTTGTCCTCCAGCAGCGCGCGCCCGGTCGCGAGGACCACCGGGTCGTTGTCGACGTAGACCACCTGCGCGTCGCGGCGGTAGCGCTGCACGATCTGGTGGGTGTTCTCCGCGGTCGGCAGGCCGGAACCGCAGTCGAGGAACTGGCGGATGTCGGTCTGGCTGGCCAGCATCCGCAGCACGCGGTTGTGGAAACCGCGGTTGCCGCGGGCGATGTGCACCGCTTCCGGAACCGCCGCGCTGATCTTTTCCATGACCGCGCGGTCCACCTCGTAATGGTGGTTTCCGCCGAGGAAGCCGTCGTAGATGCGGGCGATGCTCGGCCGGTTCGGGTCCACCCCCACCGGCACCTGGCTGGGCGACAACGGGGACGACGAGCCGGTCATGGACACCTCGGGGAGCAGTCAGGTCGGCAGTGACCCGCTCACAGTAGTACTCCGGCCGGTCACCCGCGCCAGTGCTCGGGCACCGGGTAGCCCGCTTCGCTCCATTGCTGCAGATAGGAACTGACCGCGGCTCCGAACGAGTCGCCGCCGGGGCCGGGCGGCTGGTTCGCGCCGTCCGGCGGGCCCTGCGTCGGCTGGGTGCGCCGCGGCGCCGGGCGGCTGGTCGGCCGGACCGACGTGTCGCGCACCTGACCGGTGATCGCGGGCGGGGCCGGAGACGCGCTGAGCGTGCTCACCGCGGGCGGTGCCTCGGACTGCCGGGTCGGCGCCGGCGGCACCACCGGTTGCCCGTCCGATCCGCCGGGCGACGGCCACAACGCCCACGCGCCCAAGCCGGCGCACAGGACCACGGCGGCGCCGGCGACGACGCTGTAGCGCATCGGTCGCCGCGTGACCGGCGGCGCGGTTTCCCTCGGCGGCGCGGTGGCTTCGACGGCGGGTGCCGGGCCGCGCGCCGCGAGCTGCTCGGCCGCCGAGCCGGTGGACCCGTCGAGCACGCCGCCGAACGCCGAGGACGTCGCTTCGGCCCGCTGAACGCGGGGCCGCACGAGCGGCGGGGGTTCGGTGCCGTCGATCCGGGGCATCGGGGCGGTTTCGGACAGCCGCACCAGATTGGCGACCGACTCCAGGTCGCTGCCGGACTCCGGGTTCCCCATCCAGACCTCCAGCCCGTTCGCGCGCCCGACGCCGCCAGATCCTAGGGACCCCCGGCTGGCGCTGTAAACCCGGTCCGTGCGTGATCCAGTACTGTCTGCCGGGCCGATGCGACGGGAGGGTCCGCCATGGCGGGTTATTCGGCGGAAATCACCGATTCGGGCCTGCTCGACGTCGGCGACGGGCAGCGGATCTGGTGGGACGCCTCCGGCGCGCCGGACGGCAAGCCGGTGCTGACCGTGCACGGCGGCCCCGGCGGAGGCGGCACCCAGTTCGGCCGGCGGGGCTTCGATCCGGCGAAGTTCCGCGTCGTGTCCTTCGACCAGCGCGGCTGCGGGCGGAGCACGCCGAACGTCGCGGACCCGTCAGTCGGCCTCGACCGCCACACGACCGACCGGCTGATCTCCGACATGGAGCGGCTGCGCGTCCGCCTCGGCATCGAAAAGTGGCTGCTGTACGGCGGTTCCTGGGGCACGACGCTGACGCTGGCCTACGCGCAGCGGCATCCGTCGCGGGTGAGCGGCCTCGTGCTGCTCTCGACGTTCACCTCCACCGCCGACGAGGTCGAGTGGCTCTACGGCGGTCTCCGGCGGCTGCTGCCCGCGCAGTGGGCGGAGTTCCGGGCTGTCGGCGACCTGGCCGGGTACTCGCGGCTGCTGGCGAGCCCGGACCGGAACGTCCAGCTGCGAGCCGCGCGCGCTTGGTGCGCTTGGGAGGACGCGGTCGTCGCGCACGAGTCCGGCGGCGGGCACAGCGACCTGCCGGACGACGACCTGATCGCATTCGCCCGGCTTTGCGCGCATTACTACCGGCATCACGCGTGGCTGGACGACGATCAGCTGCTGCGCGGACTCGACCGGCTGGCCGGGATTCCGGCGGTGCTGATCCATGGGGCGCTGGACTGGGGCGCGCCGTTGGCGAAGGCGTGGCAGCTGGCGCAGGCTTGGCCCGAGGCGGAGCTGATCGTGATCGAGGACGCGGGGCACCTCGGGAACGCTGCGTTCGGGAAGGCAGTGCTGGAGACGATCGCGCGGTTCGAGGACCGCTGAGCTCCCGCGCGGCCGGGCGAGTATGCCGTGAAGGGAACATTGGCGGACTCAGAGTCCCTCAATGTTCCCTTCACGGACAGAAAAGCGACACCGGGCGATCCCTCACGGCACCACCCGATACCGCAGCGTCGTCCCCCGCTGCCAGCTCAATTCCAGCCCGACCGGCGGACCAGAGCGCGAGAACAACCGCACCCCGTCCCCCAGCAGCACCGGCATCACCATCACCTCGACCTCGTCCAGCAACCCCGCCCCGACACACGCCAGCCCCACGCTGGCCCCCAGCACGTTCACTGTCTTCTCCCCCGCGGCGGCCTGCGCCAACGCGACTCCCTCAGCCAGCGAAGCGCAGTACGTCACCCCCGCCGCCGCAGGCAACGGCTGCCGCGTCAGCACTACCTGCGGACCGTCCCAGCCGCAGCCGAACGCTTTTCCCTCGCCTTCGGTCCCGCGATACGGGTCGTCCCCACAGAACGTGCGCCGGCCCACCAACAGCGCACCGGTCTCCGCGGCCAGTGCATCCGCGGCGGGGTTCGGCCCGGTGTAGGCGGCCAGCCAGCTCATGTCCCCGCCCGGGCCGGCGATGAAGCCGTCCAGCGACATCGCCGCCGAGTACAGCAGTGTGCCCATGTCGAAAGCCTTCCGTGTCGGTTTCCGGTACCGACTCCCCACGGCCCGGAAACTCATCGGTCAGCCCGACAGCGCCCGCCAGGCTTCCCGCCGTTCCCGCTGCAGGTCCGGGTCCGCGACCGGAGCCGCGGCGACCAAGCGGCGCGTGTAGTCCTCCCGCGGCGCGCCGAGCACCGATTCGACCGGGCCCTCCTCGACCACCTTGCCGTGGTGCAGCACGACCACCCGGTCCGCGACTCGTTCCACCACGGCCAGGTCGTGGCTGATGAACAGGCACGCGAAGGCCAGCTCCCGCTGCAGGTCGGCGAGCAGGTCGAGCACCGACGCCTGAACCGAAACGTCCAGCGCGCTGGTCGGTTCGTCGGCGATCAGCAGCCGCGGCCGCAGCGCCAGCGCGCGGGCGATGCCGACGCGCTGCCGTTGTCCGCCGGAAAGTTCGTGCGGGTACCGGCCGCTCCAGTCCGGGTCGAGCCGGACCGCGGACAGCAGCTCCGCCACGCGTGCTCGGTGGTCGCCGCGGTCGCCGTGCACTACCAGCGGTTCCGCGATGCTCGCGCCGATCGTCGCGCGCGGGTTGAGCGCGGACGCCGGGTTCTGGAACACCACCCCGATCTGCCGCCGGATCTCCCGCCGCTCGCGCGCCGAAGCACCGGCCAAGTCCACCCCGTCGACCTGCACTGTGCCCGACGACGGCGGGACCAGCCCGGTCAGCACCGACGAGATCGTGCTCTTTCCGGAGCCGGACTCGCCGACCAGGCCGAGGACCTCGTCGGAGCCGATCGTGAACGAAACCCCGTCGACCGCCCGCACCGCGGGAGCGCCGCCGCCGACCCGGTAGGAGACCGCCAGGCCGGTCACCGACACCAGCGGCGCCGAGGACGGCCGCACCGCCCCGGCCGGCGAGGAACCCAGCGACAGCACCGAATCCAGCAGCTCCCGGGTGTAGTCCGCCCGCGGCGCGGCGAACAGCCCGGCGACCGTGTTCTGCTCGACCACCTGGCCCTCGCGCAGCACCACCACCCGGTCCGCCACGTCCGCGACCACGCCCATGTCGTGCGTGACGAGCAGGATCGCCGTGCCGAGCCGGTCCCGCAGCGACCGCAGCAGCTGCAGGATCCCGGCTTGCACGGTCACGTCGAGCGCGGTCGTCGGCT
The DNA here is from genome assembly GCF_000383915.1 of Amycolatopsis benzoatilytica AK 16/65. Lineage (NCBI taxonomy): Bacteria > Bacillati > Actinomycetota > Actinomycetes > Pseudonocardiales > Pseudonocardiaceae > Amycolatopsis > Amycolatopsis benzoatilytica. Next base: position 2,825,575 of record NZ_KB912942.1, read on the forward strand.
CGTCCGCGACGAGCAGCGACGGCTCGTGGATCAGCGCCAAGGCGATCACCACGCGCTGCAGCTGCCCGCCGGACAGCTCGTGCGGGTACGCGCGCAGCACCCGCCGGGCGTCCAGCTCGACCAGCTCCAGCAGCTCCTGCGCCCGGGCCCGCGCCTGCGCGCGCGGCACCGTCCGGTGCGCCCGCACCGCGTCCACGAGCTGGGTGCCGATCCGGAACACCGGGTTCAGCGCGCTCATCGGCTCCTGGAACACCATGCCGATCTCGCCGCCGCGCACCGCGCGCAGCGCCGGACCGTCCAATGTGTACAGATCGCGGCCGGCGAGCACCGCCGAGCCGGTCACCGTCGCGGTGTCCGGCAGCAGGCCGAGCAGCGACAGCGCGGTCACCGACTTGCCGGAACCGGACTCCCCGACCAGGGCGACGACCTCGCCGGGGTGCACGTCGAAACTCGCCTCGCGAACCGCGGTGGCGCCGGCGGCGCCGCTGAACCGGATCGAGACGTCGCGCAGGGACAGCAGCTGTTCGGACACGGGATTACTTCGCCAAGCCCATCTGGAGGTAGTTCGGGTACGCCGGGAACGCGCCGATAACGAAGTCGCCGACCTTCGCGCCGTGCAGGAACGAGTTGCGCGTGTAGATCAACGGCACGACCGGCGAGTCCTGCATGATCCGCTTGTCCGCCTGTGCCCACAGCTTGCCGGCCGCGGCCGGGTCGACGGTGCCCTGTGCCTGCTGGATCAGCGCGTCGACTTCGGGCGCTGAGTAGCGGGCCTCGTTGTACCCGCCGTTGCCGATCTCCGAGGTGGCGAACAGCGGCTCGATGTTCGCGTTGGCGCTCGGGAAGTCCGGCTGCCACGAACCCAGCGTCAGGTCGTAGCTGCCGTCGTTGCCGGTCACCAGGGTTTCCCAGGCGTCCTCGTCCAGCGGGCGCAGCTTCGTGCGGATGCCGGCCCGCTCCAGCGCGGCCTGGATGGCCTGCGCCTTGTCCGAGTCGTTGTTGGCGGTCGACACCGGAAAGTCCAGATTGTCGATGCCGTTCGGGAAGCCGGCTTCGGCCAGCAACTGCTTGGCCTTCGCGACGTCGCCGGTAGGCGGCGCCTGGTACAGGTCGTACACCTCGCGCCCGGCGATGCCTTCGGTGATCAGCGTGGTGGCGACCGGACCGGCCAGGTCCACGCTGCCCGCCACGGCGACCTGGAACGCGGTCTTGTCCACCGCGTACTGGAACGCCTGGCGCACCTTCACGTTGGCCAGCGGGCCGCGCTTGGTGTTGAGCGCCAGGTACGCCAGCGCACCGGACTTCGACGTGACGAGCTGGTTCTTCGCCGCGGGATTGGTGCGGATCTGCGCCAGCTGCGCCGGGTTCACGAAGGCCGCGCCGAACGCGAACGCGTCGTTGCCCTGGCTGGCCAGCAGCCGCTTCGCGATGACACCGGTGTCCTGGCCCATCTGGATCACGATCGAGTCCGGCAGGCCGGTGCGCGCCAGGTCGGTCTTCACGTCCCAGTTCGGGTTGCGGACGAACTTGACCTGCACGCCCTTCTGGTAGGTCTCGACCTGGTAGGGACCGGAGGCGACCGGCCTCGAGTCGAAGGTCACGTCGGTGCCCTTGCCCTTGGGCACCGGGGCGAACGCGGGCATGCTCGCGATCCACGGCCAGTCGCCGTACGGGCGGGCGAGGTGGAAGACGATGGTCTTCGGGTCCGGCGTCTCGATCGAAGCCAGTTCGCCGTTCTTGAACGGCCCCTTGTAGTCGCCGCCTCCGACCAGCAGGTTCTTGTGGTAGCTCAGCCCGCCGGAGAACGCCGCGTCGAACGAGCGCTCGATGCCGTACTTGATCTCCGCGCTGGTGATCGGCGTGCCGTCGGCCATCTTCAGGCCGTCCTTGAGCGTGTAGGTCCACGTCTTGCCGTCGGCGCTGGCCCGGCCGGTGTCGGTGGCCAGGTCCGGGACCACGGTGGCCGGGCCGTCCGCGGAGGTCTTCCACGCGGTGAGCCTGCGGTGGATCAGGCTGATCGTGGTGATCGCCAGGTTCTGGCTCTTCGCCGGGTCGAGGTGCTGGCTGGTGGTGTCGGTGAGGATGTACAACGTCCCGCCGGACGCCACGGTCACCGCGCCCCCGCCGGAAGACTGCTCGTTCGCGTTGCACGCGGCGAGGAACGCCCCTGCCCCAGTGGCCGTGGCGGTGATGCCCAGCGCTTTCAGGAAGTCCCTGCGATCCATGGTTTTCCGTTCCCTTTCTACGAACTGACCCGAGCCCGGGGGTCGAGCGCCCCATAGAGCACGTCCACCGCGAAGTTCGCGAGGACGACGAAGAAGGCGGCGAACAGGCTTACGCCCATCAGCACCGGCAGGTCCACCTGGTGCACCGCGTCGACGAGCAGACCGCCGAGGCCGGGCAGCGCGAACACCCGCTCGGTGATCACCGCTCCGCCGAGCAGCGCGCCGAGGTCCACCGCGAACACCGTGACCACCGGCAGCAGCACGTTGCGCAGCGCGTATTTCCCGACGACCGTCCGCTCCGGCAGGCCGACCGCCCGCGCGGTACGGATGAAGTCCTCGCCCATGATCTCCAGCATCTGGCCGCGCGAGAGCCGGGCGTACATCGCGGCGTTGATGAACGCCAGCACCAGCCACGGCAGCACGAGGTGCCAGGCCCAGTCGACCGGACTCTGCGCGAACGGCACGTACCCGTTGACCGGGACCACGTCGAGCGTGAAACCGAACAGCAGGATCCCCAGCAGCCCCACCAGGTACGCCGGCGCGGACACCCCGGCCAGCGTCACCGTCATCGCGGCGCGGTCGGCGAACTTGCCGCGGCGCAGCGCGGAGAACACGCCGGTCGCGACGCCGGCGATCAGCCAGATCACCGCCGCGCCGACAGCCAGCGAAACGGTGACCGGAAGCCGGTCCCCGATCAGCGCCAGCACCGGCTCGTTCTGCTGGAACGAGTAGCCGAAGCAGGGTGCCGAGCAGACGATCGCGGTCACGCCGGAGCCGAACGTGCGGCCGGTGAAGATTCCGCCGAGGAAGTCGAGGTACTGCTGGGTCCACGGCTTGTCGAAGCCCATGAATTCCCGGGCCAGCGCCAGGTTTTCCGGCGTGCACGGCTTCCCGCAGGACATCTGCGCCGGGTCGGTGGGCAGCAGGTAGAACACCGCGAAGGTGGCGAAGCTGACCACGAGCAGGACGCCGAGCATCCCGAGCAGGCGGATGCCCACGAAACGCAGGGGCCGGTTCATCGGCGCACCGCCGTCTTCGGGTCGAGCGCGTCGCGAAGCCCGTCGCCGAGCATGTTGAACGCCAGCGTCGCGACGAACAGCGCGGCCCCGGGGAAGATCAGGAACATCGGATCGGTCTGCACCCAGTTGATCGCGTCGCTGATGGACCGGCCCCAGCTCGGCGTGGGCGGCGGGATGCCGACGCCGAGGAACGAGAGGGCGGCCTCCAGCCCGATGTTCGCCGGGATGGTCACGGTCGCCAGCACGATGATCGGCGCCCACAGGTTCGGCAGCAGCTCGTGCCGGAACACGTGCCCGCCGCCCGCGCCGAGCGCTCGGGCCGCCTTGACGAAGTCGCGGTTGCGCAGGCTGAGCGTCTGCGCGCGGACGACCCGGGCCACCTTCGGCCAGCCGAACAGGCCGATCACCGCGATCAGCAGCAGCGGACGAGGGATCGACTGCGGAGCGACCGCGCCGAGCGCGATCATGAAGATCAGCTGCGGGAATCCGAGGAGCACGTCGGTCACCCGGCTCACCACGGTGTCCCACCAGCCGCCGGCGTATCCGGCGCTCGCGCCGAGCAGCACGCCCAGCAGCACCGAAACGACAGTCGCGGCGAGCCCGATCAGGAACGATGTGCGCGCGCCGTACGCGACGACCGCGAACAGGTCGCGTCCGGTCAGCGGCTCGACGCCGAACCAATGGCTGCCGCTGATGCCGCCGAGAAATCCGGCTCCGGTTCCGTCCGCCGGATTCAGCAGTTCGGTGTGGTAGGTGTAGGGGTCCTGGCCCTCGATCAGCGCGAGCAGCGGCGCGGCGAGAGCGGTGACGATCACCAGCACGATGACGACGGCGCTGGCCTGGGCCCAGCGGTCGTGCCGCAGCGTGCGCCACAGGTTCCGCGACGCCGGAGCGGCCGCCGGGACCGGGGCGCCGCCCGGCGACAGGATGTCGGACAACGGTTCCCCATGCAGATCAGCGTTACTTGACGACGTGACAGTAAAGAACCTGAAGGAAATTCACCATGATGGCTTAGACCATCTCGCATCGTGAGATCCGGACGGCTTCTCTGCCACCGCCGCCGGTGATGCCGTTTACGCAGGTCGCCGGCGACCCGGCGGTTCGGACAGCACGCCGGGCGAACGATCTTCCCGCCACCGTTGTCGTCACCCGTTCGGGCGCAGTCCCGGGACCGCGGGCTGACTCCGATTGTGCCGCCGCCCGTCCGGCGGTGGACTGGTCCACCTACCCAGTCTCATGCGGACGGAAGGACCCGCCGATGTCTGGCTGCTCACCTCGCAAGCTGGCCGGGGTGCTGATTTCCTGGGCCGCGGCCGCCTTGCTGATCTGCCCGGTCGTGTCCGCGGCGCCGTTGCCGGCCGGTGCCGCGGTGCACGGCGGCGACGCGATGTACACCGTCTCGCCGGGACCCGGCCGCGAGCCGTACTACTGCTCGGCGGGGTTCGCGATCCTCGTCAACGGCGTCCGGTACCTCCTCACCGCCGGGCACTGCACCGAACACGGGCTCGACTGGAAAGACGTCGGCCCGAACGCGGACACCCATTTCCCCCTGACCGACTACGGCCGCGTGCGGTACTCCGCCGGCTCCGGGCACACCCAGGTCGACCTCTACGACGGCCGCACCCAGCGGATCCTGCGCGCGGGCACCCCTCGGGTCGGGCAACTGGTGTGCAAGAGCGGCATGACCACGAAGAAGACGTGCGGGAAGGTACTCGGCCTCGATCAGACCGTGAACTACGGCGACGGGAAGCAGGTGGTCGGCGCGATCGCCACCGACATCCCGGTCGGGAGCGGCGACAGCGGCGGTCCGTTGTTCTTCGCCGGCGTCGGCTACGGCGTGCTGTCCGGCGGGAACAGCCACGTCAGCTTCTTCCAGCCGCTGCCGCCCGTACTCACCGCCTACGGCGCCACTCTCGCCTGAAGGTCGCCGTCGCCCAGGTCCGGGCGGGGAACGACGCCGCTCCGCCTTGGGCTCCTGATGTTGCGCTCAAAACGGCGGAGAGGTCCGGGACGTCACGACCGCGCTAGGTCCGCGTGCCCTTCCCGCAGCGCCCGTTTCACGATCTTCCCGCTCGGGTTCTTCGGCAGCGCGTCGACGAACACCACGTACTTCGGGCACTTGTACCCGGCCAGGTGCGCGCGGGCGTGCGCGAGCACCTCGGCCTCGGTGAGCGTCACGCCATCGCGCGGCACGACCGCCGCCGTGACCGCCTCGATCCAGTGCGGATGCGCGACCCCGAACACCGCGACCTCGGCGATCCCGTCGAGGAGGTACAGCGCTTCCTCGACCTCGCGGCTCGCGACGTTCTCGCCGCCGGTCTTGATCATGTCCTTCTTGCGGTCCACCACGGACAGATAGCCCTCGTCGTCCAGCACGCCGAGATCGCCGGAGTGGAACCAGCCGCCCTCGAACGCCGCGGCGGTCTTCTCCTCGTCCTCGTAGTAGCCGAGCGTCGCGTGCGGACTGCGATGCACGATCTCGCCGACCTCGCCGGGCGGCAGCTCGCGGCCGGTCTCGTCGACGATCCGGGTCTCCACGTTGATCGACGCGCGCCCGGCCGAGCCCGCCTTCGCCATCTGCTCGTGCGGACGCAGGATGGTGGCCAGCGGGGCCATTTCGGTCTGGCCGTAGAAGTTCCACAGCTGCACGTCGGGCAGCCGGCGGGAAAGTTCGCGCAGCACCTCGGCGGGCATCGGGGACGCGCCGTAGTAGCCCTTGCGCAGGCTGGACAGATCGGTCGTGTCGAACGCCGGGTGCCGCAGCAGCGAAATCCACACCGTCGGCGGCGCGAACAGCTTCGTCGCCCGCTCCCGCTCGACCGCGGCGAGCAGCGCGGCCGGGTCCGGACCGGGCAGGATCACGCTGGTGGCGCCGAGGTAGACGTCGACGGACAGGAAGCAGTCCAGCTGCGCGCAGTGGTAGAGCGGCAGCGAGTGGACTTCGATGTCGTCGCCGGTCATGCTTCCGTCGATCGCGCAGGAGACGTACTCGGCGATCAGCGACCGGCTGGACAGCATGACGCCCTTCGGCCGCGATTCGGTGCCGGAGGTGTACATCAGCCGCAGCGGGTCGTCGTCGCCGACCGGCACGTTCGGCGCGGTTTCGTCGCCGGGCTGATCGATCCACGCCGAGATGTCCTCCCAGCCGTCCCGGCTGCCGCCGATCCGGCCCCGGAACGCCTCGGCGCGGCCCGCGAGCGCCGCCGAGGCGGTGTCCAGCAGCGCGTCCTCGGCGATCAGGCCGGACACTCCGGCGTGGCCGAGAATGAACGCGATTTCCTCCGCGCCCAGCATGAAGTTGACGGGCACCAGGACGACACCCAGTTTGGCGGTGGCGTAGACCAGGACCGCGTACTCCCAGCAGTTGTGACTGAGCAGCGCGAGCCGGTCGCCCTTCGCGAGACCGTGCGCGGCGAGCCGGTTGGCACACCGGTTGACTGCGGCGTCGAAGTCGCGATAGCTCACCCGGCGCTCGCCGGCGACGATCGCGAGCTTGTCCGGATGCCGCAACGCGGTACGGCGCAGGAGATCCCCGACGGAATGCTGACGGGCGTGCTGGATCGCGTCCGCCGTTTCGGCGCTGAACGGGCTCGGCATAGCGGGAGTGTCATCCACCGCGGCGCGCGGCGCAAGCAGCGCGGGCGCGGGTCGCCCGGTGCCGCGCCGCACCGACCGGATCTGCCCGGCACCCTCGGTAAGCTCTCCGCCACGCCCGTGGACAAGAGCGTGGACGAGGCCGAAGCCGTCGTCGTGCTGCTCGTCGTGTGGCTGGGGACCTGCGGCCCTGGCGGGTTCGACGAGACCACGGTCGCGGGGCGCCGCGGAGACAATCACCTGCCGAGGCGCGTCGGGCCGCTCAGCCACCAGCCGCTCTACCGCGAGCCGAAGCAGGCTGCGGACTCCTGCTTCGGCTGCGTGACCGCAGCCGGAGCAGCGACCGACCAGGGCTGCTGCGCCGCCGCGACTGGCGCGGAACATCGTTACCCGGCAACCGGTCCCGCGCTCGACCGCACCTTCTGCGAGGTCCGGGATGGACTGTCCACTGTGGTCGGGAGGGACGCCTCCGCTCCCGACCTCAGCACCGCGACCGCTCCAGCGAGCGAACGGATGACCCGCTGGCGTTCGGCGAACCGGACTGAGCCGGCTCAGCCGTCCTTGGCCCACACCCGCACGGCGACCGCCACCGCGATCCCGGCGACGCCCAGGACGATGCCCGGCACCAGCAGCCCGGAAGCGATCAACCCGAGCGCCGCCACCCCGAACAGCCCTGCCTCGAGGAAGAACCGCGTCGGTTCCGGGCTGCGCCGCTTCGCCCGCGGCGCGATCACCAGTCCCCAGATCACCCCCGCGAGCGTCGGCCACAACACGGCCGCCAGGATGTTCAGGAACACACCGCCGCCGAGCCGCGCGCCGGCTACCGCGAGCCCGGCCAGCAGCGCCAGCTCGGTCAGGAAGCGAACGACGAGCACTACGCCGGGGAAGCCGCGCAATTCGGGCCGAGTGGTGGTCACCCGGCGAGCCTAACGGCCGGGCCCGCACTCCGTACGCGGAGTGCGGAACCCGGATTCGCTCAGCGCCGCGAGACGACTCGCGACAGCGTCATCAGGATCATTCCGAACACCAGCAGCGCCGCGCCGAACACGGCCAGCCGCGGGGTGTTGGCGTTGGTGCCGGTTTGCGCCAGCGCCTTGGTCTGCGCAGTGGCCGCCGGTGCGGCCGCCTTCGCTGGCTTGCTGGTGACGACCTTCTGCGGCAGGGACTTAGGCGTCACGTTCGCGACGTCGTGCACCCGCGCGGTCAGCAGGTCCTGGCGCTTCGCGTCGGACAGCGAGGCCGGCGGGTTCGCCTGCTTGCCGCCCGCCCAGACGAGACCGCTGATGTCCTTCGGCTTCGCCGTGGAGGTGGCCGGCTTCGCCACCGCCGAAGACGGGCCAGCCGTCGTGGTCGGGCTCGCCGTCGGCGTGCTCGTCGGAGTCTTGCTCGGCGTCTTCGTCGCGGTGCTCGACGAACTGCTCGGCGTCGTGGCCGGCGTCGACGGCTCGGTGCTCGTCGGCTTCGCCGAGGTCGGCGTCGTGACCGGCGGCGCCTCGCTCTTGGGGGCGTCGCCGCCGGCGAGCTTCAGCAGCTGAGCCATCGAGCCGTTGAACGAGTCCTGGTCGCCGGGCTTGTTGCCGGAGTCCGAGTACTGCCAGATCGAGTAGTACCGCCAGCCGGCGGGCAGCGGGCCGGCGCTGCTCGCGTACCGCGCGATGAACAGCGGGTGCGTGTCGCCGAACGCCGCCGAGTTGCCGGTGCAGGTCTTCCACCAGTCCGTGGTGGTGTAGAGCATCGGCCAGCGCGTGGTCTTCGCGTGCACCCGTTCGGAGAACGACCGCACCCACGACACCATGTCCGGCTGCGACAGGCCGAAACAGGTCGAGCCGTGCGGGTTGTACTCGATGTCGAGCATCGGCGGCATCGTGCGGCCGTCCGCGGACCAGCCCCCGCCGTGCGCGACGAAGTAGTCGGCCTGAGTCGCGCCGTCGGACACGTCGGGGCGCGCGAAGTGGTAGGCGCCGCGGACCATCCCGACGTTGTAGGAACCGTTGTACTGCTGCGCGAAGTACGGGTTGCGGTAGCCGGTGCCCTCGGTCGCCTTGACGTACGCGAAGCGCGCGCCGGCGTTCCAAGCCGCCTGCCAGTCCACATTGCCCTGATACCCGGACACGTCCATGCCCGGCACGTCGGCAGGCGCTGCCGTCGCCTGGGGCGCGTTCAGCAGCCCCAATGCTCCGCCGGCGACCACTGCCGCCGCCGCGACGACCGAACCCACCCGAGCCGCAATCCGCCTGGAGCGCCTCATCCTCGAACTCCCTCTTTCCGTCCTTGCCCGACGGCGCTCCGGTCCTCCGCGTCTCTTCCCCAAGAACGGCTCCGGATCGCCTGGGCGCGACCAGTGTGTGTGACAGTTGGGACGCCTGTAAACCACTGAGTGTGATGTGACAAGTGAGGCAGCTGGGATCTCCGCAGGTCAGCCACGGTTTCCGGAGAGCCGGGGCGGGGGAAACTCACCCACCCCGGGGTGCTGCCGGTTACTCCGGCCAGTCCGGCGGCAGTGTCGCGACAGTTCGGCGGACGTCCGGCCGCGAGCTCGCGGGGTTCGCCGGCAACGCCGAAGCGAGGCACCGGAGCACGGCTTCGGCAGACCCGCGGTCGCCAGCGAGAAGGCGGATTCCGGCACGACCCCTCTCTGACAGGCCAGAGTCCGGGAGAACCCCGCTTCCCCGCCGGCGAAGCTCTAGGCACCACCCCATTCGCCGCCAGACGAAGCTCCGGCACGACCCCCGCGCGCCGGCAAGCCGGTCGGCAGGACCGCGCCAGGCACCGCGACACGGCAAGCCGTTCACGAACAACCGGATCGCCCCGGAAACCGCTGCCCGCTTCGAGAATCCCCTGGCCACCGGCGCTGTTCCGCCGAGCGCCGGTAACCGTCCGGACACTCAGCGTCAATCCCGCTGGCTCGTAGACAACAACTTGGCAACCGGCTTGACACCAGCTGTGGTCCGGACCACTCTGCAGGACATTGGTCTACACCATTTGGCACCGGCCCCGCCGACGGCGGCCGGGCACGGAAAGGACGACACGTGAAGCGCTGGCTCAAGCTGGCGGCGGGCGCCGCCGCCATCACGCTCGCGACAGCCGGGTGTGCCGGCTCCGGCGGGAGTGACAACGCCTCGAGCGCTGGGGGCGCGCAGGACGGCAAGCTGACGGTCTGGCTGATGACCGGCTCCGCCCCGGACGCCCTCACCGCCTCGCTGAACAAGGAGTTCGAGGCGGCCCACCCGGGGGTCAAGGTCGACTACCAGATCCAGCAATGGAACGGCATCCAGCAGAAGCTGACCACCGCACTGGCCAGCGACACTCCGCCGGACGTAATCGAAGTCGGCAACACTCAGACCCCGGCCTTCGCTTCGCAGGGCGTGCTGGCGGATCTGAGCGGGGACGTGAACAACCTCAACGGCGCGCAGTGGCTCAAGGGCCTCAAGGCGTCCGGAGAGTACGACGGCAAGACCGTCGGCGTGCCGTTCTACGCCGCGAACCGCGAAGTGCTCTACCGCAAGGACATGTTCGAGCAGGCGGGCATCGCGAAGACGCCGGCGTCGAACGACGAATGGCTCGACGCGATCGGCAAGCTCAAGACCAAGTTCGGCAGCGACCCGCAGTTCCAGCCGCTCTACCTGCCGGGCCAGAACTGGTACGCGCTGTCCTCGTTCATCTGGGACAACGGCGGTGACATCGCCAAGGCGGACGGCAAGAAGTTCACGTCGACGCTGAACACCCCGCAGGCCAAGGCCGGGCTGGAGTTCTACAAGAAGCTCGTCGACACCTCCGGCACCACCGCGCCGAAGGACAACGACGAAGCCACGCCGCAGCAGGCGGGCATCTACGGCGGCGGCAAGGTCGCGATGTTCATCGGCACTCCGAACGAGGTCGCGACCGCGGCCAAGACGGACCCGAGCATCACCGCGAAGACCGGTGCCTTCCCGATCCCGTCGAAGAACGCCGGCCAGTCCGCGCCGGTGTTCCTGGGCGGCTCGAACCTGGTCGTCCCGCTCAACAGCAAGCACCAGGACCTGGCCAAGGACTACCTGAAGCTGCTGACCAGCACCAAGTACATGACCCAGATCGCGGCGAGCGGCTTCGTGCCGGGCACCTCGACCGATCTCACCGCGCTGGACAAGGACCCGTTGGGCTCGGTGATGGCGAAGGCGTCGCAAAACGGCCACGCGATGCCGACCAGCCCGAAGTGGGGCGAGGTCGAGTCCGGCCAGAACCCGCTGAAGGACATGCTGACCGCCTACCTGACCGGGAAGAAGACCCTGGACCAGGCCACGGCCGACGCGAACACCGCCCTCGACAAGATCATCGGCGGATGACCGCGACGAAGGACAAGCCGATGCCGGCGGGGGCGACTCCGCCGGCATCGGCGCGCGCCGGGGCGGCGCGGCAGCGGACCGGATGGTTCAGCGAACGAGTCATGCCGTACCTGCTGATCCTGCCCGCGCTCGCCGCCGTGCTGGTCCTGCTCGGCTGGCCCACCGTCCAGATGCTCGGCATCAGCCTGCGCCAGCTCGACCTGCGCGAACTGGTCACCGGCAAGATGGTGTGGATCGGCCTGCGGAACTACACCGACGTGCTGTCCGACCCCGAGTTCTGGTCCGTGGCGATCCGCACGGTCGTCTTCACCGGTGCGCTGGTCGCCGCGACGCTGCTGGTCGCCCTGTTCGTCGCGGTGCTGATGCGGCACCTGCCGCCCGCGCTGCGGATCTTCCTGCAAATCTCGCTCGTGCTCGCCTGGGCGGTGCCGGTCATCGCCACCACCACGGTGTTCCAGTGGATCTTCGACCAGCAGTACGGGATCCTCAACAAGACGCTGGACAAGCTGGGCTTCCACTCGTTCATCGGCTATTCGTGGTTCTCCAGCGGCCCCAGCACGCTCGTCGTGATCGGGTTGCTGGTGCTCTGGCAGGCTGTCCCGTTCGTCGCGTTCACGCTCTACGCGGGACTGATCGGCGTGCCGCGCGAGCAGTACGAGGCGGCCGGCATCGACGGAGCCGGGGCGTGGCAGACGTTCCGCGCGGTCAGCTGGCCGGCGATCCGGCCGATCCTGACTATGGTGACGTTCCTGTCGATCCTGTGGGACTTCAACATGTTCGCCCAGGTCTGGGCGATGCGCCAGGGCGGCCCGGACGGCGGCAGCACGACGCTGGCGATCCTGCAGTACCTCAAGGGCATCGCGGGCAGCCACTTCGGCTCGGCCGCGGCCATCGCCACCATCATGCTGGTGCTGCTCCTGCTGGTCACCGGCCGGTACGTGCAGCTGCTGGTCCGGACGAAGGACGGGGAGATCGCGTGAAGAAGTCCCTGACCGCCCGGATCGCGGTGTCCGCCGCGGGCATCGTGGCGGCGCTGCTGTTCCTCTTCCCGACGTACTGGATGTTCACCACGTCGCTGAAGACCCCCGGCGACGTGCTGTCACCCAAGTACGACCTGATCCCGACTTCGGCGACGCTGTCGAACTTCGCGTCGGCGCTCACCAAGCCGGGCTTCGTCACCTACTTGACCAACAGCCTGATCGTGACGCTCGGCGCGGTGCTGGCAGCGCTCGTGGTGGGCGTGCTGGCGGCGATCCCGCTGGCCCGTTTCCGCTTCCGCGGCCGCAAGGGCTTCCTGCTGCTGATCCTGGTCGCGCAGCTGGCCCCGCTCTCCGCGCTGTTCATCCCGATGTACCTGCTGATGCGCGACATCGGGCTGCTGAACACCCTCCCGTCGCTGCTGCTGGTGTACTTCGCGACGTCGCTGCCGTTCACCGTGTGGATGCTCTACGGGTTCGTCAACGGCATCCCGTACGACCTCGAAGAGTCCGCGATGATCGACGGCTGCAGCCGGGTCGGCGCGTTCCGCCGGGTCACCCTGCCGCTGCTCGGCCCCGGCCTGGTCACCACGTCGGTGTTCAGCTTCATCACCGCGTGGAACGAGTTCCTGTTCGCCCTGGTGTTCATGCGGGACCAGTCGAAGCAGACGCTGCCGGTGTGGCTGTCGTCGTTCAAGACCGCGTTCTCGATCGACTGGGGCGGGGTCATGGCGGCGTCGGTGGTCTACGCGATCCCGGCGGTGATCTTCTTCCTGTTCGTGCAGCGGAAGCTCGTGTCCGGCATGACCGCGGGCGCGGTGAAGGGATGACCGCCGGGTCCGAACCTCGCCGGCTCGCCGAAGCCGTGCTGCTGCCCGGATTCGCCGGGACGACCGCGCCGGACTGGCTGCGCCGTCGCCTCGCCGAGGGTCTCGGCGGCGTGGTGCTGTTCGGCCGCAACGTGGTCGACGACGAACAGGTCGCCGCGCTCACGTCCGCGTTGCGGGCGGAGCGGAACGACGTCGTGGTCGGCATCGACGAGGAGGGGGGCGACGTCACCCGGCTCGACGTCTCGGCTGGCTCGTTCGTGCCCGGCCCGCTCGCGCTCGGCGCGGCAGGCGATCCCGAGCTGACCGCGTCAGTGGCGGCCGCGCTCGGCGAACGCCTGGCGGCCTGCGGAGTGACCGTCAACCTCGCGCCGTGCGCGGACCTCACGCTCGCCGCGGAGGACCCGATCATCGGCGTGCGGGCGTTCGGATCCGACCCGGCGGCGGCTTCGCCGCACGTCGCGGCCTACGTGAGCGGGATGCAGAAGTACGGCGTCGCCGCGTGCGCCAAGCATTTCCCCGGACACGGCGCGGCGACCGAGGACTCACACGTCTCGCTGCCGGTCCTGCCGCGGACTCCGGCCGAGCTTCGGCAGATCGAGCTGGTCCCGTTCGCGGCGGCCATCGAGGCGGGCGTCCGGGCGGTCATGTCCGGGCATCTCGTCGTGCCCGCGTGGGGACAGGAACCGGCGACGTTCAGCCGGGTCGCGCTCACCGACGTGCTGCGCGGCCAGCTGGGCTTCACCGGAGCGGTTGTCACGGACGCGCTGGAGATGGGCGCGGTGTCCGGCTCGTTCGGCCGGCACGACGGCCTTGGCGAAGCCGCCGTCCGGTCGCTCTCGGCGGGCGCGGACGCGCTCTGCATCGGCGGCGAGTCGTTCGACGCCGCGCGGCTGGACCAGATCGCCGAGACGATCGTCGCCGCCGTCGCGGACGGACGGCTTCCGTTGGAGCGGCTCGCCGAAGCGGCCGCGCGAACGGCTGCGCTGGGCACTTCGCCGAGTCCGGCCGAAGTGCGGCCGGTCGACTACACACTCGGACTGTCCGCGGCGCGGGCGGCATTGCGGGTGACCGGCACGCCTCGGCTGGCCGGTCCGCCGCTGGTGCTGGATGTGCACACTGAGCCGACCATCGCGGCGGGACCGATGCCGTGGGGTCTCGGAGCGCATCTCGGCGAGCTGGTGCCGGGCACCCGGGCGCGATCGGTCTCGCCCGCGGACCCTGCGTCGATCCTCGCGGACGCCGCGTCGGCGGCCAGCGTCGTGGTCACCACCCGGGAAGCCCACCGGCATCCGGCGGTCCGGGAACTGCTGGCCCAGCTGTCCACTGTGGACTACGTACGGGTCGAAACCGGCGTTCCCGGACCGGATCTCGGCGCTGGCCCGCGGATCGACACGTTCAGCGGATCCTACGTCAGCCTGCGGGCGGCGGCGGAGCACCTGGCCGCGACGCTGGGCCGCTGATCCCGGCTCCCGAAGTCCGTGAAGGGAACATTCAGGGACTCTGATTCCCTCAATGTTCCCTTCACAGACCACGGCCCGCCGGGCGACCGGATTACCAGCGCGGGTCGACGTGGATCTTGGGCCCCGCCCCGGCCCCGTCCGGCCGCTTCCCGCCCAGCACGGCCGCGACCTCGTCCAGTCCGACCGTCGCGGCGACCAGCGGCCGCGGGTCGACGTCCTCGCCGGCGTACGCGTCGATCGCGTCCGGCAAGCCGGGCGAACCGCTCAGCACGCCGACCGCGGTGACGTCCTTCAACGCCACCAGCCGGGTGTCCAGCAGGCTCGCCTTGCCGGCGAGTCCGATGTAGACGATCCGGCCGGCTGGTTCGACCAGCTCCGCGGCGAGCGCGGGGGCGGCTGGATCGTTCGTCGCGTCGACCACCGCGTCGAACGGCGGGTCCGGGACCGTGGTGGCGGCCGGGAACCCGAGGCCGCGGGCGAACTCCACCGACCAGGGCGTGGCGCCGACCAGATGCACCTCGCTGCCCGCGGCCCGCAGGAACAGAGCGGTGAGCAGTCCGATCGTCCCCGGCCCGAGCACCAGCACCCGCTCCCCCGCGGCCGCCCGGGCTGCCCGGCAGGCGTTGCCGCCCGGCTCGACCAGCGCGCCGGCCATCGGGTCGAGTCCGCCCAGCTCGTGCAGGGACCGCACCGGAACGGCGAGTTTCTCGGCGAGCGCTCCGGCCCGGCCGCCGCGGATGCCGACTTCCTGCCGGGTCTCGCAGACGTGCTGATGCCCAGCGCGGCACCGGCGGCATTCGCCGCAGCCGAGCATGGTGTCCCCGGTGACGCGCCGGCCGATCCAGGCCGGATGCACGCCCGGGCCGACGCCGGAGACGGTGCCGCACCATTCGTGGCCGAGGCGCAGCGGGTAGCTGGCGTGGCCGTCCGCGAGGTACTGCATTTCGCCGGTGAAGAACTCGACGTCAGTGCCGCACACTCCGGCCCGCTCGACGTCGACCACGACTTCGCCGACCCCGGCGACCGGCTCCGGTACGTCGGCCGGGCCGGCTTCCCCGGGCCCGGTCACCACGAATGCCCGCATGAGGGCGATGGTAGCGGGGATCGGAAGCGGCGGCGGCTCGTTCGCGAGCTACCCGGTCAGCCGGTCACCCGTTCCCGCAAGTACGCCGCCGTCTGCGGATCGGCCGGGTAGAACGACTCGATCACCAGCTCCGCCACCGTCACGTCCAGCGGCGTCCCGAACGTGGCCACCGTGCTGAAGAAGGTGAGCTCGAGGTCCTCGTGCCGGTACCGCAGCGGCACGAAAATGTCGCCCGGCCCCGGAATCTCCA
Organism: Amycolatopsis benzoatilytica AK 16/65; assembly: GCF_000383915.1. Taxonomy (NCBI): domain Bacteria; kingdom Bacillati; phylum Actinomycetota; class Actinomycetes; order Pseudonocardiales; family Pseudonocardiaceae; genus Amycolatopsis; species Amycolatopsis benzoatilytica. The sequence goes on from NZ_KB912942.1 coordinate 2,841,336, forward strand.
CCTCCGGCACCTCGTCCGCGCACGGATACTCGCGCAGCTCCGCCAGCAGCTCCGCGAGCCCGGCGTCGGCGGTCTGCTCGACCTGGCGGCGCAACCGGCCGAGCAGGTGCGCCCGCCACTCCCCCAGGTTCAGCACCCGCGGCGCCATTCCGCCCGGGTGCAGCGTCGCTCGCAGCACGTTCACCGGGCCGGTGAGCAACTCCGGGGCGATGCCTTCGGTCAGCACGCCCAGGCTGAGGTTCGCGTCCACCAGGTTCCAGCCGCGGTCGACCACCGCCGCCGGGTACGGGTCGTGGCCCGCCAGCAGGCGCCGGACGGCGTCGCGCACCGCGGTCATCTCCGGCGCGCCGATGTCCGACTCGCCGTACGCGGGCGCGTATCCCGCGGCCAGCAGGAGCCGGTTGCGCTCGCGCAACGGGATGTCCAGGTGCTCGCCGAGGCGCAGCACCATGTCCCGGCTCGGGCGGGACCGGCCGGTCTCGACGAAGCTCAGGTGGCGGGTCGAGATGTCCGCCGAGATCGCCAGGTCGAGCTGGCTGATCCGGCGCCGGTCGCGCCATTCCCGCAGCAGTTCGCCGACCGGAGCCTTCAGGGTGGTGGTCACCCGGCCGACGCTACGGGGTCCGGCGTGGGCGGACCATTACTTTCGAGGTAATGGCGGGTGCACCAGCAGCGCCTCGGCCAGCGGCTTGCGGTCCAGGTCCGGGACTTCGCAGTCCGGCGCCGGATAGCCGACCGGGAACAGGATGCAGGGCCGTTCGGTGGCCGGCCGGCCGAAGACCTCGGCAAGGAAGCCCATCGGGTTCGGGGTGTGGGTGAGCGTCGCGAGGCCCATCGTGTGCAGCGCGGTGACGAACATGCCGCAGGCGATGCCGACGCTTTCGTTGACGTAGTAGTTCTTCCGCAGCGAACCGTCCGGCAGCGGCGTGCTCTTCTGCGCGAACGCGACCACCAGCCACGGCGCGGTCTCCAGGAACTCCTTGTGCTCGTCGGTTTCCAGCCGCGCGAGCGCCGCGTGCCAGTCCGGCGCGTTCCTCTCGCGGTAGAACTTCCGCTCCTCGGTCTCGGCCGCCTCGCGCACCGCGCGCTTCACGTCCGGATCCGCCGTCGCCACGAACGTCCACGGCTGGTGGTGCGCCCCGCTCGGCGCGGTGTTCGCGACCCGGACCGCGGTCTCGACGAGTTCGAGCGGCACCGGGTCGCAGGAGAACCAGCGCACCGAACGGCGCTGGTCGAGCAACCGATACAGGTCCTGTCCCCGGGCGAGGCTCTCCGCCGGGGACAGCCGCGGCGGACAGTACGGGACGAACGGATGCGTGTGCCGGGTCATGCCTCGACCCTGCCGCCACCCTTGTCATCGGTCCAGTTCATATTTCTTGTGAAGGACATAATCTAGCCTCATGTCTCCTTCGTTGCGGCAGCTCGAGTACCTGGTGGCCATCGCGGACACCGGCGGTCTCACCGCGGCGGCGGACGCCTGCCACGTGTCGCAGTCCGCGGTGTCCCTGGCGCTCGCGTCGCTGGAGCGAGCCCTTGGCGTACAACTCATCCTGCGCGGCCCGGGCCGCACGACCTCGCTCACCGACGCAGGCCGCCAGGTGGTCAGCGAAGCTCGCGCTGTGCTCACCGCGGTCGCCGAACTGGGCACCGCCGCACGCGACCTCGGCCACGACCTCACCGGCCGGTTGACGTTCGGCTGCTACACACCGCTCGCGCCGCTGCACGTCCCCGCCGCGCTGGCGACTTTCCGGACCCTGCACCCGGAAGTCGACGTCAGCTTCGTCGAAGGCACCCTGCCGGACCTTCAGCACCTCCTCCTGGACGGCCGCTGCGAGTTGGCCGTGCTGTACCGGCAAGACCTGATGCCCGGGATCGCCGCGGACCAGCTTTACGACCAGCCGCCGAGCGTGCTGCTCCCGGCGGACCATCCGCAAGCCCACCGCAAGACCGTCTCGCTGCGCGCGTTGGCGGACGAGCCCTTCGTCCTGCTGGACGTGCCTCCTTCCGCGCGGTACTTCGAGGACGTATTCGCCGCGGTGGGGCTCCCGATGCCGGTCGCGCATCGGACGACCAGCTTCGAACTCGCCCGCGCGCTGGTGGCACGAGGGCTCGGGTACACGCTGTCGGTGCAGCATCCGCCGCTGGAGCTTTCGGTGGAGGGAACGCCGTTCGCGGTACGGCCGCTGCGGGAGCGGGTGCCGACCACGCCCGTCGTGCTCGCCCGTGCGGAGGGCGCGCGGCTGACCCGGCGGGCGGAGACCTTCCGGACGTTCTGCCGGGAGTTCTTCGGGGCCGGCTAGCCGGAATTGTCGGTGGTCGTTGTTACCGTGCCCGCTGGAAGTCCGACGAGGGGGTAGTCATGACAGAAGTCGCGCTGCGGACGGTCGAGGAAGCCGATCTTGATGCGCTGTTCGCGATGATGCGCGATCCGGAGGCGGTCCGGATGGCCGCGTTCACCGTTCCGGACCCGGACGACCGGGCGACCTTCGACGCGCGGGCAGCGCGTTCGCGGGCCGATCCGGACGTCACCGAGCGGGCGATCACCTGCGATGGGCGGCTGGTGGGCAGCATCGCGAGTTTCGTGATGGAAGGCGACACCGAATTGACGTACTGGATCGACCGTGCGGTGTGGGGGCAAGGGATCGCGAGCCGCGCGCTCGGGTTGTTCCTCGAGACGGTACGGGTCCGGCCGCTGCACGCACGGGCGGCGAGCGACAATGCCGGGTCGCTCCGGGTGTTGGAAAAGTCCGGATTTTCGGTTGTGGGCAAGGAGGTTTCGTACGCGGCGGCGCGGGGAGGCGAGATCGAGGAGACGATTCTCCGGCTTGGATAGGGGCCGGGGCGAACCGCGGCTCGCCCCGCCGGACCGGGCCGGGCGGCCGAGCCGCGGTTCAGCCGCCAGGCCCGGTCTGGCGGCCGAGCCGCGGTTCGGGCAATGCCGCCTGCCTAAGAGCTCCGCCGTGATCCGTTGCACGCCGGTCGCTTCACCGCGTCTCCTGCGCGGAGTCGTGAGCAAGCCCGCGGCACCGCGGATCAGGCGGCTCAGTCCGGATTCCCCCGCGGCAGCCAAGGAAGCACCGTCAACTGCGGCCATTGTGCTTGCCAGCGCCGGGACTTCGCCTGATACGAGCTCTGCGGCGCGTGCACCGGATTGGGCCGGACGACGAGGTTGAACATGTCCCCGAACCCGTGCGGCGCGTAGACACGCCACGCGCCGTCTCGAGTCTGCCGGATGCCGAGGCACGGCGTGGAAGACGGGAACGAGTCGATCGCCGCTTCGGTCGACTCGTAGGGCGCACATGGCACGCCGAAGCGCTCCTCGTACCAAAGGTGAACCCGCGCCTCATTGCGGATCTCGACCGCCGCGGGCAAATCGCCGAACAGTTTGGCGCCAGCTTCGATGACCGAGTTTTCCGCTTCCCAGCTGAGGTCCGAGTCGTCGAAGTAGAAGAGGTCGTAGTCCTTGATCCCCTCGGCCGGCGGCCGTCCGGTCAGCACGTTCCACACCGTCTGGCAGAGGCAGCCCGCGGTCAGGTACCAGCCGGGCAGGTCGAACTCGGCCGCGCGGGCGAGGATCTCGGGCACCAGCCCGTTGCGCAGGACCGTGGCGCGGAAGACGTCCAGTTGTTCGGCGATCGGCAGCCGTCCGTAGTTCATCGGCCAGGTTTAGCACAGCGATCCGGTTACCTCCGGGGTAATCGACCAGCCGCCGGTCTTCGGACAAGCTTGGCGCAGTCAGAAACCGATACCGCACAAGGAGAACCGAGAAATGACCACCGCCAGCACCGTTCCGGCCGCCGCCGACGTCGCCCGCCGCTACCTCGAAATCTGGAACGAGACGGACCCGCAGCAGCGTCGCAAGCTGGTCGCCGAGGTGTTCGCCCCCGGCGCGACGTACACCGACCCGCTCGGCACGGCCGTCGGGCAGGACGAGATCGACGGATTCATCGGCGGCGCGCAGGCGCAGTTCGCCGGGCTGGTCTTCAGCCTGCCCGCGGACCCGGACGCCCACCACGACCTGGCCCGCTTCCAGTGGCACCTGTCGGCCCCCGGAGCCGACGAGCCGATCGCGATCGGGTTCGACGTCGTCGAACTGGCAGACGGCCGGATCGCGAAGGTGCACGGCTTCCTGGACAAGCTCCCGGGCTGAGCACCCCCTCGCCCAGGGACGGGGTCCCAGCACAGCCCTGTCCCCGGGTCGTCGCTTCCCGGCACGGCTATGCCCTGGCCGGGGTTCCCGGCAGGTCGCCGTCCTGCTCACCTCCGGACTTGGCCGGACAGCGGGCCGGGGAAGGTCCTGCGCACCTGCGCACGGCCTTCCCTGCCCGCCGCGGCAGAAGTCCCGCTGCGCGTCCCGCCAGGATTCCGGCCCGCCACCGATTCGCCCGGCACAAGTCTTCGAGCACTGGTCGAGACTGAACGAGGTGCCCGCTTCGAGAACCAGCGCCGCCGGCGACCAACGTGCCTCGGCGGCACGGGAGCCGGAATCCCTGGCGCAGCACCGAAAATCACCGAATACCCGGATGTGGTCTTGACCACATCGAGAGGTCCACACCTGCCGGGAGGTCTGCATCTCGACCGGCCGTCCGGACCGCACAGCGGTCCGGACCCTCCCCACTCTGTCCGTACCCCGCAGGGCGCCTGAGAGTTTCACCCGCACGGATAGCCAGGTTTGCACCGTCGGCGGCATCGGCTGGTGGTCTCCGGCCGATGCGCTTTCCAGAGGCGTCTCGTCCACGCGGTCCAGGGTGCCTGAGAGGTTCCGGGGAGGATTTGCTCCTTCGGCGCCGCACCGGGGATACCGGCTCGGTCTCTCCCGCATGGGTTCATCGAACGCGCACTCAGCTTAGCGCGGACCAAGATCCGTCCGCTCGGCGGGATCGGGCACGCCCCGGATGTCTCACGCCAGCCGGTCCGCACCCACTGAGCCACTCCCGCCCAGCCGGTCCCGCTCCCGCCCAGCCGGTCCGTTCAGCCCGTCCGGCGGGCGTTGCGCCGCTGGGTCAGCTCGTCCGGGACCACCGATTCGACCAGACCGCCGTCCGCGCGCTCGGCCGGGAATTCGTGGATCGTCCCGCTGATCTCCTGCATCGCACCGCTCACCGCGATGCCGAACACGCCCTGGCCGCCTTGGAGCAGATCGACGATCTCCTCCGGCGAGGTGCATTCGTAGACCGTCGTGCCGTCGGAGAAGAGCGTGACCTTGGCCAGGTCCCGAACCCCGCGCACGCGCAGGTGGTCCACTGCCACCCGGATGTTCTGCAGTGACACCCCGGTGTCCAGCAGGCGCTTGACCACCTTCAGGACCAGGATGTCCTTGAACGAGTACAGCCGCTGCGAGCCCGAGCCGTGTGCGGTGCGGATGCTCGGCGCGACCAGCTTCGTGCGCGCCCAGTAATCCAGCTGCCGGTACGTGATGCCGGCGATCTGGCAGGCCGCCGGGCCCCGGTAGCCGACCAGTTCGTCGGGCAGCGAGGCGTCGGGGAACAGCTCGCCCTGCTCGCCGTCGGCGACATGTCCGGCAGCATTCTCCGGACTACCAGCCTCGACCACCGCAAGCCTCCCCTCGCCCGGCCTCGCGGCGGGCGTTCGACAGGCCGGTCGAGCCCAGGATCGGGATCGGCCGGGGAAAACTGCCACGAGCGCGCCGGGTCGGCGAATCACATCGTGGCGATTTACCGCCTTTGACGGTAAGGCTGCACCGCGAGCCGGTCAACGCGACGCGCGGCGGGCCTCAAGCGCATGTCGAGGCTTTGGCCCGTTCGCCCTAACCGGTTGCGCGGATTTACTTGGACGAGTAATTTATTAATCATGCAAGTAAACATCGACACGCAAGCCGAGCTCGGCCTCAGCGTCACCGAGGCCACCACCCGCGCGCAGATCATCGGGGCGACTATCGCCACGATCGCCGAGCAGGGCTATTCGCGTGCCACCTTCGCGCGGATCAAGGAGCGCGCCGGGTTGAGCAGCACGCGGCTGATCTCCTACCACTTCACCAGCAAGGCCGGCCTCATGCAGGCGGTGCTCAGCACGGTGTCCGAGACCAAATCGGAATATCTGCGCCTGCGCAGCGAGGGCCTCGACCCGGCGGACCGCATGGGGAACCTGCGCGCCTACATCGAGACCTCGGTCGCGTTCCTGCGCGACTACCCGCAATGCGAGCGGGTGCTGGCCGAAATGGCCGCCCACGCCGACGACCGGGACGGCTGGGCGATGGCCGGCGTGATGGTCGGTCAGCTGCGCACCGGGATGTTGCGGCGGCAGCTCGACCAGGGCTGCCGAGAAGGCGCGTTCGGCGACATTTCGCCGGAGATCGTGGCGCTGTCGATCGCGCAGGCGATCGACGGGGTCGCGATCGCCTGCGCCGCCGATCCGTCGATCGACCTGGACCGGTACGGCCGCGAGCTGGCCGATCTGTTCGCCCGCGCGACCGCGCCCGCGCGATGAACCGGGGTCCCCGGCGGGCGGGCCGCCGGGGAATCAGGTGTCGGCGCCGCGAAAATCTTCCGGCGAGACCGAGTCGAGAAACTCGCGGAACTTCTCGACCTCGTCCTCCTGCTCGTCCGGGATGATCAGGCCGGCCTCTTCGAGGACCGCGTCGACCGCATGGATCGGCACGCCGATCCGCAGCGCCAGCGCCACCGAGTCGCTCGGCCGGGCCGAGACGCGGACGTCGCCGTCGAAGACGAGTTCCGCGAAGAACGTGCCCTCTTTCAGGTCAGTGATCACGACCTGCTCAAGTTCGCGGCCCAAGGCGCCGATGACTTCTTTGAGCAGGTCGTGGGTCAGCGGCCGGGCGGGCCGGACCCCCTGCTGCTCGAGGGCGATCGCGGTGGCCTCTACCGAGCCGATCCAGATCGGCAGGTACCGTTCTCCGTCGGTCTCCCGCAGCAACAAGATCGGCTGATTGTTGGGCAGTTCGACCCGCACGCCGACGACACGCATCTCGCTCATCGGGCTTCGCCTCCCTCTTGGTGCACACGGGCCGCAGTGCTGGCGACGGCTGACGGCCGTTGTCTCCGACGCTACCCGTCATCCGGGCGCTGTGCTCGCTCGCAGCGGACAATTCCGGTCCGCGGCTGCGCGAACCTTCTCTCACGGTACGGCATCGCGGCGCTGTCGTTCAGTCATTGACTTTCGAGCGGATCACGTTTCGCGGCAACGCCGCAGTTCAATCGCCGGCGACGCCTCGGATTCCGGCTTTGACGAGCAGGGTGTGCAGGGTCACGGACAACGCCGCCAGCTCTCGGACCACCTCGTCCGCGCGTCCCTTGGCGTCCGCGTCACGATGCCGGTACGCCGGGGTCACGATTTGCTCCAGCAGGCCGACCTCGCGGTCGGCCGCGGCGCGGAAAGCGCGCAGATGCCTCGGTTCCAGCCCGAATTCGGTCATCGCCTTGACAGTGCGCGCGATCAGCACCGACTCCGGGCCGAAGAACCCGGCCGCGCCAGGCCGCAGCAGGCCGTACTGGACCAGTTCGGCGAGCATCGGCTCGTCGATCCCGGCATGCGCCAGCACGTCTTCCTGGGTGAGCCGGTGGTCCGGCCCGCTCTCGAAGTCCGCCGGGGCGGGCGGGCCCGCCGGATCGCTGCCGTCGCCGAGCGGCACGAGCCGCCGCGGCAGCCGGGGCGCGGACGCGGCCGGCGCGGGCGGTTGCTCGCCCGCGTCGGCCGCGTCCAGTTGCTCCTTGATGACCTTCAGCGGGAGGTAGTGGTCGCGCTGCGCGGACAGCACGAACCGCAGCCGTTCCACGTCCGCCGGCGCGAACTGCCGGTATCCCGAAGGCGTGCGGCCTGGCCGGACCAGGCCCTCCGCCTCCAGGAAACGGATCTTGGAAATCGTGACATCGGGGAAGTCCCCGCGCAGCTGCGCGAGCACCGCCCCGATGCTCAACCCGTCCCGCCGGGCCTCCTGACGACCGGGCTGCCCGGCCGCCGTCACTGCGCTCCCTGGCCCCCGTGCCCCGGGCCGGTCAGGAAGACCAGGCGGAACTTGCCGATCTGCACCTCGTCGCCGCCGGCGAGGACGGCCTGGTCGACCGGCTCGCGGTTGACGTAGGTGCCGTTGAGGCTGCCGACGTCGATCACGACGAACTCCCCGCCTTCGCGCCGGAATTCCGCGTGCCGGCGGGAAACCGTGACGTCGTCGAGGAAGATGTCGCTGTCCGGGTGCCGTCCCGCGCTGGTGGTGTCGCGGTCGAGCAGGAAGCGGGAGCCCGCGTTGGGCCCGCGCTTCACGACCAGCAGCGCGGAACCCGGCGGCAGGGCGTCGACGCCCTGCACGGGTGCCTCGGCGGCCGGTGCGGACTCCTGCTGGGCTTCCATGTCGGCCAGGAAATCGGCCCGGAAGACAGAGGTCCGCTCCGGAGACTGCTCCGGGGGAACGCCGGGCCCGTCGTTCGTGCTCACCTGAGCTCTCCTCTACGCATGATTGTTGTCGTCGACCAAGAACGTGTAGCTGTCAACGTACCGTGTCCGGAGGTCACCGGACCCCGGGGCTCCCCAAGAGCCGCGAGGCCTGCGCCGTTCGGCTCAGCCCTTGATGAGGGCCTGGTACGCCTCGGCCTCGAGCAGCGCTTCGAGACCGGCGGGGTCGTCCAGCCGGATCTCCACGAGCCAGCCCTCGCCGTAGGGGTCGGAGTTGATGAGTTCGGGCGAATCGGCCACCGCCGAGTTCACCGAGACGATCTCGCCGTCGACCGGCGCGAACAGCTCGGAGACGCTCTTCGTGGACTCCACCTCGCCGAAGACGTCCCCGGCCCCGACCTGCTTGCCGACCTCGGGCAGGTCGACGAAGACGACGTCGCCGAGCTGGTCCTGCGCGTACTCGGTGATGCCCACCCGCACGAGCGAGCCCTCGCGGGTGGCGACCCACTCGTGCTCCTCGGTGTAGCGCAGTTCTTCCGGAGTGGTCAACGCCCCTCCCCTTCCTGGTGCGAGCGTGCTGTTGGCGCAGATCTTCCCATCACCGGGTGCGCAGCGCGCGCACCGCCTGCACCACGTAAAGCGCGCCGGACCAGACATAGAGGACGCCGCCCCAGACCATGAACCCGTAGGCGATCGGCCGCGAGATCGCGGCGAGGGTCGAGCCGCCCTGAGTGAGCAGCAGGAACGGGAAGGCGTACATGAGGACGAACGTCGCGCCCTTGCCGATGTAGGTGACCTCGGGCGGCGCGAACCCGCCCCGGCGCAGCGCCAGGACACACCCGCCGAGCACCAGCTCGCGCAGCACCAGCGGCGCGACGACCCACCAGGGGACGATGTCGCGGATCAGGAAGGCGACCAGGGTGGCGAGGATGTAGAGCCGGTCGGCCGCCGGGTCGAGCAGCTGGCCGAGCCGCGACATCTGGTCCAGCCAGCGGGCGAGCTTGCCGTCGAGCCAGTCGGTGAGCGCGGAGAAGATCAGCAGGGCGAGCGCCCAGCCGTCCTCTTTCGGGCCGAGCAGCAGCCAGAGGAAGACCGGCACGCCGGCCAGCCGCAGCAAGGACAGCAGGTTCGGGATGGTCAGCGCCTGCCGCCACAGGGGAGGCTCGGTTCTGGGCTCGTCGGGGGCGGTGGTCACAGGGTGAGCCTAGTGGGGCACAGCTGGTCGAGAGCTTGGGCGGGGCCGTGCGCGGCGGTTCGGGGGAACCGTCGCCCGGTGCCCCGCAGCGGGATTGCCGGGGCTTCGGATCGACGTGCCGGACGGAGGCTGGGCGCTTGAGGCGGAGTCGGCGCGGCGGCGGCCGGAGTCAGCGGGGCGGCGGACGGTCGGCGGAGCAGCAGCCGAAGTCCAGTGCGGTGGCGGACGCAGTCGGCGCGGAGGCGGGCGGGTCGGACCGTCCGGCAGCCGCGCGAGTTGGAGGCTGGGCGTTTGAGCCGCGAGCGCCCGGGGCAGTAAGGGTTGCGGCTCGGGGTGCGGGCTTCGGGGCCGCGGCGGGGAGCCGGATGGCAGGTCCGGTCCAGCGGTTCGCACGGGGGTGCGGGTCGTCCAGGTCTCGCGTGGGGCGATCGCTCGGCTGGGAGCGAAAGCGAATCGGTTCAGGCCGGTGCAGGGGAAACGCTGCTGGAACGATTCTGTTCTCGCCATGGGCGAATTCCCGTTCCTGCCGGGGAATTCGCGGCCAGGGCGGCACCGCGGCCGGAAGGTGCTCCGGCCCGGGGCGACGCGACATCAGCGGGAGAGGCCGGTTCAGCGCTGTTCCCGCGAGGAGCGGATCAGTGCGACCGGCGGTTTCCGCTCCGGCGGTGGCTCCATCCGCGGATCTGCAGCTGGGCGTTGCTCAGCGTTTCCGGGCGGCCGCGGCCGTCGGTGCCCACCCAGCGGGGGCTGACGCCGCCCGCCTCGAGGACGTACGGACGGCCGCCGCACCAGACGACGCTGCAGGGTTCGGTCGGCGGGATGGTCGGGTCGTCGGCAGTGGCTGCGGGGACGGTTTCGGTGCTCATGTTCTGGGCGGCTCGCGCTCTCTGGGTCGGGCTTCGGGAATCGGCGGACGCGGGGGCGTCCACCCGGTACGTCGGCGCGGAAGGCTCCGGCGTTAACCGCCGCCGGCGGGATTCGTCCGATCGATTTCCCGTGGCGAAACGGATTTTCGGGTCCGGAACCGGGATCTCACCGTCCACAATAGACTGACCAGCCCCTGTGCGGGAGTGTCGGTGCCGCTCAGCGCGGGCGCGAGGGGCCAGAATGACGGCGACCCTGGCGAAAGGATCCCGGTGCTCCCGTCGAAACCCGTGTGCCGGCCGTGGTGCGCGGCCGTGATCGCGATGGCCGCGCTCTCCGCCTGTTCGGGGGATCCAGCCCCACCGCAAGCTGGATCTCCGGCGCCCTCCGCAATCGCCTCGGCGGCGCCGAGCACACACGCTCCCCCGCCGCTGCCGCAGACCGGCGACAGCTCGGCGCCGCCGAGCACCCCTGCCGCTGCGCCGAAGCCGTCGAAGCAGCCGCCCGCGGCACCGCCGGGCACGCCAGGCACCTGCGGCACGGTCACCGCGGCCAGCGGGCTGACGCTGTACGTCTACGACCCCAAGGCCATCCCGTGCCCGGCGGCGATGACGCTGGTCAAGAAGTTCCACGCGGCGATCAACGGCAAGCAGCCCGCCGGGTCGAACAGCCCGGTCAACGCGACCGTCGACGGCTGGCTGTGCGTTTCCGGTCCGCCTGCCGCGCAGGGCGGCACGACGTGCAGCAAGGGCGAGCAGACCGTGCTGGCGGCCGTCGTGCCCGCCGAGTAGCGCTTGTGCCCGGTCGCCGGTCCGTGAAGGGAACATTCACCGACTCTGAGTCCCTCAAGGGGCCCTTCACGGACCTGGCGGGCGGGCGGGGAGGCGGACCTCGCCAGACTGGCTGGGCTCAGCCCTTGAGGTCCGGGAAATCGTCTTCGCGGTACTCGCCGTCGGGCCGTCCGCCCTGCTCGCGTCCGCGCAGCTCGACCCGGCGGATCTTGCCCGAGATGGTCTTCGGCAGCTCCGCGAACTGCAGCCGGCGGATCCGCTTGTACGGCGCGAGGTGCTCTCGCGCGTACGCGAGGATCGCCCGTGCGGTCTCAGCGGACGGCTCGTGCCCAGCGGCGAGCACCACGTACGCCTTGGGCACCGACAGCCGGATCGGGTCCGGTGCGGGCACCACGGCGGCCTCGGCGACCGCCTCGTGCTCCAGCAGGACGCTCTCCAGCTCGAACGGCGAGATCCGGTAGTCCGACGCCTTGAAGACGTCGTCGGTGCGGCCCACGTAGGTCAGGTAGCCCCGCTCGTCGACCGAAGCGACGTCGCCGGTGTGGTAGTAGCCGTTCGCGAAGGCGGCCGAGGTGCGCTCGTCGTCGTCCGCGTAGCCGGCCATCAAGCCCACCGGCCGGTGTGCGAGGTCCAGGCAGATCTCGCCCTCGGTCGTGCGCTCGCCGGTGACCGGGTCGACCAGTGCGACCGCGAACCCGGGCAGCGGCCGGCCCATCGAACCCGCGACCACGTCCTGGCCGGGCGTGTTCGCGACCTGGACGCTCGTCTCGGTCTGGCCGAAGCCGTCCCGGATGGTGACGCCCCAGGCCTTCTCGACCTGTTCGATCACCTCGGGGTTGAGCGGCTCCCCCGCGCCGACGACCTTCTTCGGCGGGGTCTTCAGCGCGCGCAGGTCGGCCTGGATGAGCATCCGCCAGACCGTCGGCGGAGCGCAGAAGCTGGTGACGGCGCACCGGTCCATCTGCGCCATCAGCGCGGCCGCGTCGAACCGGGCGTAGTTGTACAGGAACACCGTGGCCTCGGCGTTCCACGGCGCGAAGAAGTTGCTCCACGCGTGCTTGGCCCAGCCGGGCGACGAGATGTTGAGGTGCACGTCGCCCGGCTGCAGCCCGATCCAGTACATTGTGGACAGATGGCCGACCGGATAGGAAACGTGCGTGTGCTGCACGAGTTTCGGCTTCGCGGTGGTGCCCGAGGTGAAGTAGAGCAGCAGCGGGTCCCCGGCGCGGGTGACGCCGTCCGGGGTGAATTCGCCCGGCTCGGCGTAGGCGGTGGCGAACGCGTGCCAGCCCGGCACCGGCTCGCCGACCGCGATCCGCGTGTAGTCCCCCGCCACCCCGGCGAACTTCTCCGCGTCGGCATCCCGCACGATCACGTGCCTGGCGTTGCCGCGCTCGACGCGGTCGACCAGGTCGGCCGGGCCGAGCAGGGTCGACGCCGGGATCACCACCGCGCCGAGCTTGATCGCCGCGAGGATCGTTTCCCAGAGTTCGCCCTGGTTGCCGAGCATGACGATCACCCGGTCGCCGCGAGTCACGCCGAGCCCGCGCAGCCAGTTCGCGACCTGGTTGGACCGGGCCGACATCTCCGGGAACGTCCAGCGGTTCTCGCGGCCGTCCTCTTCCACGATCCACAGCGCGTACCGCTGCGCGTTGGCCGGGTCGCGGGCGATCGCGTCGAACCAGTCCAGCGCCCAGTTGAACTCGTCCAGCCGCGGCCAGGAGAACTCGCGGTAAGCGGTTTCGTAGTCCTCGCGATGAGCCTGCAGGTAGTCCCGCGCCGCGCGGAACGCCTCGTAACCGGTGACCTCAGCTCCGTTGCTCACGTCATGCTCCTCGTGCTCGCCGTGCCTGCCCCGTTTCTACTCGCCCTTGAACTCCGGCGCCCGTCGCTCCAGGAACGCCTGGACCGCTTCTTGGAGGTCCTTGCTGGGCAGGAACGCCGAGTTCCACGCGGCGACATAGCGCAGGCCCTCGACCACGTCCCGCTCAGTGTTCGCCGAGAGCACCTGCTTGGTGCCCTGCACGACCAGCGGCGGGTTGGCGGCGATCTCCGCAGCCAGCTCGCGGGCCTTGGCCAGCAGCGTCTCCTGGTCCGGATACACGTCGTTGACCAGGCCGATCTTCTCCGCACGGGCGGCGTCGATGTCCTTTCCGGTGAGCGCGAGCTCGCGAACGTGGCCCTCGCCGATGATCGGCGCGAGCCGCTGCAGGCTGCCGATGTCGGCGACGATGGCGACCTTGACCTCGCGGACGCTGAACTTGGCGTCTTCGCTGGCCAGGCGGATGTCGGCGGCGGTGATGACGTCCACGCCGCCGCCGATGCACCAGCCGGAGACAGCGGCGACGACCGGCTTGCGGCATTCCGCGATCGAGCTGACCGCCTGCTGCAGCCGCTGGACCTCGCGGTGGAACTCGGTGCGCGGCCCGGCCAGCGCGTCGCCGGCCAGCAGCGGAGCCCAGCTGCCCATCATCGCGGGCAGGTCGAGGCCGTAGGAGAAGTGCTTGCCGCCGCCGGTCAGAACGACCGAGCGGACGCGCGGGTCGGTGTCCAGCGCGGCGAACACCAGCGGCAGCTCGTTCCAGAAGTCGGGGCCCATGGCGTTGCCCTTGCCCGGGCCAAGCAACGTCACCTCGGCGACCGGTCCGTCGAGGTCGACGCGCAGGGACTTGAGTTCGGGCAGGGCGGCTACAGGTTCGGTCATGCCGGTCATCTTCGCTCATCGCCGCGGACTCGGCTCATCCCGGTTGACACTGTGCCAACACGGTTGGGGCATGCTTTCCTGGAGATTCGAAAGTGAAGAGGGGAGGCGCCCGCATGGATCCGGCAACGGCACCCGCCGCCGACGATGCCTCCACCGCGCCAGCACCGCCCGCTCCGGCGCGCAAGGCCCGGCCGATCGAGCTGTCCGGCTCGTTCCGGCACGACGGCCACCGCCTGTGCTACACCGAGTACGGCAGCGGCGACCGCGTCGTCGTGCTGATGCACGGCATCATGTTGACCAGGCGGATGCACGCGCCGCTGGCCCGCCGGCTGGCCGGCGCGGGGTTCCGCGTGGTGACCCTCGATCTGCTCGGCCACGGCGATTCGGACCGGCCGACCCAGTCCTGGCGATATTCGATGCCCGCGTTCGGCGAACAGGCAGTCGCGCTGCTGGATCACCTGGAGGTCCCGGACGCGGTGATCGGCGGAACCTCGCTGGGCGCGAACGTCGCGCTGGAGGTAGGCGCGGCCGCGCCGTCGCGGGCGCGGGGGCTGGTGGTGGAGATGCCGGTGCTCGACAACGCGATCGTGGCCGGCCTGCTGACCTTCGCCCCGCTGCTGTTCGCGGCCCGCTTCCTGCCCTCGACAGTGCGCGGCGTAGCGCTGGCCGCGCACCTGGTCCCGCAGGGAAACCAGTGGGTGGACGTCGTCCGGGACACGCTCAGCCAGGAGCCAGCCCCGATGGCCGCGCTGCTGCACGGCGTGCTCTTCGGCCGGATCGCGCCGCCGAAGTCGGTGCGGTCGGCGATCGCCACGCCGGCGCTGGTGATCGGGCACGAAGGCGACCCGATCCATCCGTTCGGTGACGCGGGCAGCCTGGCCGAGGACCTGCCGCGGGCGGAGTTCGTGCAGGCGCGCAGCCCGGTGGAGCTGCGGCTCGATCCGCAGCGGCTGACCGCGGCGATCCGGGACTTCGCGTTCCGCTGTTATCCCGGCTGATTCTCCTCGGCGTCGGCGGGCTCCGGCGGCGCCTGCAGGTCGTGGGCGCGAAACAGCACGGCGTGTTCGACGCCCATGGCTTTGCCACTCATGGCGGCGAACTGGGGAATGAAGTCCCGCGGCGCGGGGTGGTCCGGAAGCGCGGCCAGGTACGCGGCGTGCGCCTCGAGGGAAGCGACACCCCGCCGCAGCGGCTCGCCAGTGACGTCGACGCCGTGGGTCGCGCCGGAACCGGCCGGCCCTGGGACGAGGTACCAGCGCACCGAATGCGGGGCCAGGCCCTCGTCGTCGATCTGCTCCGGGAAGACCCACCGGTTGCCCGCGTCGCGGATCGCGTCGAGCGTGGCGAGCCCGGCAGCGCGGTGGTCGGCCTGGTCGAAGCCGTAAGGCGTTTCGACCTCGAACGAGGTGCCGAGCAGGACGTCGGGCTTGAACCGGCGGATCTCGCGGCAGATGTCCCGGCGCAGGTCGAGTCCGTAGACGAGCACGCCGTCTGGATGGTCGAGGACGGTCAGCCGCTCGACTCCGACGGCCGCGCAGGCGTTGCGCTGTTCGGCGACGCGCAGCCGGGCCGTCTCCTCGGGCGGGTTCGGCATCCCTGCCTCGCCGCGAGTGAGCAGGAGGTAGCCGACCTCGATGCCGCGAGCGGTCCAGCGCGCGACGGCCGCGGACGTGCCGTACTCCATGTCGTCCGGGTGCGCGACAACGCAGAGCACGCGCTGGAAGGACTCCTCGGGCAGTCCAGGCAAAGTCATGCCGGACATCTTCGCGCGGGGACGGCCCGCTGTCTGCGTTACCGCGCCTGATTCCGGTCCAGCCCGGCCACCGGGCCGAAGACGATCACCGCCGGCGGCCGAACTCCGGCGGCGGCCGCTTCCTCGGCCACCGTGGACAGCTTCGACCGCAGCACCCGCTCGGTCCGCATCGTGCCGTCCTCGATCACCGCGACCGGTGTGTCGCCCGGGCGGCCGCCTTCCAGCAGCGCGGCGGCGAACTTCGGGAGCCGTTCCACGCCCATCATCAGCACGATCGTGCCGTTCATCCGGGCCAGCATCGACCAGTCCACCAGCGACCGCTCGTCCCCCGGCGCGACGTGCCCGGACACCACGACAACCTCGTGCGCCACCCCGCGGTGCGTCACCGGGACGTCAGCCACCGCGGGCACCGAGAACGCCGACGTGATGCCGGGAACCATCGTGACCGGCACGCCGGCCTCGGCGCACGCCTGGACCTCTTCGAACCCGCGGCCGAACAGGTACGGATCGCCGCCCTTCAGCCGGACCACGAACTTGCCTTCGCGGGCCTTCTCGATCAGCGTGCGATTGATCACGTCCTGGCTGGCCGCACGGCCGTACGGAATCTTCGCCGCGTCGACGACCTCGACTTCCGGCGCGAGCTCGTCCAGCAGCTCGCGCGGACCGAGCCGGTCGACGACCACGACGTCGGCGCGGGACAGCAGCCGGCGGCCGCGAACGGTGATCAGGTCCGGGTCGCCGGGCCCGCCGCCGACCAGGGCGACCCCGGGCAGGACATCGTCTGCGCGCGGGGCCGGGCCACCGGCCACCGCGCCGGAGTGCAGGGCGTCGAGGATCGAGTCGCGGACCGCCGCCGAACGCAGCGGCTCGCCGCCGGACAGGACGCCGAACAGGAGGCCGCCGTGCCGGCCGGAAGCCGGGGTAACCGCGGAGCCGGCCTCGCCGTCGTCGGCCCGGACGCAGAAGACGCGTTCCCGCTCCGCCTCGGCGCAGATCGCCGCGTTGGCTTCCGGGTCGTTCGTGCAGGCCAGCGCGTACCACGCGTCCCGGAGGTCGCCCGCGGCGTAACGACGCTGGTGCCAGACCACCTCGCCCGCGTCCGCCAGGCCCTGCACGGACGGCGTCGTCGACGGCGACACCAGCTCGATGCGCGCGCCTGCGCTGATCAGGCGGGGCAGCCGGCGCTGCGCCACCGTGCCGCCGCCGAAGACCACGACGCGGCGGCCGGTCAGGTTCAGGCCGGAGAGGTAGTGCGGGTCGTCCATGCCAGGAATCTAACAGCGGCGCGCAGCGCCTCCGTTGAGGGCAGCGGAGGGGACGAAGGCGGAAGCCGCGCCGCTGGGCCGGTCCGCCCGTCCGGCGTGGCTTGCGCCACTACAGCTCGCGGGTCAGGTAAACGCTGTTCGGATCCTCCACATAGGACCCGAACGGCGCACAGTCGGCAAACCCGGCTTTGCGGTACAGGCGGCGTGCGGGCGCGAAGAACTCCATGCTGCCGGTTTCCAGCGAAACCCTCGTCACGCCTCGGGACCGCGCATCCTGCAACGCGTGCTCCAGCAGCCGCGACGCGATCCCGGCGCCACGCCGCGCGGGGGCGGTCCGCATGCTCTTCAGCTCTTCGTGCCTGTTGGACAGTCCGGCCAGCGCGACGGTGCCCACGATCGCCTCGCTCTCCCGCGCGACCCACAGGCGCACGCTCGGCTGCCGCAACGCGGTCAAGTCCAGCGCGTGCTGGCTCTCCACCGGCGCGGTCGGGGCAAGGTCGGCCAGGTGTTCCCGGAGGAAAGCGGCCAGGCGGACGTCGTCGAAATCGGCCAAAGACACTTCGAGCATGCCGCCATCCAACCTCAAGCCGCCCGGAACACCGGTCCGCGCGGCACGAACGGCAGCCGGGTGCCGTCGCGGCCGCGGACCTTCGCCCGGCCCGCGAGCCGATCCGGTGGCCTCGGAACGCCGATCAGGTCGTCCGGCGCGCGCTGGGCGCCGGGCAACGAGACGCAGTCGAGGCTCGGTGCCGTGGCGAAATCCCGGACCGGCGACGGTTTCCGGATTCCGGGCGCGCCTCGGAGGAACACCGGCCGGCCTACCGCGGTGGTGAGCAGGATGCGGGGCAGCTGGGCAGGCGCGACGGTGAGCTGGGCGTGCTCGACGTGGACACCTCCGGTGTCGGGACATCCTCGCGCGACGCCCGTTTCGTCCCGCCTGGTCATGCGCCGGGCCAGCTGCCCGCATCCGGTTTTTCAGCCCCGCGCCGCCCCCGGGTACGGCAGCAGCGCCATCTCGCGGGCGTTCTTGATCGCGGTGGCGACCTGTTTCTGTTGCTGCGGCGTCAATCCGGTCACCCGGCGGGCGCGGATCTTGCCCCGGTCGGAGATGAATTTCCGCAGCAGGTCCGCGTCTTTCCAGTCGACCCGGGTGATTCCGGCCGCATGCAACGGATTCGGGCGGCGGCGCGGCGAGCGATCCGGCTTGGGCACGGCGGTCACCAACTCGACTTCGAGACGCCGGGCAGTTCGCCGTTGTGCGCCATCTGCCGCATCCGTACGCGGGACAGCCCGAACTTGCGCAGGTATCCGCGCGGGCGGCCGTCGGCGGCGTCGCGGTTGCGGATCCGGGTCGGGCTGGCGTCGCGCGGCATCCGCTGCAGCGCGACGACCGCGTCGGCCTTCTCCTCCGGCGAAGCCGACGGAGACGCGATCACCGCCTTCAGCGCGCGCCGCCGTTCGACGTACCGCGCCGCGATCACCTTGCGCTGCTCGTTCTTCGCGATCTTCGATTTCTTCGCCATCAGCGTTCTTCCTTGAATTCGACGTGCTTGCGCGCCACCGGGTCGTACTTGCGCAGCACCATCCGGTCCGGGTCGTTACGCCGGTTCTTCTTCGTCACGTACGTGTAGCCAGTGCCGGCGGTGGACCGCAGCTTGATGATCGGCCGGATGTCCGTGCTCTTCGCCATCTAGAACTTCACCCCCTTCGCGACCAGCTCCGCGACGACCGCCTCGATGCCGCGCTTGTCGATCGTCTTCATCCCCTTCGCGGACACCTTGAGCCGCACGGTGCGACCGAGGCTCGGCACGAAGTAGCGGCGGCTCTGCAGATTCGGCTCCCAGCGCCGCGAGGTGCGACGGTGCGAATGCGAGACCTGCTTGCCGTAGCCCGGCTTGCGGCCGGTGACCTGGCACACGGCTGACACGGACCCTCCCAAGTTGATAGTGACATTCGTTTTCAACTACGCTCGCCACCGTACCCCGCCCCGTCCTCTGGAGTTCCAGTGCCCCAACGTCCGCGCGTCCCGCTCGTGCTCGTCAGCGGTCTCGCCCCGGCCCCGAACGACGCCCTCGCCACGCTCCTGCTCCACGCGAGCCCCGGCACCGCCGTCGTCCACCACGACCTGCGCGACATCGGCTCCGGCGTCGTCCGCCGGCGGCTGCAACTGCGCGGCCGCGACGAGCTGACACCGCTCGAACTCGCGCACGGCTGCGTCAACTGCACCCTGCGCGAGGACCTGCTGCCACTGCTGCGGCGGCTGGCCCGGATGCCGCAGGTCGACCGCATCGTGGTGCGGCTGGACGAGGCGATGGAGCCGGAGCCGGTGAGCTGGGCGGTCCGCAATGTCCTGGTCGGCGACCGGCCGGTGATCGACGACGTCGAGTTCGAGGCGGTGTTCGCGGTGGTCGACTGCGCTACCTGGCTCGCCGACGTCACCGGCGACGACCTCCTCGCCGACCGCGGCCTGCAAGGCAGCCCGGAAGACGAACGAACGGTCGCGCAAGTCGCGCTGTCCCAAGCGGAATCGGCGGACGTGCTGGTGCTCGCCAACGCCGCGCCGGACGCGTGGACCGCGGCCAAATCGTCCGCCGTGCTGGACCGCGTCGCGCCTTCGGTACCCAGGATCGAGCTGGCTCGCGCCAATGCCGCCGAACTGCTTGGCGCGGTCCCGGCCGGCGCGCGGCGGGGCGAAGTCACCGACCTGCACGGCGCGTTGCTGCGCGGTGAACCGCCGCTGCACGCCGACTGCGGGATCGAACTGGTCCAGTTCACTGCCCAGCGGCCGTTCCACCCGGAACGGCTGCACGAAGCGATCGACCTGCTGCTCGAAGGCGTGGTCCGCACGCGCGGCCGGGCCTGGGTAGCCAGCCAGCCGGATGTCGCGTTCTGGATCGAGTCGGCAGGCGGCGGCCTCGGGATCGGGCACGCCGGGCCGTGGCTCGCCGCACCGGACGGACCCGCCTGGGCGGAGGTCTCCCCCGAACGCCGCACCCTCGCGTCGCTGCGCTGGGACCCGGTGCACGGCGACCGCGCACAGGAGCTGGTGATCGTGACCGATCAGGCCACCCCCGCCGAGATCGAAGCCGCGCTCCAGGAGGCGCTGCTCACCGACGCCGAACTCGCCGAGGGCGAAGCCGCCTGGCGCGAGTACCCCGACCCGTTCGGGAACTGGCACGAGGACCCGTGCGAAGACCCCGAAGAAGAACCAGACCGGCATGCCAATGCCGCCAACCGAAAGGACGAAACCCGGTGAAACCCGGCATCCACCCCGACTACCACCCGGTGGTCTTCAAGGACTCGTCGACCGGCGACGCGTTCCTGACCCGCTCCACGATCAGGTCGCAGCGGACGATCGAATGGACCGACGGGCACACGTATCCGCTGGTCGTGGTCGACATCAGCGCGTGGTCGCACCCGTTCTGGACCGGCACCCAGCGGATCATGGACTCGGCCGGGCAGGTCGAGAAGTTCCATCGCCGCTACGGCGTCCGCAAGAGCGGAGGCGCCCGCTGATGGCCGTCCCGAAGCGGAAAATGTCGCGCAGCAACACCCGGTCCCGCCGCGCGCAGTGGAAGGCGGCGGTGCCGGACCTGGTGCCGATCGTCGTGGACGGCGAGCGGAAACTGGTGCCGCGCAAACTGATCAACCATTTCCAGCGGCTCGAGCGGTGAGCGTTCCGGTCACTGTCCTTTCCGGATTTCTCGGGGCTGGCAAGACCACCCTGCTCAACAGGATCCTGGCCAACCGCGACGGGCTGCGCGTCGCGGTGATCGTGAACGACATGAGCGAGGTCAACATCGACGCCCAGCTGGTCCGGGGCGGCGTGTCGCGGACCGAGGAGCGGCTGGTCGAGATGACCAACGGGTGCATCTGCTGCACCCTGCGGGAGGACCTGCTGGACGAGGTCGCGCGGCTGTGCGCGGAGGACCGGTTCGACCACCTGCTCATCGAGTCGAGCGGGATCTCCGAGCCGATGCCGGTGGCCGCGACGTTCTCGTTCCCGGACGAGGAGGGCGCGCCGGTGCTCTCCGGGGCGCGACTGGACACCATGGTCACCGTGGTGGACGCGGCGAACTTCGCCCGCGAACTCGCCCGGGGCGACACGCTGGCCGAGCGACGGCTCGACCAGTACGACGGCGACGAGCGGACGGTCAGCGACCTGCTGATGGACCAGGTCGAGTTCGCCGACGTCCTGCTGCTCAGCAAGACCGACCTGGTGCCCGAGGCCGAGCGGGACCGGCTGATCGCGTCGCTGCGCCGGCTCAACCCGGTTGCCGACGTCGTGTCCGGCTCGTTCGGCCGGGTCCCGCTGGCGCGCGTGTTCGGCACCGGCCGATACGACGCCGAACGCGCGCAGCAGGCCCCCGGCTGGGTCGCCGAACTGAACGGCGACCACGTGCCGGAGACCGAGGAGTACGGGATCTCCAGCGTCGTGTTCCGCTCCGGCCGAGCGTTCGACCCGGGCCGGTTGTGGGAGTTCGTGACCGCCCGGCTGGACTCCGGCGAGTTCGGGACGGTGCTGCGGTCGAAGGGATTCTTCAGCCTCAGCACCCGTCCCGGCCTGCTCGGACTGTGGTCGCAGGCGGGCAGCGTCGCACGGTTCGAGCCGCAGGGAGTCGCCGGAGAACCTCGGCAGGAGCTGGTGTTCATCGGGACCGGGCTTCAGCACGCCGCGTTGCGCGCCGCGCTCGAAGCCTGCCTCGCCGACTCCCCGGCGGCAGCGGACCCGTTTCCCGCGTGGGAGCCCGTTCACGTCCACTAAGGACAGTTCCGGCTCACGGCCGCTGGCCTGTCCGTGGAGGGCCCCTTGAGGGAATCCAAGTCCCTGAAGGGGCCCTTCACGGACAGACCGGCCCGCTGCCCACCCGGGCGTCACGACAGGACCACGTGCGACAAGCTTCAAGGGCAGTTCCGGCTCACGGCCGCAGCACCGTGAGCCGGAACCGCCCGCCTGCCTTCGCCGCGTGCTGCACGGCCTCGTCCGCCGCGGCCAGGGCGAACTCGTCCACCTGGAACTGAGCCAGGTCCAGCAGTCCGGAGCGCATCAGCGCGATCATCTTCGGCACCGCGTCGCGCGGGCACATCCAGCGGCCGCGCACGGTGATGCTGTTGCGCATCAGCCATGGGTACGGCAAGGCCAGATCGTCCCCGCCGAGCATCCCGACGCCGCCCATCAGCACGACGCGGCCGAACTCCCGGACAGTCATCGCCGCCGCGCGCGCCGCGGCTGAGGACGCGGACGGCGGCAAGATGTCCAGCACCAGGTCGACCGGTCCGGCCGCCGCTGCCTGCATCGCGGCGCGGTCCTCGTCCTCGTTCCCGGTCAGCACGACGGTCCGCACCCGGTTGCCGAACCTGCGTTCCAGATCGGCCAGCGCCTCCCGGTTCCGGCCCGGTGCGACGACCCGGCCCGCGCCCATCGCGACCGCCACCGCGACGGCGGCGCCGCCGTACGCCCCGGTCGCGCCGCTGACGACGACCGTCTCCCCCGGCTGCAGCCCGCCGTCGAGGAAGCCGCCGTACGGGACCAGACAAAGGCTGAGCATCGCCCACCGGCCCGCGTCGGCCGGGTCGATGTCGCCGAGCGGGATCGCGTTCTCGGTCGGGATCATCGCCTGCTCGGCCCAGCCGCCGTCGCGGAAGTGCCGCTGCAGCCGCAAACCGCCCTCGCCGCGCGCGCTCCAGCCTTGCAGCACGATGTCCGGCGTCACGGCGTCGTCGCGCGAACGGACCGTCGGGTCGCAGTACACCCAGTCGCCGGGCCGCAGCTTCGTCGCGTCCGGGCCGACCGAGCGCACCCGGCCGACCGCGCCGACGCCCGGGATCGCGGGCAGGTCGAGCAGGTAGCGCCGGGCTCCGCTCAGCACCTCGTCGGAGTAGTGCAGCACCGGGGCGGCGACCACATCCACGACCGCCTCGCCGGTGCCCGGCACCGGGTCCGCGACGTCCTCGACCGCGAGCGGACGGCCGAACTCTTTCAGCACAGCAGCTTTCACCAGATCCTCCTTGTTCTCCGACCATCCTCGCGAGGGCCGGCGAGGCCAGCCAGGAGTCAGCTGGTGCCAGGATCGGCGGCACCACGCGGTTCGTCCGGTTTGCGCCAGTTGATCAACCCAGGTTTATCAGCCTAGGCTGTTGATTATGACGGACCAAGCTCTCCGGGGACGGACGGCACGGAGCGGGCGGTACAAGTGGGTCGCGCTCTCGAACACCACACTGGGCGTGCTGATGTCGGCGCTCGACGGGTCGATCGTGATCATCTCGCTGCCCGCGATCTTCCGCGGGATCGGACTGGATCCGTTGTCCCCGGCCAACATCGGCTACTTGCTGTGGATGATCCTCGGCTACCTGCTGGTGTCCGCGGTGCTGGTGGTCGCGCTGGGCCGGCTGGGCGACATGTTCGGCCGGGTCCGGATGTACAACGTCGGGTTCGTCATTTTCAGTGTCGCGTCGGTGGCGCTGTCGTTCGACCCGTTCCGCGCCGGCGGCGGGGCCCTGTGGCTGATCGGCTGGCGAGTGGTGCAGGCGGTCGGCGGCGCGATGCTCACCGCCAACTCG
Organism: Amycolatopsis benzoatilytica AK 16/65; assembly: GCF_000383915.1. NCBI lineage: Bacteria > Bacillati > Actinomycetota > Actinomycetes > Pseudonocardiales > Pseudonocardiaceae > Amycolatopsis > Amycolatopsis benzoatilytica. Next base: position 2,864,836 of record NZ_KB912942.1, read on the forward strand.
GCGGCGATCCTCACCGACGCGTTCCCGCGCGAGCAACGCGGGATGGCGCTGGGGATCAACCAGATCACCGCGCTGGCCGGGCAGTTCCTCGGCCTCGTCGCGGGCGGCCTGCTCGCCGAACTCGACTGGCGCGCGGTGTTCTGGGTGAGCGTCCCGTTCGGCATCTTCGGCACCGTGTGGTCCATCCGCAGCCTGCGCGAGATCAGCAGCCCACGGCGGTCGAAGATCGACTGGGGCGGCAACGTCACCTTCGCGCTCGGCACCGCGGTGATCCTGGCCGCGATCACCTACGGCATCCAGCCCTACGCGGGCGCGGCGACCGGCTGGGGCAACCCGTGGGTGCTCGGCGGGCTCGGCTGCGGAATCGCCTCGCTGGTCGCGTTCTGCGTGATCGAGACCCGGGTCAAAACGCCGATGTTCCAGCTTTCGCTGTTTCGCATCCGGGCGTTCACCGCCGGCAACCTCGCCGCGCTGCTGACCGCGATCGCGCGCGGCGGGATGCAGTTCATGCTGATCATCTGGCTGCAGGGGATCTGGCTGCCGCTGCACGGGTACGACTACGAGCAGACCCCGCTCTGGGCGGGCATCTACCTGCTGCCGCTGACCGCCGGCTTCCTGATCGCCGGACCGGTCTCCGGCTTCCTGTCCGACCGCTTCGGCGCGCGGTTGTTCTCCACCGGCGGACTGCTGCTGGTCGCTGTGTCCTTCCTGGGCTTGCTGGTGCTGCCGGTCGACTTCAGCTATCCGGCGTTCGCCGCGCTGCTGGTGCTCAGCGGTATCGGGCAGGGCATGTTCTCCGCGCCCAACACCTCGGCGATCATGAGCAGCGTCCCGGACCACCAGCGCGGCGTCGCGTCCGGGATGCGGTCGACGTTCCAGAACTCCGGCACGTCGCTGTCCATCGGCGTGTTCTTCTCCTTGATGATCGCCGGACTGGCCGGCTCGCTCCCGGCAACGCTCACCGGAGGGCTGCAGGCGCACGGCGTCCCCGCGGACGTCGCGTCGAACATCGCCCAGCTGCCGCCGGTGAGCACCCTGTTCGCCGCGTTCCTGGGCAGCAACCCGGTGGCGCACTTGGTCGGGCCCGGCATGCTGGCCCAGCTCTCCCCCGCCGATGCCGGCGCCTTGACCGGCAAGGAGTTCTTCCCGAACCTGATCGCCGGGCCGTTCCACGACGGCCTGGTCACCGTCTTCACCGCGGCGGCGGCGATGGCGCTGGTCGCGGCCTTGGCGTCGGTCTCGCGGGGAAAGAGGTACTTCCACCCGGACGCGGTCAGCCGAAAGTGAGCACGATCTTGCCGTCCGGATTGCCCGCTTGGCACCGGCGCATCGCGTCAGCCCGCGGGGAGGTCGCCATGTCGCGGTGCGTCAACTCGCTTTTCGCGCAGAGAGCAGGCAGCCAGCCGAGTTGAGTCGCGAGCGAGGGCACCCCGCCGCATCACCCGCCGGACTGGACGGCGGAATCGCTGGCAGGCGATCCCTCCCGCTCCGACGAAGCCGGTGCCACGAACCCAGGCGTGTACAACGCGCCGAGGAACTCCACCAGCAACCGTTCCCGCAGCGGCGCCGACGCGACAGCCAGCAAGGCGTTGATCGGCGCCATCCGCTCCGGCAGCCCGTCGCCGCCGGTCATCCCCGCAGCGGCGAGCAAGCCCGCGAACTGCTCGGCGGTCAACGTCGCCGGGTCCAGCGCCGCCACGAACGCCGCGACGTCCGGATCCACCGCCACCGCGCCCGCAGCCCGCGCCGCCGCCACCGAGGACGTCAGGTCCGCCAGGAACTCCGCCTCGCTGCCGTGGTTCGCGGCCGTGACCGTCAGATGCAGGTTGAGCGGCGAACCGCCCTCCGCGAACTGCGGCTGCACATACCAGCCGCGCAGCTTCATCTCGTCCGCGACCGTGAACAGGTCGAAACCGTCGTCCGCCGCGGTGAAGGCGATCAGCGTCGAATCCGGATCGCCCAGCACGCGCAGGCCCGGGATCCCGGTCACGCCGGCCCGGATCCGGCCGACGGCTTCCCGGGTTTTCGCGGCCAACTGAAGGTAGCCCTCCTCGCCCAGGTGGTTCACCACCGCCCACGCGGCGGCCAGCGGGCCGCCGGATCGGGTGCTCTGCAGGGTCGGGTTGAGCATTGTGTAGCCGGGCCACGCGGCGCTCGCGAAGTAGTGCGTCCGGCGCAATTCGGCCGAGGCGTGCAGCAGCACCGAAACACCCTTGGCGCAGTAGGCGTACTTGTGCAGGTCCACCGAAATGCTCGTCACGCCGGGCACCCGGAAGTCGAACCGCGGCAGCTGCGCGCCGAGCTTCGCGAAGTACGGCAGGACCCATCCGCCGATGCAGGCGTCGACGTGCATCCGCACCCCGCGCGCCGAAGCCGCGGCGGCGATTTCGGCGATCGGGTCGATCACTCCGTGCGCGTACGAAGGCGCGCTCGCCACGACGAGCACGGTGGACTCGTCGATCGCGGCGGCCATCGCGGCCGGGTCCGCGCGGAAGGTGTCCGGGTCCACCGGCACGACGATCTTCCGGACCCCGAACAGGTGCGCGGCCTTGTGGAACGCGGCGTGCGCGGTTTCCGCCAGCACCATCGACGGCCGGTCCAGGTCCGGCCGGGAGTCGCGGGCCGCCAGCACAGCCAGCAGGCACGATTCGGTGCCGCCGGAGGTGACCGCGCCGACCGTGTCCGGGGTGCCGCCAAGCAGGCCGGCGGCGTGCGCGACCAGGTCGTTCTCCAGCTTCAGCAGGCTGGGGAACGCGGTCGGGTCGAGGCCGTTCGCGGAACTGGCCAGCGCGTGCGCGGCGGCGGCGATCTCGTCCACTTCGGACAGTCCGCTGTCGTACACGTAGGCGAGCGTGCGGCCGCCGTGCGTGGGCAGGTCGCCGGAGCGGAGTTCGCGCAGCCGCGCGAGCACGTCGGTCATTTCGCCGGCTCCAGGACCGAACGGCGCAGCAGCGGGATGCCGAGCGCGATCAGCACCGCGGGCAGCACCGACGCGCCGAGGAGGATCGCGGTGATCGCCGACGGCGGCTGCGGGGCGACCGCGGAACCGGAGCTGGACACGTAGCTGCCGATCTGCAGCACGATCCCGAGCAGGCCGGGTCCGAGCGCGAGGCCGAGCGTTTCCGACGCGGTCCACACCCCGGCGGTGATCCCGGCGCGGGTCTCGCCGGTCCGCTCCTCCTCCGCGCTGATCAGGTCGGGCAGGATGGCCAGCGGGAACACCGAGATGCCCGCGTAGCCGACCCCGGCGAGCGCCACGAAGACCAGCGTCGCGGCGAACGGCAGCTTGTCCGCGAAGTACATCGCGACCAGGCCGACGAAGAACGACGCGGTGGCCACGCGGAACCCGGCCAGCTTGCCCCAGCGCGCGCCGAGCCGCGGCCACACCGGCATGGTGATCAGCGCCGGCCCGACGAATCCGACGAACAGGTACGTCCGGTACGCGGGGTTGCCCAGTACGTGCTGCGCGAAGTACGGGATCGCGGCCAGCACGGTGCCGATGCCGAGCGCCTGGATGAAGTACACGCCGAGCAGCCAGCGGAACGACCGCCACTGCGCGATGGTGCGCGCCAGTTCCTTGAGCCGCACGGTGTTCGGCCGCAGCGAGCCGACCGGCGCGCCCTTCAAGCCGAAGTAGACGCCGAGCGTGGCGAACAGGATGATCACGGCCATCACCAGGCCCATCACCCGGTAGCCGGCCACCCCGGGCAGGACATCGGTGATCGCCGGCGCGCCGCCGCCGGACACCAGCACCGCCACCGCCAGCACGCCGATCCGGACGCTGGTGAGTTTCGTGCGTTCCTCGGCGGAATCGGTCAGCTCCGCGGGCAGCGCGTTGAACGGCACCTGGAAGAACGCGTACGCGGTGGCGCACAAGAAGAACAGCACCACGACATAGGTCGCGTCCAGCGCCGGCGTGCCGAAGCCGGGATGCGCGAACAGCAGCGCGAACAGGATCGCCACCCCGATCCCGCCGCGCAGCAGGAACCGCCGCCTGCTGCCGGTGCGGGCCAGGTCGGCGTCGGACAGCCGGCCGGCGATCGGGTTGAACACCACGTCCCACGCCTTCGGCACGAACACGATGATCCCGGCCGCCGCCGCGGGCACCGCCATCGTGTCGGTCAGATACGGCAGCAGGAGCAGCCCCGGCACGGTGCCGAACCCGCCGGTGACGAAGGAGCCGAGCGAGTAGCGGAATCTCGTGCGGCGGGACAGCGACGCCAAGGGTCCTCCTCGAAGGCGGAACGACGAACGCAATGCCTAATCGATCTTCGCCGGTCCCCGGTAGTGGTCGGGAGGAATCGTGCCACCGTCGTGATGCGCTGACCGTACCGGGCCGATTACAGCCGTCCAGTCAGGACAGTGCGTCCGGAGTGCTCGGCGAGCAACCGGTCCGGTGTTCGCCCGGCACCAGGTCTCGGCGCCAGCGCCGAGACCGACCTGGCAGTTCGGCCCGCGGTGCCGCCCAAGCGGGCGGCAGCGCGGTCAAGAGAGTGCTTTCGCAGCCCTCTCCAGCGAACCCGCGTCGCCGCGCAGCAGCAACGTGGTCACCACGGTGTCCTCCCATGCCGCCAGGTCCTCGCGGATCTTCTCCGGCGGCCCGATCAGCGACGTGTCCTCGACCAGCGACGTCGGGATCGCTTTGACGGCCTCTTCTTTCCTGCCCGCCAGGTAGAGCTCCTGCACCTGGTCAGCGACGTCCGCGTAGCCCAGCCGGGCGAAGACGTCGTGGTGGAAGTTCACGCTCTTCGCGCCCATCCCGCCGATGTACAACGCCAGCGCCGGCTTGACGAAGCTCGCCGCTTCCTCGACGTCGTCGTGCACGATCACCGGCACCGACGCGGCGACCTCGAAGCCGTCCAGGCCGGCGCGCCGGGCGCCCGGCCGGGCGAACCCCTCTTCGAGCGCGGCCCGGTAGAACGCGTCCGATTTCGGCGAGAAGAACAGCGGCAGCCAGCCGTCGCAGATCTCCGCGGCGAGCGCGACGTTCTTCGGGCCTTCGGCGGCGAGGTAGATCGGCAGATCGGCGCGCAGCGGGTGGACGGTCGGCTTGAGCGGCTTGCCGAGCCCGGTGCCGCCCTTCAGCGGCAGCTGGAAGAACTGCCCGTCGATCGTCACCGGCTCTTCGCGGGCCAGCACCTTGCGCACGATCTCGACGTATTCGCGGGTGCGCGCCAGCGGCTTCGGATACGGCTGGCCGTACCAGCCCTCCACCACCTGCGGCCCGGACGCGCCGAGCCCGAGCACGAACCGGCCGCCGGAGAGGTGGTCCATGGTCAGTGCGGTCATCGCGGTCGCGGTCGGCGTGCGCGCGGACATCTGCACGATGTTGGTGCCGAGCTTGATCCGGCTGGTCGCCGCACCGGCCCAGGCCAGCGGAGTGAACGCGTCCGACCCGTAGGCCTCGGCCGACCACACCGAGTCGAACCCGAGCCGTTCCGCCTCGAGCACCGCCTCCTGCGCGCCCGGGATGGGGCCGCTGCCCCAATACCCGAGATGAAAGCCCAGCTTCATCAAGCCCTCCTGATCTGGCGGTCCGTGAAGGGAACATTGAGGGACTCTGAGTCCCTCAATGTTCCCTTCACGGCACGTCCGGCGAGTAGTGCTCCGGTCTCCCCCGCTCGGCGAGCGGCGGCAGGTTCCGGCGCGGCGTTTCCACCAGCGGCGCGTTCGAGGCGAGTTCGCCCCGCGCCCGCCGCCAGCCCGCCCGCGCCCGCGGGTGGTAGCGGCGATCGCGCGGGACCACCGCGAACGCCGCGTTGATCAGCTTGCCCGCCCGGCGGTGCCGGCGCTCGTCGCGCGCGGTCCACCGGTAGCCGAGCAAGTCCCGCACTTCCTGGTCGTACAGCCCCACGGTCAGCCAGACGAAATTCTTCGCGATAACCGCCGAGACCGGCTTCCAGAGCAGCTCCGGCAGCCACGGCAGAAACGGCGGTTTCGCGATGCCGCGCAGGTCGAGCACGTCGCGGGTGGCTTTGTTGTCCTCCAGCACCTCGGCGCACATGTGCTTCCAGTACCGCTGGAAGTCCTCCCAGGACTCCGGGACCGGTCGCATCGTCATGTCGTACATCCGCCACCAGCGCACGTGCTCGTCGAACAACGTGCGCTTTTCCTCTTCGCCGATGCCGCCCATGAAGTGGTCCGCGATGAGGATGGTGCTGACGAAGAACGTCGAATGCGCCCAGTAGAACGTGTCCGGGTCGAGCGCGTGGTAGCGGCGGCCTTTCCCGTCCACGCCCTTGATCCGGTCATGGTAGCCGCGCACTTCCAGCGCGGTCCGGTGCGCGCGCGGGCCGTCGTAGACCACGCCGCCGATCGGGTACAGCGAGCGGAACAGCCGCTGCCAGCGTTCCTCGAAGAACCGCGAATGCTGCTCGACGCCCGCGCCCAGGCCCGGGTGCATGTTCTGCATCGACCCGGCCCAGAGCGCGATCAAGAGCCCGCGCCAGTCGCCGAAGTACTTCCAGGTCAGCGAATCCGGCCCCAGCGGCTCCGGCTCTTCCCGGGTCATCGCGGCTCCTCGGCGAGTTGGCGAACTGACTACGGACGTTGTCAGGCTAAAATGTGACAACAGGCGTAGTCAACTGGAACGGGAGCGGATATGCCGGGCCGCACGTGGGCGGGCACGACGCTGGACGACCGCAAGGCCCAGCGCCGGGCGCAACTGGTCGCCGCCGGTCTCGACCTGCTCGGCACCCAGGGCAGCGCCGCGGTGAGCGTGCGCGCGCTCTGCCGGTCCGCGAAGCTCACCGAGCGCTATTTCTACGAGAGCTTCGCCGACCGGGAAAGCCTCGTGTCCGCGGTGTACGACGAGGTGGGCGACCAGGCCCGGCAGGCGCTCGCGGACGCGGTGGCCGGTTCCGAGGAGCCCCGCCTGCGCGCCGAACGCGCGGTCGCCGCGTTCGTCGAACTGATCGTCGACGACCCCCGCAAAGGCAGGGTCCTGCTGCTCGCGCCGCTCACCGACCCGGCGCTCACCCAGCGCGGGCTGTACCTGATGCCCGCCTTCACCGCGCTCGTCGGCCAGCAGCTTTCGCACGGCGACGAGACCGGCCGCCAGCTCGTGGCGATCGGTCTCGTCGGCGCGCTCAGCAACGTGTTCATCGCTTACCTCGACGGCACGCTGCAGGTGAGCCGCGAGCGGCTGGTCGAGCACTGCGTGCAGCTGGTGCTCGGCGCCGACGCGTTCGGGGCTCACTGAGCGGCAGCCCGCTCGTCCCGCAGCCGCAGGGCGATGTCGATGATCATGTCCTCCTGGCCGCCGACGTAGCGCTCTTCACCGACCTGGTAAAGGATTTCGTGCGCCGGGACGCCGTAGCGCTCGGCAGCGCGTTCGGCGTGCAGCAGGAAACTGGAGTAGACGCCGGCGAAGCCCTGAATGATCGACGACCGGTCCATCACCGGCAGCCGGGTCAGGTACTTCTTCACCACGTTCTCCGCGGCTTCCATCAGAACGTCTTTGTCCACACCGGTTTTCACGCCGAGCCGTTCGAAGGTCGCGGCGAGGACCTCGGTCGGCGAGTTGCCCGCGCCGGCGCCGAGCGCGGCGAGCGAGCCGTCGATCTGGCGTGCTCCCGCCCGGTACGCGAGCACCGAGTTCGCGACGCCGAAGCTGAGGTTCTGGTGTCCGTGGTAGCCGACTTGGGCCTCGTCGCCGAGTTCCGCGACGAGCGCGGCCACCCGGTCGGACGCGTCCTCGAGGATCAGCGCGCCCGCCGAGTCCACCACGTAGACGCACTGGCAACCCGCCTCGACCATGATCCGGGCTTGCTTCGCCAGGTCCTCCGGCGCCGACATGTGCGACAGCATCAGGAATCCGACCGTTTCGAGGCCGAGTTCGCGGGCCGCGCCGAAGTGCTGGACGGACACGTCGGCCTCGGTGCAGTGGGTGGCGATCCGGACCGCGCCCGCGCCGAGATCGGCCGCCGCGCGCAGATCGGTGACCGTGCCGAGGCCGGGCAGCAGGAGCACGGCGATCTTCGCCCGCTTCGCCTCGTCGACCGCGGCAGCGATCAGTTTTCGCTCGTCCACCAAGGAAAAGCCGTAGTTGAACGTGGAGCCGCCGAGCCCGTCGCCGTGCGTCACTTCGATCAGCGAAATCCCCGCGTCGTCCAGAGCTCGGACGGTGTCGCGCACCTGCTGCTCGGTGAACTGGTGGGCCATCGCGTGGCTGCCGTCGCGCAGCGTGGTGTCGACGAGCCGGACGTCCGCGCTCACGCGGCCACCTCCTGTGCGGCGAGAAGATCGCCGACGCGCGCGGCGGCGGCGGTCATGATGTCGAGATTGCCCGCATACTTGGGCAGGTAGTCGCCGTTCCCGGCGACTTCGAGGAAGACCCCGACGCGCGCCTTGCCGCTCCAGTCCGGCCGCGGCGGGTCGAATTGCGGCTCGGCTTTGAGCGCGTAGCCCGGCACGTACTGCTGGACGTCCTTCACCATCCGGTGCACGGATTCGCTGATCGCGTCGAAGTCGGCGTCCGGGTCGACCGCGCAGAACACCGTGTCCCGCATGATCATCGGCGGGTCCATCGGGTTGATGATGATGATCGCGCGGCCCTTGTCCGCACCGCCGACCCGCTCGATCGCGTGCGCGGTGGTCTCGGTGAACTCGTCGATGTTCGCCCGGGTGCCCGGTCCGGCGGACCGCGACGACACCGACGCGACGATTTCCGCGTAGGACACCGGCGCGACCCGCGAGACCGCGTGCACGATCGGGATCGTCGCCTGGCCGCCACAGGTGATCATGTTGACGTTGCGGTCGGTCAGCCGGTCCGGCGGATTCACCGCCGGGCAGGTCAGCGGGCCGACCGCGGCCGGGGTGAGGTCGATGGCCCGGATGCCCGCCGCCGCGTAGCGCGGCGCGTTGGCCTGGTGCGCCTTGGCCGACGTCGACTCGAACACCAGCTGCGGCAGCTCCGCGCGTGACAGCAGCCAGTCGACGCCCTCGGCCGACGTTTCCAGCCCGAGCTTCGCGGCCCGGGCGAGCCCGTCCGACGCCGGGTCGACGCCAACCATGTACCGCACTTCCACGCGCTCGCTGCGCTGCAGTTTTGCCAGCAAGTCCGTGCCGATGTTGCCCGGGCCGACGATCGCGGCCGTCACCTTGCGTTCCGCCATGCCTGCACGGTGCTCGCCAGGATGCGGCACACTCAACCTGTGCGTACCACTGGACGGAACGGCGACGGCTTGGTCGCCGCGCGCGTCGCCGCACTGCTGGAGGCGTTCCGGCCCGGCGACGACGCGCTCGGCGTCTCCGAACTCGCGCGCCGGACCGGCCTCGCGAAGACCACCGTGCACCGGCTCGCCGGGCACCTGGCCGACACCGGCCTGCTGGAACGCGACGGCGGTTCGGTCCGGCTCGGCCTGCGGCTGTTCGAGATCGGCCAGCTCGCGGTGCGTCGCCGGGGCTTGGTGGAGGCCGCCCGGCCGTACCTGGCCGACCTGCGGGAGGCCACCCGGAACACGGTGCACCTGGCGGTGCTGGAGGGCACCGAGGTGGTGTACCTGGACGTGCTGCGCGGACCGGACGCGCCGGACCTCCCGTCCCGGATCGGCGGCCGGTTCCCGGCGCACGCGACGGGCGTCGGGAAGGCGATCCTGTCGTGCTCGCCGGACGAGGTCGTGACGCACGTGATCGACGCCGGGCTCCCCCGGGTCAGCCCGCGGACGATCACCGCTCCAGGCCTGCTCCGGCGCCAGCTGACGCGAATCCGGGAGGAAGGGATCGCGTTCGAGCGCGAGGAATCAGGCGTCGGAGTGGTGTGCGCGGCGAGCCCGCTGGTGGACGCTGCCGGAGTCGCGGTCGCAGCGGTGTCGATTTCGGGATGGGCGACGCGGATGCGGACCGAGCGGGTCGCGCCGGCGGTGCGGACGGTGGCGCTGGCGCTGTCGCGGACTATCGCCGAAACCTGACCGCCGCGCGCTCAGCCGGCCCAACCGGCCGTGAAGGCCCCCTTGAGGGACTTGGATTCCCTCAAGGGGCCCTTCACGGACCTGCCGCCGTGGAAGGCCGAGCTCTGCAGGCGCGCGATTGCGCCGGGGATCAGCAGGCTCGAGGTCATCCGGCGAAAAGCCGCCGCCATTCCTCCAGCGACCGGGGCCGGAACACGAAATTCGTCCCCTTCACCCGCGAAAGCGAAGCCGACGACTCCGGCGAGTACTGGTGCCCCGGATACACCACCGGGTCCCCCGGCAGCGTCGCGAGCCATTGCAGGCTGCGGAAAATCGCGTCCGAATCGCCGCCCGGGAAGTCGGTCCGCCCGCAGCCCTCCAGGAACAGCGTGTCGCCGGAGACCAGCCGGTCCTCGACCAGGAGACACTGGCTGCCCGGGGTGTGACCGGGGGTGTGCAGCAGCCGGATGTCGATCGAACCGACCGTCACGACGTCGTCGTGGTCGTGCGAGCGCAGGTCGCTCTCCGATACCCCGGTCACCCGCCGCACCCATTCGCGTTCGTGCGAGTTCACGTGGATCGGCACCGGGCGCAGCGCGAGCAGTTCCGAGATCCCGGGCAGCGAGAACCCCATCATCTCGCCGCCGACGTGATCCGGATGGTGGTGCGTCGCGAGGACTCCGGTGAGCCGCATTCCGTCGGCTTCCAGCGTGTCCACCAGGTCGCCGACCGCGTAGGCCGGGTCGACCAGCACCGCTTCGCCCGCCTCCCGGTCGCCGATCAGGTAGGCGAAGTTCACCATCTGGGTCGCGACCGGGTCCCCGACGGCGAAATCGCGGCCGGCGAGCAGTTGGCGGAAGTAGAGCTGGTCTGCCATGCCCGCAGCCTAACCGGCGCGGGTCACTCCCCTGCCGAGCCGTCGTTGAGCTCGCGCGGCGCCATTCGACCGGGCAGGCGGCGATCGCGCCCGGGGACGTCGTCCGCGGGCCAGGTTCCGCCCGCGGCACCTCGGTCATGGCCGCGGGCCTGCCGCCGCCGGGCAGGAATATCCTCGCCCTCATGGTGTGGGGATTCCTGTGCGCGCTGCTGTCCGCGGTCGCCTATGGCGTGGCTTCGGTCATGCAGGCGGTGGCCGCGAAGGCCGCGCCCGACGCGGGTCACGCGAGAGTCGATCCACGACTGCTCCTGCGGGTGCTGCGGCAGTGGCGGTACGTCGTCGGCCTCGCGCTGGACGCCGTCGGGTTCGTCGCGCAGATCGCTGCCTTGCACGTCCTCCCGCTGTTTCTCGTCCAGGCGACGCAGGCCGCCAGCCTCGCGGTCACCGCTGTCGCGGTGCGGGTGTTCGGGGTCCGGCTCGGCGCGCGGGAGTGGACGGCCGTGGTCGTCGTCTGCGCCGGGCTGGCGCTGCTGGGTTCCTCCGCCGAGAGCGAAGGATCCAGCGCGGTCGGGCTCGGCTTCCGGATCGCGCTGGCCGGCGCCGCTGTCGTGCTCGGCGTCGCCGGGCTGCTGATCGGACGCGCTGGCGACCGCGTCCGCACGGCCGGTCTCGGCCTGATCGCGGGGCTCTGCTTCGGTCTCGTCGCGGTCGCCGGCCGGGTGATCCCGAGCCTCGCGCCGCTCGACCTGCTGCGCGACCCGGCGCTGTACGTCGTCGCGGTCGCCGGCGGACTGGCCATGCTCTTCTTCGCGACCGCGCTCCAGCGCGGCAGCGTGACCACGGCGACCGCGATGATGGTGCTCGGCGAGACTGTCCTGCCGTCGCTGATCGGCGTCCTGATGCTCGGAGACCGGACGCGGCCCGGGTTCGCGGTCGTCGCTTTGGCCGGGTTTGTCCTGGCGGTCACCGCGGCGCTCGCGCTGGCGCGGTTCGGCGAGCCCGCGCCGTCAGCCGCGGTTGCGCCGCCAGCGGACGGCGAGGAGTCACCCGAGGTGAAGGCGTCCGACGGCAGCAGCCGCGATGCCCGCCGGTAGCCCATCGTCTCCGGATCCCAGCCGGTTCCGCAGATCGACCCGCTCCCCCAGCTGAAGCTCAGCCCTGCCAGGCGCAGATCCGGGAAGGGGTCCTCGAGGGAGTCAGATTCCCTCAAGGACCCCTTCCCGGCATCAGAGCCAAGAAACCCGACCCAAGTTAGGTTAGGCTCAGCTAGTAGTGTCCGGGGTTGTCCGCCCCGACCACGAAAGGTGCACCGCCGATGCGCGTGGCCATGTTCGGCTACCAGACCTGGGGACACCGCACCCTGAAGGCCCTCCTCGACGCCGGTCACGACGTGCGGCTGGTGGTGACCCACCCGCCGAGCGACCACGCCTACGAACGGATCTGGAGCGACTCGGTGGCCGAGCTGGCCGCGGAGCACGGGATCGCGACGCTGTTGCGCACCCGTCCGGACGACGCCGAACTGCTCGCCGCGCTGAAGGCGGCGGACCTCGACCTGATCGTCGCCAACAACTGGCGCACCTGGCTGCCGCCGGAGATCTACGACCTGCCCCGCCACGGCACGCTCAACGTGCACGATTCACTGCTGCCCGCCTACGCCGGCTTCTCGCCGATCATCTGGGCGCTGATCAACGGCGAACCGGAAGTCGGCGTCACCGCGCACCTGATGGACGGCGAACTCGACGCGGGCGCGATCGTGGCCCAGCGCGCGGTGCCGGTCGGGCCTCGCGACACCGCCACCGATCTGTTCCACCGCACCGTCGACCTCATCGAACCGCTGACGGTGGAAGCCATCGGGCTGATCGAGTCGGGCGAGTTCACCCCGCTGCCGCAGGACCGGTCGAAAGCCAGCTTCTTCCACAAGCGCGCGGCGCGCGACAGCCGGATCGACTGGACCTGGTCCGCCGAGGAACTGGACCGGCTCGTCCGCGCCCAGTCCGACCCGTACCCCAGCGCTTTCACTTACCACCGCGGCGAAAAACTGCGCATCGTGCGTGCTTCGGTCTCCGACGGGAACTACGGCGGAACGCCCGGCCGCATCTTCATCCGCGAAGGAGAGGGCGTGGTCGTCGTCGCCGGTCCGGAAGCGCGCCGAGGCCAGTCGCCGGGCCTGCGGATCGAACGCGTCCGCACCGCCGACGACCGCGAGCTTCCCGCGGCGGAGTACTTCACGACGATGGGCGGCTACCTCACCGACCGCCCCTAGCCAGCCCGCGCGACGGTGACGATCGACTGGCTCGTCTCGGTCAGCGGCCCGCCGGAGAAATCGCCGTACTGGTGCTCGACGGCGAACCCGGCTCGGCGCAACGCCGCGTTCAGCGGGTCGACGTCGAGAAACCGCAGGGTCGCGCGGTCCGCGCGCAACGGGGTGGTCCGGTCGAGTTCGCCGACCGTTTCGGTGAACGTCACGACCCCGTCTTCCGCGGACTCGACCTCCCACCACGTGGCGAGACTGCGGCCGTCGTACTCGAACGGCACCGGTTCCGCCGCCGCCCACGCCTCCCATGCCCGCGCTTGCGGATTCCGGGTCTCGAAGACGAACCGACCGCCGGCCGCCAAAGCCGCCCGCACCGCGGTGAGCGAAGCGGCGATGTCGCCGTCGGTGACCAGGCATTGGAACGCGTTGTTCGCCATCGTCGCAAGCTCGAACTCGCCGCGCCACGGAATGTCCGCCGCCGGGCCTTCGACCCACTCGACGTCGGTTCGCCGACGCGCCCGGCGCAGTGCCGCGCGGTCCGGGTCGATCCCGGCGAGCCGGCCATGATGTCCTTGCCGGCGCAGCAGGTGCAGCATCTGGCCGGTGCCGCAGCCGACGTCGAGCACGGACCCGGCGGCCATCGCATGGCCGGTGTAGAACGCGTCGCTCGTGCCCGGCTCGGCGCGCCAGGGGTTCGTCACGTCGTAGACCGCGGCCGCGTCGTCCTCGCTGAACTCCATGCGGAAACCGTAGCGACGGCGGGAATGCCGCGGCCACCTTCTTTTCCGGTTTCCCGCCGAACGTCGGCTAACGCTCCGCGACCCGTCCCCCGGCCACCTCGAGCCGGCGGGTCACCGAGACCGCGTCCAGCATCCGGCGGTCGTGCGTCACCAGCAGCAGCGTGCCCGGGTAACTGTCCAAAGCGGACTCGAGCTGTTCGATCGCGGGCAGGTCGAGATGGTTCGTCGGCTCGTCCAGCACCAGCAGGTTCACCCCGCGCGCCTGCAGCAGCGCCAGCCCCGCCCGGGTGCGCTCGCCGGGCGACAGCGTCGCCGCGGAGCGCAGGACGTGCGCCGCCTTGAGGCCGAATTTCGCCAGCAGGGTACGGACTTCCGCGTCCGCAAGCGACGGGACCTCTTTCGCGAACGCGTCGACGAGCGGCAGGTCGCCGAGGAACAGCCGGCGGGCCTGGTCCACCTCGCCGACCACCACGCCCGGGCCAAGCGCGGCGCTGCCCTCCTCCAGCGGCAGCCGGCCGAGCAGCGCGGCCAGCAGCGTCGACTTTCCCGCGCCGTTCGCGCCGGTGATGGCGACCTTGTCCGCCCAGTCGATCTGCAGGTCCACCGGTCCCAGCGTGAACTCGCCGCGGCGCGCCACCGCCCCGCGCAGCGTCGCGACCACCGCACCGGCCCGCGGCGCGGCGGCGATCTCCATCTGCAGCTCCCACTCCTTGCGCGGCTCTTCGACCACGTCCAGCCGCTCGATCAGCCGCGCCGTCTGCCGGGCCTTCGCGGCCTGCTTCTCGGTGGACTCGCTGCGGAACTTGCGACCGACCTTGTCGTTGTCGGTCGCCTTGCGCCGGGCGTTCTTGACGCCCTTCTCCATCCACGCGCGCTGCATCCCCGCGCGCGCCTCCAGCGACTCCCGGGTGTTCGCGTACTGCTCGTACTCCTCGCGAGCGTGCCGCCGCGCGACCGCCCGTTCCTCCAAATAGGACTCGTAGCCGCCGCCGTACGCGCGCACCTGGCGCTGCGCCAGATCCAGTTCCACGACCCGGTCCACCGTGCGGGCCAGAAACTCCCGGTCATGGCTCACCAGCACCGTTCCCGCACGCAGCCCGGTCACAAACCGCTCCAGCCGGGCCAGCCCGTCCAGGTCGAGATCGTTCGTGGGCTCGTCCAGCAGGAAGATGTCGTACCGGCTGAGCAGCAGCGACGCCAGCCCGGCGCGCGCGGCCTGCCCGCCGGACAGCGACACCATCGGCTGCTCCAGGTCGACCGCCAGGCCCAGATCCGCGGCGACTTCGTCGGATCGTTCGTCCAGGTCCGCGCCGCCGAGCGCGAGCCAGCGGTCCAGCGCCGTCCCGTAGGCGTCGTCCGCGCCGTCCTCGCCGGCGGTGAGCGCCTCGGTGGCAGCGTCCAGCGCCACTTGCGCCTCCGCCACCCCGGTGCGCCTCGCCAGGAACGCGCGCACCGATTCCCCGGGCCGTCGCTCAGGCTCCTGCGGGAGGTGCCCGACCGTCGCCGCCGGCGGGTTCAGCCGCACCTCGCCGGATTCCGGGCGGGCGAGCCCGGCCAGCGTGCGCAGCAAAGTGGACTTGCCGGCGCCGTTGACGCCGACCAGGCCGATCACCTCGCCCGGGGCGACGACGAGATCAAGGCCGGAGAAGAGAACGCGGTCACCGTGGCCCGCGGCCAGGTCCTTCGCGACGAGTGTGGCGCTCATGTCGGGAACGAGTGTACGGGCAGCGGCCACGCCGCGTGCCGTGTGTCGGATCCGTCACTCCGGGTGGGTACTCTGGGCGGGTTGCCAGGCAGAGCGAACAGCAGTGAGGTCGGTGAAAACGATGGCGGAACCCGCCCCGGTCCCGCACGGCCAGGGGAAGCAGCGGGCGCCTCGGCCGACGGTCAGCAGACGCCGGGAAGTGAGCCATGCCAGCGCGCGGTCGCTGCTGATGACAGTGCTGGGCGAGTACGTGCTGCCGCGCGACCGTCCGGTGTGGACGTCGCTGCTGGTCGAAGCGCTCGGGATGCTCGACATCGAGGAGAAGTCCGCCCGGCAGGCGCTGGCCCGGTCCTCGGCCGAGGGCTGGCTGGTATCCGAGCGGGTCGGCCGCCGGGTCCGCTGGTCGCTGACCCCGCCCGGGCGGCGGCTGCTCACCGAGGGGGCCGACCGGATATACGCCTTCGGCCGCGACGCGCGCGGCTGGGAAGGCCGCTGGCTGATGCTGATCGTCTCGGTGCCGGAAGCGAAACGCGACCTGCGCCACCGCCTGCGCACCCGGCTGACCTGGGCCGGTTTCGGGTCTCCGGTGGCCGGGGTGTGGGTGAGCCCGGACCCGAGCCGCGAGCCGGAAGCCCAGCAGATCGTCTCCGAGCTGGGCCTGGAGGCGCAGGCGATGTCGTTCACCGCGGACTACGGCGCGATCGGCGGCCAGGACAGCATGGTGGAGCGGTCCTGGGACCTGTCCGAGCTGACCGACCGCTACGAGGACTTCATCGACCGGTTCACCGGCGTCTCCCCTGCCGGCGCGCCCGCGGTGCTGCGCGCGCAGACCGAGCTCGTGCACGAATGGCGTCGCTTCCCGTTCCTGGACCCGCAGCTGCCCGACGACCTGCTGCCCGCGGGATGGAGCGGGGCCAAGGCGGCCGAGCTGTTCCACCGCAAGCACGTGGAATGGCGGCCGACCGCACAGGCGTATTGGGACGAGCTGACCGCGAACGAGGAGCAAGCATGACCAAGCTGGAGCGCGACGGCGGGCTTGCCGTGCTCACCATCGACGAACCGCCGCTGAACCTCTACACCGTGGCGCTGCAGGACGCGCTGCTGAACGCGATCGGCTCGCTGGAGGAGGAGCCCGCCCGTGCGCTGCTGATCCGCGCCGAAGGCCGCGTGGTGAGCGGTGGCGTCGATGTCGCGCTGTTCGACGCCCAGCCGTCCGCGGTCGAGGCGAAGGTGCTGTTCGACCAGCTGCTGACGGTGCCGGACCGCCTTGCCGCGCTGCCCTTCCCGACTGTGTTCGCCGCCCACGGCCTGTGCCTGACCTGGGCGTTCGAGGTGGCGATGGCATGCGATCTGCTGCTCGCCGCCGAGCGCGCGAAGTTCGGCCTGGTGGAGAAGGTCGTCGGTCTGACCCCGACGATGGGCGGCACGCAACGGCTCGCCGCGCGGGCCGGCGTCGCGCGGGCGAAGGAGTTCGTCTTCACCGGCGAACCGTTCGACGCCGCGACCCTGGAGCGGTGGAACGTGGTCAACCGGGTGCTGCCGAACGACGGTTTCGACGAGGCCGCGCGGGAGTTCACCCGTCAGCTCGCCGAAGGGCCGACTCAGGCGCACGCCGCGACGAAGCGCATCCTGGCGCATTTCGAACACGGCGGGGTGCCGGAGGCGAACGCGCACGTCACCACCATCGCCGCCGAGCTGTACCACACCGAAGACCTTCGCGGCGCGGTGAAATCGTTCCTCGCCGACGGTCCCGGAAAAGCGACGTACACCGGCAAATAACGCATTCGCCGCGCACCGCATCCCTTTCAGCGGGAACCTTCTTGACCCGGTTCGCGCCGGCCCCGGAAACTGGGCCGGCGCCGCCGGAATACCTGGTCAAGGAGGACCGTTGTCCCGCATCCTGTTCCGGAGAGCCCTCGCCGCTCTCGGCGCCGTACCGCTGACCTTCGGCCTGTGCGCGGCTCCCGCCGTCGCCGCCCCGTTCGTCCACCCCGGCGTGCTGGTCAGCAAGAACCAGCTCGATTTCGTTCGCGACAAAGTGAAAACCGGCGCACAGCCGTGGAAAGCCGCATCCGAGCAGATGCTGGCCAGCCCGTACGCCTCGCTCTCCCGGCAGCCCAAACCGCGCGCCGACGTCGATTGCGGTTCGCGTTCGAATCCGAACAACGGCTGCACGGACGAACGCCAGGACGCCATCGCCGCGTACACCGACGCGCTGGCGTGGTATGTGACCCAGGATTCCCGGTATGCCGAGAAATCCGTCGCGATCATGGACGCCTGGTCCGCCACGATCACCGAACACACCAACAGCAACGCCCCGCTGCAGACCGGCTGGGCGGGCGCGTCGTGGGCGCGGGCGGGCGAGCTGATCAAGGCGACTTACCAGAAGTGGCCGAACGAAGCCAAGTTCGCCGCGATGTTGCGCAACGTATACCTGCCGACTGTGGCGAAAGGCAGCAACAGCAACGGAAACTGGGAACTGGTCATGATGGAGGCCGCGGTCGGCATCTCAGTGTTCCTCGACGATCGCGCCAGCTACGACGCCGCGATGACCCGCTACCGCGACCGTGCGGCCGCGTATGTGTATCTGCCGAGCGACGGCGCGCTGCCGCACACCACCGCGAGCAGCGGGTTGAAGACGAAGGCGCAGATCGTGAAGTACTGGCAGGGCCAGTCGACGTTCACCGCCGGCCTGGCACAGGAAACCTGCCGCGACTTCACCCACACCGGCTACGGTCTGGCGTCCATCGCCGACATCGCCGAGACCTCCCGGATTCAGGGCGCCGACCTGTACTCGACGGACATCGGGAAGCGGCTGCAGGCCGGGTTCGAGTTCCAGGCGAAGTACGAGCTGGGCGCGAGGGCGCCCGCCTCGTTGTGCGGCGGGAAGCTGAACCTCGGCTTGGGACCGGTGACCGAGGTGGCGTACAACGCGCTGCACGGCCGGATGGGCGCAGCTATGCCGGAGACCGGGAAGCTGACCGACCAGGACCGTCCAGAAGGGACGAACACTCTGTTCGTCGCTTGGGAAACCTTGACGCACGCCGGAAATCCCGGCTGACCGGATCGCTGGGGGTGCGGCCCGCACCCCCAGCTCCGGTCTGCCCCGTCAGCCTGGCAACTGCCCGGGACGGTCCACGATCCCGTACCCGACCAGCGCTTCGGCCGTGGTGCCCAGGTACGCATGCGTTGCCGGGTCGAATACCAGCGTGGTCCCCTGCCAGCTGACCCCGATCCCCGCCCGCCCGGCCGGATCCTTCGCGTTCTCGACCGCCGTCAGCCCCGGCACTTCAGCGACCGCGTTGTACATCGCCGCCCGCGACTGCGGCGCGAGGTAGCTCTCGCTGGACAGCTGGCCCACCTTGGCCCCCATCGCCGCCGACCCGCCGCCGAGGTACTTGTACATCTGATCGGTCGTCGCCGGAAGTCCTTTGCGGTAGGCCGGAGTTTTCTGGCAGCCCTGCTTCGGCTCCGGCAGTTTCTCCCCGGCCGGGTGGTATTTCCCGTCGACGCACACCGGCGCCGGCATCCCCTTGCCGTCGGCCCGGACGTAGCCGTCCTGCTCCCCGTCCGCCGACAGCCACTCCTCGCGAGTGCCGGCCGGAGTCTGCGTCTTGACGTAGAGGAACTGATCCCCGCGTGGCGGCGCGTCCGGATTGTTCAGGGCGGCGGCCGCGGCGTCGTGCAGCACCCGCACCGGGTCAGCCGCCGCAGTCTGCGCACTGCCGAACGGCCCCAGCGCCGCGACCGCTGTAATCGCCGCCGCGATCCCGGCCACCCCCGCCCCAGCCCAACCGAACTTCTTGCGGCGCTCGGCTTTGACTTCTGCCGCGGCCGCCCGCAACAGCTTCTCGCGCGCCGCCGACAGGTCGTCCAGCGCAGGCAACGGCACTGCCGCCGCGCGCTCCCGGACCATCTTCAGCTCATCCATGTACGGAAACCTCCTCCGAATCAGTGCCGAGCGCGGCCCGCAACTTCCGCCGGGCGCGATTCAGCCGGGACCGGACAGTGCCGACCGGAATGCCGAGTGCCTCCGCGACCTCCTCGTAAGAAAGCCCCTCAGCCGCGGTAAGCAGGACAACGTCCCGGTCCCCGTCTGCGAGCGCCGCCAGCGCCGCCCCGAGCTCCGGCCCCCGCGCCTCCGCCACGACCCGCGCCGCGACGTCGTCGTCATGCGCCTCGGCGTGCGGCTGCGGCCGGACGACACGCAGCAGCCGGTACTCGCGAACCTCGTCGCGCCGATGCTGAGCCACGACGTTGGTCGCGATGCCGTACAACCACGGCCGCGCATCGGGACGCTGCCGGTCGTACCGCGCCCGCCGCCGAAACGCCGCCAAGAAGGTCTCGGCGAGCGCATCGTCAGCGACATCGCGCCCCAGCCGCCGGGCGAGATACCGGTGCAGATACGGCGCATGCCGGTCGAAGATCGCCGCGAACACCTCCGGCTCCCCGACCGAACGCCCGATCACGCCGGCGTCGTCTTCCGTCACCCTGTGCCCCCGATCCCGTGGCCCGCTCTGTCCACCCTGTTGTCCGCACTCTGCCGGGTTTGAGTTCACGGCGCAGAGTTTGCGCAGGTCAACGGCAAGGGGGTACCTCATTGCGGGGGCAATCAGCCGACCCGCTAGAGTAGTCGCATCGCACTTCGCGGGGGTTGCTCCGGGAAGTGAGGAGTCCGGGCTGTGGCGCAGTTTGGTAGCGCACTTGACTGGGGGTCAAGGGGTCGCAGGTTCGAATCCTGTCAGCCCGACCGGACGACGGGTTTCCGCAGCTCAGCGCAGCGGGAACCCGTTTTTTCATGTGGTCGCAGGTGTCCTTCCGGTCTAGCACAGCGCTCGGTGACACCTTGACTGGAGGCTCTCCTCATGCCGACCAATTTGACCAAACAGGGTCTGCCCCGCCCGGCCAGCGACCTGTGGCGCTCCTACCTCGAGGAGTGGGACCGCAGCCTCCGCGCCGACAACAAACCCCACACCACCCGCTGCAACTACGAACTCGCCGTCAGCCAGCTCGCCGATTTCCTGGCCGAACGAGGCGGGCAACATCTCCAACCTAGCGGGATCAAGATCATGCTCCGCCGTCGCGGGCAGCTGGCCGGCATCCCGCACATGCACGCCCACCGGCCCCGGCACATCCTGTCCCACAACTGGCAGCTCGCGTAGGGCAACGAGTCCGACCTGATGGCCATCACTCTCTGTCGTCCGAGGGGAGCGACCGGAGGGGGAGCAATGCAGCGGAGAACGGGGAGGGCCCTCGCGCTGGGCGGAACGATGGCGCTGTTCGCCGGGCTGGCTGCCAGCCCGGCGAACGCCGTCACCACCAACCCCTACACCCCCGAGGAGGTGTGCGGGGCGGGCTATCAGGTGATCGACTCGAGACCGGCGACGTGGAACGGCAAGGCCTACGCGGGCGTGTACCTGCTATACAAATCGGGCGGCTACAACTGCGTAGCCACGATCAAGTGGACCGCGATCGGGACCCCGACCGACACCATGGCCAGCCTGTACCGCGACTCCGAGGATTCCAGCCGGAACATCATCGACCAGGGCGACTACAAGTACTACGCCACGGTGCGCGGGTATGCGCCGGCCTGCATCAGCTACGCGGGCTGGTCCGGCGCTGCGGACGGCACAAGCGAATGGGGATGCTGTTCCTGAACGGCGGCTACGAAGCCGTCGTGCTCGGGCCGGGAGCCACCGGCAAAGCGCTGACCGGCGCGGGCGTCCGTTTCGGACCGAGCCCGCAGTGACCACTGTGGACACGGTCGGCTCGTGTCCGCTTACTACTCGATCGGGGCTGTTGACCGGATACGTCCATAATATTACGCTCCGAACTGAAGTGCCCACACTCGGTGAGCACCGTCTTTACGTGGGGGTTGCGATGCAGGTGCTTCGAAACGTGTTCCGTCCCGTCGCCGCTGGCGCGTGCGCGACCGCGTTGCTAACCACGGCGCTGAGCGGTCAAGCCGCAGCAACGACCGGCGCATCGGCCAAGGTCAGTTGCACCTCCGCCGACCGCTACATCAGCTACCCCAGCACCACCCACGCCACCGCAGTGCAATGGGCAGTGCGGGTCGACTGGTGCTACGACGGGAAAACCGTCAGCAACATCCGCCACTACGACTACCTCAAACAAGACGGCGGCGGAGTCGCCGACTACCAGGGCCTCATTCAGAACCAGCTCACCTACCCCGGCTCCGTCCATTACGAAGCAACGCTGGTGAAGCAGGCCAAGATCGCGCTGTGCGTGTTCAAAGTCGGCTGCTACCGGACGTACTACCCGATGGAGCGCTTCGTCCTCGGCAACAACGGCAGCTACCGCCTCGAACAACGCAAATGACCACCGCACCCGATCATTGCCGATCGGGCCGCGACGCTGACGGAACTCGTTTGACAGACCCTCCGGAACGGCGCGAGCGGGCCAACCAACGCGCCGGCAAGCGCGCAGAGCCGCGCGAGGACTTTGTTCATCGGGCGATCGTCGAGCCCTTGTGCAGCGGGTCGGTGAGGGCCCAGCGGATCGACCCCACCTGATTATGTCCGCGAGTTTTGAACGCACTTGTTCGTGGATTCTGAACGCGCATGTTGATCATCTTCGACCGCAGTACGGCGTTCCTCGCGATCAAGTGTGGCTTTTGCTCGCCGCGCTTTCGAGTCGGTCGTCCTCCGCTTCGCGCTGGGCGGTCCTTCAGCGTCGCCCGCGCCGTCATGGGAACATCTTGCCGGTCGTGTGGCTGCCGACGGCAGTGCAAAAGTGGAACAGGTTATCGTGCCGCCGATTGGCGAACGCCGCGTTCGACGAACGTGCGGCAAGCCATGACAGGGCGTGCCCGCGGCCCGGGAGCGGCGGGTTGCACGCGGCATTTCGATGCCCGTCAGCTCGGAAGCTGGTCGGCCCTAGTCTCGAGTGAAGGTGACGGTCGCGGTGTGGGTCTCGCTGCACTGCCATCGTCGTCGCGGGCACCTCGGCGGCGCCGAGGTGAGCGGTGTCGAAGGCTGGCGTGTTGGTCTGGACGGCCACCGGCACGAGCAGAGGGTCGATGACCCGCCAGCGGGTGAACACGCCAAACCTGTTGGGCTCACGCCGCACCCGCAACGCCGCGTTGCCGTGGCCGCCCGACAGCGAGTAGTCCACGTCGACCGTCACGATGTCCGCGGATGGGTCGCTCGACGTGAGGAGCCTGTTGATGGTGATGCGCGCCTTGGCTGAGCGAAGCCCGTCGACCAGGCGTGCCGGGTCGACCTCACCGTCCCCGGTGTGGCCGTGCGGGTCGACCAGCGCGTTGGCCGCGGTCGCGTCTCCTTGCGCGATCAGAGTGAGGTAGTCCCGGACTGCCTGCTCGGGCGTGTGGCTGCTGTCGACCACCACGACCGTGAGGGCCGCGATGAACAGCACGGCCACACTGCCCGCCGAGATCAATACGTTCCTGCGACGCACCGCCACCCCCATCGCGACGACCGGCACGACGACGCCCGTGCCCTCGCGGTTCCGTTCCGCGCGGCCTTCTCCGCCGGCCGCGCGCCAGCCGCGAAGCTCGTGACCTGCTCCTCCTGCGCGAGCGCGCCCGCGAGCACATGCGACCGGGACCGGCCGAACACGCGATCTCCCGCGATCCCCATGCGTCCCTCCACAAGACAGTCCACCGACCGGCCGGGCAAACCTAACGACGGCCCATGAAATCCCGATGACACGCCGGCAGCCTCGTCGCCCAGAACCGCCCCAACGCTCGCCACAACGACACCCACATCGGCATAGAAAGACGTTCGATCGCCGTTGGCGGTCCGTCGACCGGGAACGTGATGATCCCGCAGCAGCTGGCAAGCGGGACCTGCTCCTTCGTGGCAGCCAAGGGCAGGAGCGCAGAGTGCCCGTCTCACAAGCCGGAGATCGCGCGCGGTCGGGCGTAGGCGGCTTCCAGTTCGGCGCGCAACGCGGCTTCGGTGTACCGGCCCGACACGCGTGCTCGCGCATTGCGGGCGAATCTTGCTGCCGTGGCGGGAGAACTGAGCAGATGATCGACCGCCTCCGCGAGCAGGTCCGGTCGTTCCGGCGGCACGAGAAGCCCGGTCTCGCCGGGGACGAGGAGGTCCGGCACGGCATTGACGGCCGTGGCGATCGCGGGAACACCGGCGGCCATCGCTTCGGCCAATGCGGTCGGGAGACCCTCGTACCGGCTGGCGAGCACGAACACGTCGAAGGCGGGCAGGAGGTACGGGACGTCGGCGCGCTCCCCGGTGAGGACGGCGTTGTCGCCGAGAAGCGACCGGGCCAGCCGCGCGGTGCGCGAGGCCAGATCGCCGCTGCCGACCCATACGCCGACGGTGCGTGCGCGATTCAGCAGGTGCAGCGCGGTGAGAAAGTCCTCGGGTGCCTTCTGATACGTGAGACGGCCGACTGAGCCGACCACGGTCGTTTCGGCGGAGATTCCCAGGTCGTCGCGCGCGGCGGCCCTGGCCCGCGCGTCGTCGCGGCTGGCTGGCTGGTCGACGACTACCCCGATGGTGCGTACTCGGCGCGGGTCGGTGAGTTCCCGCCGAACCGCTTCCGCGGCCACCGCCGCGCCCACGCAGAGCGTCACGTCAGTGAGGTGCCGAAGCCGACGCTCGATCGCGACGTAAAGCTGCCTGCGTGCCGAGGATTGGTAGGGATGGAAGGGAAAGCCGTGATAGGTGTGCACGACGCGGGGAATGCCGGCCCGATGGGCGGCGAGCCTGCCGAGGACGCCGGCCTTGGCGCAGTGGGTATGCGCGACATCGAATCCCCGGGAACGCAACAGCCCGGTCAAGCGGTGCAACGCGGCCAGGTCGTCCGCGGGGCTGATCGGCGCCCGAAGCGACGGCTCGACGAGAACCTCGATTCCGCTGCGGATCGCCGCGTCCAGCAGGCGGCGCTGCCCTGCGCCGGTCACCACGGCGACCTGCCAGCGGGCGGGATCGAGCGACTGCGCGCCGCGCAGCGCGAGCGCCCCTGCTCCGCCCGCCAGCCGGGTGATGATCACCGCGACGCGCATCATGGGCTCATCCTGCTTCCGGACCAAGTCCAGGGCGCGCGGCACGCCTGGCCGGACTGCGCCACCGGCCGCTGGAGTGGGTGAACCGCGCCCGCACTATGGCGTAAAGGAAGATCGCCGCGTCGGCGAACCGCACAAGCAGGAACAACGGGCCGTAGCGCAGCAAGCGAGGCTCTCGCTCCAGCGCAGCCGCCAAGCAGGTGAGCAAATAGTCCGGTGCCAACACGCCGATCGCGAGCACCGGCAGGCTGACGTGCGCTGCGAGGACCGAGTGCAGCCCGGCCAGCGAGGACAGCGGATCGCCCGGCAGATACGGCACGAGGAGCACGACCACCACGGCCGGCAGCACCAGGTAGAGCACGCTGCTCAGCACCTGCTCGGCCAGCAGAAGCACCAGCATGGCGGTGAACAGGTCCGCCCGAGGCGGGTGGCGCCACACGGTCTGCCAGAAGCCGACCGACCAGCGCCGGATCTGGCGCAGGTAGTCGCCGAGCCGGTCCGGGTCTTGGGTGACAGCGGTCGCCCGCAAGGAAAACCCGACTTTTCCGAGGCGCTTGCGGTACACCTCGAACGTCATGTTGAAGTCTTCGATGACCAGGCCGGGCGGGTTGATGTCGATCTGCGGGAGGACGTCGCTGCGGTAGAGGCTGGCGAAGCCGGGCACGATGTGGGTGGCGTTGAGGTGCAGCCAGGTCTGTCCGTACTTCAGCAGCCGCTGGCCGATCGAGTAGACGCGCTGGCGATGCGCGACCAGCAACGACCCCAGGCTGGAAAGATCGCGTTCGAACTCGGTGCGCACGCAGCCGGCGACGGAGACGACCTCGGGATTGTCGAACATCGGCAGCGCCGCGTCGAAGTATCCGGGTTCGATTCTCGTGTCGGCGTCCAGCAACAGCACCGCCGCGAACCGGCGCGCCAGTTCGAACCGGCGGATCGCCATCTCCAGGGCACCGGCCTTGCCCAGGTTCTGCGGCGTCCGCAGGACCCGGACTCCGGCTTCCTCCGCGATTTCGGCGGTGCGGTCGGTGGAGCCGTCGGAGACGACATGGACGTTCGCGGGCGGCACCAGGCTGACGATGGCGGCGAGGCTTTGCCCGATGACCGCGGCCTCGTTGTGGGCCGGGATCAGCACGGCGACATCGTCGACCGTCATCCGGTCGCGGACGGCCCGGCGCGGCGGACGGCCCACGAGCAGCCGCCAGTCCGGGCCTGCGGGCAGACACAGGCCCGTGCGGCCGCGGGGCGGAAGCGGGGCAGCGCGCCGCATCCGCCGATGCAGCCGGCGGGCTTCGACAGCGAACGGCTCGGCGAGCCGGCACAGTCCGACCAGGCCCCACAGCATGAAGTTGACGCCGACGATCGCCAACGCCCAGGCCCACCACGGCAGCATCCCGCTCACCGCCCGCCGGTCGCGCGGGGGAACGCCTCGCTCAGCTGGGCCCAGGTACCGGGGTCGGCCGGCCCGTACATCCAGAAGTAGACGCCGCCGATGCCGGCCGCCCGCGCGGCATCCAGCTTGGCGCGCGTGCTCGCCGCGTTTTCGAACCACACCTGGTGGAAGCGCCCGGCGGAGTCGTCGTAGCTGAGTGTGGGCGACTGGCTCCGCGCATCGAATCGCACCACCGCTTGGTGCTGGGCGACGAGCTGCGCAACCTGCTGGGTGGTGACGACCGTGCCGTCACCGCCGGCCGGCCAGTCGTAGCCGGAAAGCGGGATGCCCAGGACGATCTTGGCCGGCGGGATCTGGGTCCTGGCATAGGCGAGCACGTTCTGCACCCAGCCGACCGGAGCGACCGGGCCCGGCGCGGACGCCGCCCAGTGGTAGTCGTAAGCCATCAGCCGCACTTCGTCGGCCACCCGGCCGACGGCCGCGTAGTCCTGGGCCAGGTTGCGCTGGTCGTAGCCGGCGTCGGTGGTCTTGGCGAACAGCGCAACCGACAGCGTCTTGCCGCGTCCGTGCAAAGCCGCTGCGAGGTCGCTGACGAACTCCGTGAACGCGGTCCGGTCGCCGGCACTGAGTTCCTCGTAGTCGATGTCGATCCCGCCGAAGCCGCGTTCAGTGACCAGCGCGACGATCGCCGCGATGTGAGCGGCCCTCGCCGCGGGCTCCCGCATGATCGACGCGACCGGCTGATCGCTGAAACGGCCGTTGACCACATTGGCCAGCGTCGGCACCAGGTTCAGGCCGCCGCCGCGCAGCCGGGCGAGGCCGTCGGTCACCGCTTTGGTGTCGGACGGGCCGTAGAGCGGGACGACCCGGCCTTCGGCGTCGAGCCCGAAAAGCCACGGCGACGCGCCGGTGAAGTCCTGCCGGTTGGCCAGGGTCGTATCAGTGCCGGCGCCGATGTTCCAGTACGGAACGGACGCGACGATCGTGCGCGCCGGCCCGCCCGGACGCGGCATCAGCCCCACCACCAGCGCGGCGGCGACCAGGAGCGCCGCCGTGGCCACGGCGAGCAACGCCGGCCGCCGGATCGACAGCCAGGACGGCACGCCGCGGGCCGCGCCCGGCCGCGGCCCCCGCTCACCGGCGCGGAACGGTCGGCTGCCGGACACGCCGGGCGATCTCTTCGGCTACCGAGTCGATGATTTCGTCGAGCGTCGTGTGCGCCTCGAACCCGACGAGCTCCTTGGCCAGGGTGCAGTCGGGAACCCGCCGCAGCATGTCCTCGTAGCCTGGGCCGTAGGCTTGCTCGTACGGCAGGTAGCGCACCTCGCTGCGCGACCGAGTCGCCGCGACGACGCGGTCGGCGAGATCGCTGATAGTCACCTGCTCGGTGCTGCCGAGGTTGACGGCGCTGCCGAACGCCCGCGGCTCGTGTGCCAACGCGATCAGAGCAGGAACCACATCGGCGACATGGCAGAAGCAGCGGATTTGCGTGCCGGTGCCGAACACCGTGAGCGGCTCGCCGGTCAGCGCCTGCCGCACGAAGCGCGGGATGACCATGCCGTAGCGCCCGGTCTGGCGGGGGCCGACTGTGTTGAACAGGCGGACGATCACCGCTGCCAGGCCCCGTTGCCGGCAGTAGGCGTCGACGAGACTCTCGTCGAGCGCTTTGGCCTCGGCGTAGCTCCACCTCGATTTCAGCGGCGATCCGAGCACTCGGTCGTCGTCTTCTCGCAGCCCCGCCAGCGTGTTCTTCCCGTAGATCTCGCTCGTGGACGCCAGCAGCAGCGTCGCGTTGTTCCGGTACGCCGCTTCCACGACGTTTTCGGTGCCGTGCACGTTGGTGCGCAAGCTTTCCAGCGTTCGGTCGCGGATGACGAACGCGCCGACGGCGGCGGCGAAGTGGAAGACGACGTCCGCGCCGTGCGCGTCTTCCTCGACGCGCGCGCGGTCGAGGACGGTGCCCTGCCGGAACCGGAACCGGGGGTGTTCTCCGGCTCGGGACAGGTTCTCCAGCCGGCCGGTGCTCAGATCGTCCAGTCCGGTCACGGTGTGGCCCGCGGCGAGCAGCGCATCGGTCAAGTGGGAACCGATGAACCCGGCCGCGCCAGTCACGAATGCCTTCATCGCGTTCCTTCCGCCAAGTCGTCGTACAGGCGGTCGATGCGGTCCGCGATCGCCGCCATGCCGAATCTCCCGCTGATCGCCGGATCGACCAGACGTTCGCGCCGGCCGAGGGCCATCTCCGCGGCCAAGGCTTCGCGCAACGCGGACGCCGACCCGGACACCCGCCGGGCGCGGGCGCTTTCGACGCCGTCGAGCGCAGGGCACGTCGTATACAGGACGGGCAGCCCGTTCGCCAGGCTTTCGAGCACTGACAGGCCGAAGGTTTCCTGCGCCGAAGCAGCGACGAACAGGTCCGCTGTGGACAGCATGGCAGCGACGTCGTGGCGTTCCCCGGCGAAGATCACCTGGCCGTCCACGCCGCCTGCCCGCGCGGTTTCTTCCAGCCGTGCGCGTTCCGCGCCGTCGCCGACGACCAGCAGGAGGGTCTTTTCGTCCAGGAGCGGAGCAGCCGCGGCGATGACGAGGTCCACGCGCTTGTTCGGGTCGAGCCGTCCGAGCACGCAGATGACGTAGGCGCTCGGATCGATCCCCAATTCCGCACGGGTGCGCTCCCGTGCGTCCGGGTCGAACGCGACCCGGTCGAGATCCAGCCCGTTCGGGATCACCGTGACCCGGTCCTCGGGCACTCCCCAGTCGACCAATCGCTGGCGGACCGCGCCGGACACCGCGATCGTGGTGTCGGCGAAGCGTTCGGTGGCCAGGTAGAGGGCGCGCACGCCCCGCGTCATCCGGCGGCGTTCGAGGTGGGTCTCTCCGATGGAGTGCTCGGTGCTCACCACGACCGGTGTGCGGGCCAGCCAGGCAGCGGTGCGGCCGTAAAGGCACGAGCGGTAGAGGTGGGTGTGCACGACGTCGTAGCCGCCGGCCCGGATGAGCCGGTACAGCCGGGCCAACGCGGAGAGCTGGGTGTTGCGGACCATCCCGAGGTCCCGGACTTCGGTCCCCTCGGCGCGGATCATGTCCGCCACCGGCCCCGGGTTGTAGAGGGTGACGACGTCGGTTTCGTGGCGCGTGTGGCGAAGCAGCGAGCGCAGCTGCAACTCGGCGCCGCCGACGCCCAAGCCGGTGATGACGTGCAGGACTCTCATCTGGCCCCTCCGTGCGGCCGCCGGGGCGTCGGCACGAGCGTGCGCAGCATGATCCGCACGTCCAGCCACGGCGACCAGTAGTCGATGTACGCGTTGTCGAATCGGATCCGTTCGGCGATCGAGGTGTCCCCGTGCAGGCCGTGCACCTGCGCCCAGCCGGTGATCCCGGCCGGCATCCGCTGCCGGTCCAGGTAGCCGGGAATCCGGCCCGCGAACTGCCGGGTGAAGTAGGGCCGTTCCGGACGAGGACCCACCAGCGACATCTCGCCTCGCACCACGTTGACCAATTGCGGCAGTTCGTCCAGGTGGGTCCGCCGCAGCCACCTGCCCAATCGCCCGCAGCAGCCTTGCGGGACAGCCCACCGGGTGTCCGCGTCCGGATGGCCGGGAAGCGTGCGCAGCTTCAGGATGCGGAGCTGCCGGCCCTCCCCCGCGTCCCGGATCTGGGTGAACAGCGCAGGCGGACCGCACCGGACGCGCACCAGCGCGGCAAGCGCCGCCAGCACGGGAGCCAGCACGGCCAGCAACGCCGTCCCGGCAAGGACATCGACAGCCCGCTTGACCCGCCGGCGCCCGCCCGAGTACGACCCGGCGCGCAGCGGCACGATCGGCACACCGCCGATTTCGCCACCCTGCCCGCCCGGCACCAGGCCCGGCGGACACCGCGACGTCAGCGCGACCCAGACCTGAACTGGCCGATCCGGTCCGGCCAGCTCCCGCGGCCAGTCGTCCGCACCGCACGCGATGACGACCTCGGCCCGGCCGCCGCCCAGGCCGGCGGGCACCCGGTCGGCCACGCCGCACAGCCGCAGCCCGCACTCAGGATGCCGGCGCACCGTGTTCGCGAACTCGTGCGCCACCTGGCCCGCACCGATCACCAGCGCAGGTCGGAGCCCGTGCCCGCGGCGATGCCACTCGCGCACCGCGCCCGCCGCGGCGCACCGGAACACCAGCACCACACCCGCTGTCCAGGCCGCCATCGCGGAAACAAGGTCGAGCGGGAGCCACAGTGCGGTCGCGAGCGCCACTCCGCACACCGTCGCGATCAGGCACAAGCTGTAGGCGGGCAGGTTCGGCGGGCGCCAGCCGGGACGGTACTGGCCCCCTGCGGCCAGCACTGCGACCACGGCCGCGCTATAGCAAGCCATCGGCACCCCGGCCGAAGGGCCGACCGCTCCTGCGGTGGCCGCCGCAGCCAGGTCGAGTGCCGGCCATAGCTGCTGCGGAAGCGCCGGCAGACGAGACTTCGGCCACGGAGCCGACCGCGTGGCCCCCGGCAACGCCGTCACGGCTCAGCCCCGATGACGCGGCCCGCGTCCGGGGACATGGCTGCGGCGGCCACCAAGGCAGTACTGACCGCTCGCGAGGCGTGCGCGGCGCCGTGCACGAACCGCATGACCGGACCGAAACTGGTCGCGACCGCCGGACCGATGAAATACAGGCCGGGCACGGACGACTGGTAGTCGCGGCCTACCTCGACGCCGCCGGCCACCGCGCGCAACCGGGACCGCACCGGCGGTGCGAGAAACTCCAGTCGCCACGGGGCGGGGCGGTAGCCGGTGGCCGCGATCAGGTGGTCGGCCACGAGCTCGGTGTCTGCCCCGGCGCGGTCGCGCAGCCCCAGGCGAACCTCGTCGCCGACGACGCGCGCCTGGGTCACCGTTCGGCCCAGCATGACCGGGAAGGCCCCTTCCACTCGAGGACGCAGCCAGCTCGCGCCGGCCGGGCCGAGCGCGCTCGCCGCCCGCGAGACACGGGTCCTTCGCGGCAGCCGCCGGAACCAGTCCGGGTGGCCGGAGTAGAACCAGGTTCCCCAGCCCGAGCCCAGCGCGGCCTCCGGCTCGCGCAGCCGGCGCCACGGCGAGCGGCCCGACGGGAGCGGGTACCCGTTCCACGACAGCGCGGGCCGCCGTGACACGAGAGTCGCCTCGGCGCCGTTCTCGTGCAGCAAGGCAGCGCATTCCAACGCCGACTGGCCCGCGCCGAGGACGGCTACCCGACTTCCCCGGAAGGCGGAGAGGTCCGAATGGGAAGAGCTGTGCGTACAGACCTCAGACGGAAGCGCGGCCAGCTCGGCCGGGACGTGCGCGAAGTGCTGCACGCCCGCGGCCACCACGACGGCGCCGGCCCGCAGGCATTCACCGTCGGCGAGGGTGACGGTGAATCCGGACTCGCCCGGACGCACGTCCCCGACCAGGGTCTGCTCGACCGGAAGCGCCAGCTCTCGCGCGAACCACAGACCGTACTCGGTGAAGGTTTCCACCGGGACCGGCTGGCCGTAGTGCGCGTACGGCCGCTCGGTGCGCCGGCAGAACTCCGCGAGCGTCAGCCGTCCGTCCGGATCGGACAGGTTCGAGGCGAATCCCTGCGATTTCAGGAACATGCCGTTCGGCATCGACTCCCGCCACAGCTGCATCGGAAGTCCGAACTGGCGGTAGCGCACACCGGCCGCCCGCAGGTGTGCGGCCAGCGACAACCCGTACGGTCCCGCCCCGATGACCACGACCTGGCTTTCGTTCATGTCAGTCATCCCCTCGTTCAGCGCGGCTTCGGTGCAAGGCGAACGGCCGCGTGACCGCACGCCACCCCATGCGCAGGCACATCAGTCCGAACGGCCGCAGATCGTCTCGGGCGAACCACGCGGGCTCGTCCACCGTCCGCAGCGATTCCAGCCAGGACCGCGCATCCAGCTCGCCGCGACGCCAGTAGGTCAAGGCCGCGATCGGGTCGTAGTTCTCCGTCAGAAACGCCCGGCCGGACACTTGCGGGCGTTCGGCGACCGGCTGCCCGGTCAGATCGAGGTATTGGGCGAGCACGACATCGATGCCCGCGGTGTCGCGAAACAGCCGGAACTGGGCGCCCAGCCGGGGGTTGAAATCGAGCAGCTTGTACTGGCGGTCGCGCACGTCGTAACGGAAATCGAGGTCGACGATGCCGCGGTAGCCCAGCCTCGAAAGCAGAGCCGTCGCCGCGGCCCGGAGCGGTTCGTTCGACGCGGCGACGCCGAAGCTGGTCAGCCCCGCGTGTGCGGGATACGAACGCCGCTTGATCCCGGTGAAGGCCGGACGGCACACCGAATCGCGGTCGCAGTAGCCGTGGAAGAACCAGTCGCAGTCGGCGCTGCCGGGGATGAACTCCTGCCAGACCAGCTCGACCGAGGCGCGGTCCGCCGCCCTGCTGGCTTCGTCGAGTTCCCGGGGCGTGCGCACGAGCCGGGTGCCGCGCACCGTACTCGGCGCCTTCCACGGGCTCGCCGCTTTGGCCACCAGCGGAAACCCCGCTTCGCGGGCGAAAGCGGACAGCTCCGTTCCCGACGACGGAACCGCCGTCGCCGGGAACGGCACCGCGAGCCGCCGGCAGAGCTCGGCAAGCGACCCCTTGCCCGCCACCGCTCGCGGAAGGCCGGCGGCGGGCTTCGGGAACTTGAATCTCTCCCGGAGCAGATCGCCCCGTTCGGCGAGGAAAATCGCCGCCGCGTCGTCGGCGGCGATCAGCACCGCCGGCCTGCCGATGCGCTCGGCTACCTCGCCCAGCGCCGCCAGCCGCTGGCTCGACCGGCTGATCCCGGACGACCACACCAGGCATCCGCTCGAATACCGGGACCGCGCCGCCGGCGCCCAGCGATGTTCGTGGACGCCGTAGACGGGCACCCCCGCGCGGCCCAGGCTGCGGATCGCTCCCAGCCCGCCGTGGTGCAGCACGTTGCGGTCGAACTTCAGGACCAGTGCCGGCGTCGAAGTGTCCATGTCACGGCACCACCCGGTGCGGGGCGTCGAACCGGTAGGTGGCGTCGAGCACCTGCGCGCAGCAACCGGCCACCCAGCTGTAGTCGATCTGCGGATGCGCGGTGTGGATCAGGGCCAGGTCCCACCCGGTCTTCCAGGGCTCTGGCACGCTCGTCATCGTCACGCCGTCGCCCGGCTCGATCCGCGGGAGCAGCGGATCGTAGTAGCTCACCCGCGCGCCACGCTCCGCGAGTCCCGCGATGATCGGCAGCGAAGAAGACTCCCGCACGTCCGCCACCCCCGCCTTGTAGCTCGCGCCGACGACCAGGACGCGCGAGCCCGCGAGATCCGTGCCCCGGTCGGCGAGGACCTGCTTCGCCCGCTCGACGACGGTCTGCGGGCGTCGCCGGATCCCGTGCATCGCCTCCTCGATCAGCGGGGCGAAGTCGCCTTGCTGGCGCAGCTGCCACAGCAGGTAGTAGGGATCGCAGGGGATGCAGTGCCCGCCCACGCCCGGGCCGGGGAAGACTCCGAGGAACCCGTAAGGTTTCGTGCCTGCGGCGAGCGTCACCTCGATCGGGTCCACCCCGAGCGTCGAGCACGCGTCCGCGAACTCGTTGGCCAGCGCGAGAGTCACGGCCCGAAAGACGTTCTCGTAGAGTTTCGCGGCCTCGGCCGCGTCGGGAGTGCTCACCAGGTACACGTCGTCGGTCAGGGCGCTGATCACCTCGGCCGCGCGTTTCGCGCACTCCGCGGTCACCCCGCCGACGATCCGGGGCGTATCCCGCTGGACGTGATCGGGGTTTCCCGGATCGATCCGCTCCGGACTGTAGGCAACGTAGACGTCCTGCCCGGGGCGCAGACCGCGCCGGGCCAACGGTTCGCTCAGCATTTCCCGGGTGGTCCCGACGTAGCTGGTGGAAG
Source organism: Amycolatopsis benzoatilytica AK 16/65 (assembly GCF_000383915.1). NCBI lineage: Bacteria > Bacillati > Actinomycetota > Actinomycetes > Pseudonocardiales > Pseudonocardiaceae > Amycolatopsis > Amycolatopsis benzoatilytica. The sequence goes on from NZ_KB912942.1 coordinate 2,898,563, forward strand.
TCACGATGAAGACCTGGCCCGGCACCGCATGCCGGACGACAGTCGCGCACGCCTCGCGCAGCGCCGAGGGATCCGGCGTGCGTTCCCCGTCGACCGGGGTCGGCACGCACACCACCACGGCACCGGCTTCCCGCAGGACTCGCGGATCGGTGGTCAGCCGAAAACCGGGGCTGGCGCTCGCCCGGGCCAGCCGGCGACGGTCCGCGTCCGCGACGTCCACCTCGGCCGCCTCGATGGCACGGAGCCGAGCCGGATCGTTGTCCAGGCCGATCACCGGCCAGCCGCGGGAGTGGAACCCGAGCGCGGTCGGCAACCCCACGTAACCGAGGCCCACCACGCCGACCGGCGCAGCCCGCATTCCGGGCCCGGCGTACGGTCGCGCCGCCGGATCGAACGCGACCAGCCGGCCGGCCAGCTCCCGTTCCCTGCCGTTGATCGCCAATGTCAGCTGCCGGTGCTTCATGATCTCCGCTCTCCGAGTGCGACCTCACCGCGACCACGGCGGTGTGCTGAACGCGTGGCGCAGGGCTTTGGCCCACAACCGCGGCGACGAATCGGCCTGGCCGATGTAGGTGCGCGGCAGCGCATACGGCCCGGGACCTACGGGAGGCCGTGTCGCGCAGGCGTAGCGGTAACCGGCAGCGCGGACACGGTGCACGGCCGAGCCGCTGACGTCGCCGTACGGGTAGCAGAATCCCTGCACGTCCTGTCCGCTCACCTCGCGCAGCAACCGACGGCTGTGCGCGATTTCCTGGTCAGCTTGCTGGGCTGTCGATTTCGACAACGGCACATGCCACCATCCGTGGCACCCGATCTCCATGCCCGCGGCGGCGACCTCGCGTACCTGGCAGGCGGTCAGCAGGGGCTTGCGAGGACCGTCCGGATCCCAGTCGTTGCGCCCGCCCAGCCGCCCCGCGACGACGAACACCGTCGCGGTGAAGCGGTGGCGTTCCAGCAACGGCAGCGCATTGCGAACGAAATCGACATAGCCGTCGTCGAACGTCAGGCCGACGAGGTGGTCCGCCTTCCCCGCCGAGCGCGCCTGACGCAGTTCCCGGACCGCTACACCGCGCGCCCCTCGCCGGCGCAGCCAGCCCAGCTGTTCGTCGAGCCGCGCCGGGCTGATCGTGATGCGATACGGGTCCTGATCGCAGAAATCCACCGAGTGGTACATGAACACCCACGGCCAACGCACCGCGCCTCCTCCCCCGTGCCGACGCAACGCACGCGGACCAGCTCGTCGCGATCGCCCCGGCGCACCCGAGGCGGCGCAACAAGAAACCGCGCGTTGGCGCGCTGCCTCAGCCGAGAGGGCAGACGGAATTCGAGCCCCGGCGAGGCGGCGCGATCGCGGGATGCGCGCTCGTCAGCGAGAATTGTGCACACCGGAAATCCGATGTGATCGTGCAATGAGCGCCGGCGCTGCATCGGTGGCGAACGGCCCGGCACGGATTCGACATCACGCTTGGCATCAATGGCGTTGCCGGGGTCTTGGGCGGCGACATCCAGGTTTAGACGCCGTGCCAACGATTGTCAAGACACGCCGCGGCCGTGACCGGCGAGGAGCACCGTCCGCGGGCCAGAACCTCTTGCTGCGAGGCGAATCGGACCGGGTGCCCGCTGCCGGCCGTCGCGGGCGGACCGCCGGCCGCGTCGCCTCGCTTCGCTACGGCAAGACTTCCGGCGACAGCGCCCGTCCGTTCGCCGCCACCCCACAGCTTGCGGCTTGCTCCCGCGGCGACGAATTCGAGTGATCCACTCAAAAGCCAGCTGTCGCAGCGTGCATCGCGATCCGCGGAGGCGCCACTGTGGACCACGCTCCGGAAACGGCTGTCCGTGCCGCCATCCGTACGGGTGATTTTCCCGCCGCCACAACGGTCGCGGTGTAGCACGCCGGTATTGGTGAACGATGGTTTGGAGAGGAGCAGAGCGGGTAACCAGGCCGTCCCGCGCGATGCGGAGTCACCCGACGCGTCGCCGGGAGTCACGCGGGACCTGACTCGGGGAGGGTGTGGGAACGCAATGGACAAGCCATCTGCGGCCGGGACTGACGTCCCGGACGAGCTACTGCGCGCCATCGTGGAGTTGGCCGACGGCCAATCCCTCGACCAGGACGCGAACGCGGTGCTGCGCCAACTTGCCGAGCACTGCGTGAAGCTGCTCGGCAGCTCGGCCGCCAGCGTGCTGCTGGCGGGCGAGGAAGCCCCCGAGCTGGCTCCGGCAGCCGCGTCGAACGACAGCGCACGACGGCTCGACACGCTGCAGTTGCGCACCGGAGCCGGGCCGTCCATCGACGCGTTTCACGCCGCTGCACCGGTCCTGGCGAGCGACCTGCGGTCAGCCTCGGCCAGGTGGCCGCTTTTCGTGCGCGAAGCGCTCGCCGAGGGATTCCTTTCCGTGCACACGATCCCCATGCAGAGCAGGCGGCAGACCGTCGGCGCGCTCGCGCTGTACGGAAGGGCCACGGCGCTGCCCGTGTCGGGCGTGCACGAGGCACGAGCCCTCGCCGACGTCTCCGCCTCGGTGATCGTACGCAGGCGCCAACTCCGCAAGTGCCAGCAACTCGCGGACCAACTGCAACGGGCGCTCGACAGCCGGATCGTCATCGAGCAGGCGAAGGGCATCCTCGCCCAGGCCGGCCATATTGCCATGACCGACGCCTTCGAACGTCTCCGCGGCTACAGCCGCCGACGCGACCAGCAGCTCAGCGCGGTCGCCACCGCGCTCGCCCACCATGACGTCCCGCCGCAGGAGATCCTCGACGGCGGCATACCGCATGCGCGAGCCCGCCGAAATTCTTGACGGGTACCCGCTCACGGCGGAGGACATTGCGGCTGGCGCGGGGGATATCGGGGAGCGGGTTCGGCGAGTGCGACTCCGGGCGCGGGCTCCAGTTCCGCGGGGCACGAGCTGCCGCTGCCGTCCGACGGCTCTGGTTCGGCGCGACGGCTTACGGGGCGCGGGGCCGGTCGACGGGTCCGACGGCACCCTCGGCATCGCTGGACGCCCAGCCCAGGCCGCCGGGGGCTCCAACCGGCGCGAGGCGGGACCTCAATCGCCGCGGCCCCGCAGTTCGGTGGCCAGCACCGCAGCCTGCGTGCGCCGCTCCATGCCGAGCTTGGTCAACAGCCGCGAAACATAGTTCTTCACCGTCTTCTCGGCCAGGAACATGCGCTCGGAAATCTGCCGGTTCGTCAGCCCCTCGCCGATCAGCTCCAGCAGCGTGCGTTCCTGATCCGACAGCTGAGCCAACGGACCGCGCTTCTTCTCCGCACTGTCGCGAAGCTTCGACATCAACGCAGCCGCCGCGTGCGCATCCAGCAGCGACTTGCCCGCCCCCACCTCCAGCACCGCCGAAACCAGGTCAAGACCCTTGATGTCCTTGATCACGTAACCGCTAGCCCCGGCCATGACCGCGTCCAGCATTGCCTGCTCGTCGGTGTAGGAGGTGAGCATCAGGCACATCAGCTCCGGCAGCCGCGACCGCAGCTCACGAGCCAGCTCGATCCCGTTGCCGTCCGGCAGCCGCACGTCCAGCACCGCCACATCCGGGCGCAGCGCCGGAATCCGGGCCAGCGCCTGCGAAACATTGCCGGCCTGGCCGACAACCGTCAGCTCCTCCGACTCTTCCAGCAGGTCCGCCACACCGCGACGAACCACCTCGTGATCATCGACCAGGAAAACCCGCAGCATCCGTTCTTCTCGCCTTCTTCCGCTTTTCTCGCTTCGCGGAGGTTTGCCCACCGCGTCGCGTGGTAAACGCCAGGTCGCAGACGACCCAGGTGCCCAGAACGCGGTGGGAACCGGAGGGCGTGCACCCCGAACCCGTCGCCAAGGGCGACTTGAGCAGCCGAAACCGCTGGTCAGCACCCAGCCGAGCCTCGGGCAAGTACCTGAACTGGTCGGTCGACAGTCGACGCGAGACCAGCTACCCAGGCCGCACCGGGCTCCGCACCGCAAGACCTACGGCCGGCTCGCCGCCGACCTCAGCCCGCCCCAGCCGGGCCTACCTCGGCTCAGCCGCTGGTCGTGGGGGGCATAGCCGCGGCCGTTCCGTCACGCCCCGGGGCCTGTCCGGCTGCCCGCAGCGGAGAGGCGTTCTTCGGCGAACGGAGTCAGCAGATCGACCAGCTCCGTTGCGGAAAGCGCCCCGCCCCGGCGCTGCGGCAAGGCAGGGCGCTCGTCCTGGTCCAGGCCGAGCATCGCCATCAACTCGGCTTCGTCCTGCTCGTCGAGTGCGCTGCGCTGCACTGCCCGGGCCGCGCGAGCGCGCGCCTCGGCGGTCGGTTCGGCGCTGACAGAGCTGTCGATCATGGTGCTCCTGACGTCTGGGCGTGCGCATTCCCGGCACGCGCCACTATGCGGATTCAACGGTTCGCTGCCACGGCAGAGCGGTTGAGCAGGTCGGACAGCTGCACGAAAGCTTGTTCAAGGGCAGCCTCGAAGGTCGGCCGGATGGCGCGGATCTCCACGAGCCGGCCGCGCAGGGTGGCACGCACGTCGGTGAGCACCGCGTCGGCCAGGGCCGGGTGCGTGGTCCGCCGGCCGACGACGGCGAGCGCACCGATCTGGTGCGCCGCGCAGACTTCGCGCGCGTGGTCGAGAACGTCGTCAAGCACTGCCGGGTCGATGCCGGGACCTACCTCGGCGGAGACCTTGGCGGGGGAAATGTTCACCGTTCAACGATGCCTGGCCGGAAGCCGGTTCTGGAGGGGTACTTGGTCCTCTGGCTGCTCGCCGGAATGCCTTCTCCGCCGGACCGCGGAGCGCCGGCGCCGCCGTCATCATCCGCGGACGACCGTCCCGGCGGTGCCAGCGGCCAGTTCCGTCGCCGCGGTGAGGCGACCGATCGCGGCGAACTTTCCGCCGCCCTCGACGAACCGGCACGCGGCGTCGACCTTCGGTCCCATCGACCCGGCAGGGAAACTCCGCGACCGCAGTTGCGTGCAACTCGCCTCCCGGATTGCCCGCGCCTGCGGCGTGCCGAACCCGTCCTGCACAGCGTCGACGTCGGTGAGCAGCAGCAGCGCGTCAGCATCGATCGACCGGGCGACGAGGGCCGCGGTGCGGTCCTTGTCCACGACCGCCTCGATCCCGTGCAGCCCGTCCGGGCCCGCCGCCACCGGAACCCCGCCACCGCCCGCGCACACCACGATCGCGCCGGCCTCCATCAGCGTCCGGACGCTCGGCAGCTCGACCAGCCCGACCGGTTCCGGCGACGCGACCACGCGCCGCCAGCCGGAGCCGTCCGGCCGGACCTGCCAGCCGCGTTCCGCCGCGAGCCGGTCCGCGGCCGCCCGGTCGTACACCGGGCCGACGAACTTGGTCGGCCGGGACAGCGCCGGATCGTCCGCGCGCACCAGCGTCCGGGTCAACAGCGCGACCGCCGGTCGCCCGGTGGCGTTCTGCAGCGCCTGCACCAACCAGTAGCCGATCATGCCCTGCGTCTGCGCGCCCAGCACGTCGAACGGATACGGGCGGGACAGCGCGGGATCGCGCTCGCTCTCCAGCGCCAGCAGGCCGACCTGCGGCCCGTTGCCGTGGGTCAGGACGAGTTCGTGCTCGCGCGCCACCGGGGCCAGCGCCGCCGCCGCGGCGAGCACGTGCGCTTCCTGGATCTCCGAGTCGGCCGGCTCTCCGCGTTCGAGCAGCGCGTTCCCGCCCAGCGCGACGACGATCCTCATGCGCCCGCGGTGGCGACGAGAACCGCCTTGATCGTGTGCATCCGGTTTTCCGCCTGGTCGAACACGACCGAAGCAGGCGATTCGAACACCTCGTCGGTGACTTCGAGCGCGTCGAGCCCGTACCGTTCGCCGAGCCGCCGCCCGACCGAGGTGTCCCGGCCGTGCAGCGCGGGCAGGCAGTGCAGGAACTTCACCTCCGGGTTCCCGCTCGCCTCGAGCACCTTCGCGTTCACCTGGTAGGGCAGCAGCTGCTCGATGCGCGGGCCCCACGCCTCTTCCGGTTCGCCCATCGACAGCCACACGTCGGTGTAGAGGAAGTCCGCGCCTTCGACGCCCTCCGCGACGTCCTCGGAGAGCAGGATTTTCGCGCCGGACTCGCGTGCCAGCCCGGCCGCGGTCTGCCGGATCTCCTCGGCCGGCCACAACGATTTCGGCGCACAGATCCGGACGTCGAGGCCCAGCAGCGCCCCGGTGACGAGCAGCGAGTTGGCGACGTTGTTGCGCCCGTCGCCCAGATAACAGCAGGACACCTCGTCCAGCCCGGCCGGCGCGTGGTCTCGCATGGTGAGCACGTCGGCCAGCAGCTGGGTCGGATGCCAGGTGTCGGTAAGCCCGTTCCACACCGGCACCCCGGCGTACGCGCCGAGGGTTTCAACGGCTTCCTGAGAAGAGCCGCGGAATTCGATGCCGTCGAACATCCGGCCCAGCACGCGCGCGGTGTCCTTCACCGATTCCTTGTGCCCGAGGTGGGATTCCTCGGGGCCGAGATAGGTGATGTGCGCGCCCTCGTCGTGCGCGGCGACCTCGAACCCGGACCGGGTCCGCGTCGAACTCTTCTCGAAGACCAGCGCGATATTGCGGCCGGCGAGCCGCCGCATCCGCGCGCCGGCCCGCTTCTCCTGGCGCAGCCGGGCCGCGAGTTCCACGACGGAACGGAATTCCTTCGCACTGAGGTCGGTGTCCTTGAGCAGGTTTCGGCCGTGCAGATTCATCAGGTGCTCCTGGAGGTCGGCGGTGGTCAGGCGGGGTCGCGTTCGATCGGGCAGCTCATGCAGCGCGGGCCGCCCCGGCCGCGGCCGAGTTCGCCGCCGGGCACGGTGATCACCTCGACCCCGTTCTTGCGCAGCATCGTGTTCGTCGCGACATTGCGGTCGTAGCCGACGACTACGCCCGGCGCGACCGCGAGGTAGTTGTTGCCGTCGTCCCACTGTTCCCGCTCGGCCGCGCGGACATCCTCGTCGGTGGACAGCACGGTGACCTGCTCGACGCCGAGCGGGCGGGCGAGCGCGTCCCAGAGACTGTCGTTCTGGCGGACCGCCAGCGCACCGGGCTCGGCGCCCGCGGTGAGCGTCCACGAACGCAGCCGCCGGTCGAAATACGGGTAGAGGACGAACGTCGCCTCGTCGACCATCGTCATCAAGGTGTCCAGATGCATCATCGCGTGCGAGCGCGGCAGCTCGGCCGCGATCACGGTGTGCGCCTGACCGCGGTCGAACAATGCGCGGGACAGCAGTTCGACCGCCATCGGCGTGGTCCGCTCGCCCATGCCGACGAGGACCGCCCCGCCGCCCAGGACGTGCACGTCGCCGCCTTCGACGGTCGCCGGGAAGTACTCGGCGTCGTCGTCGCCGAAGTACGTGGCGAACCGGGCGGAGGCGAACATCGGATGGTAGCGGTAGACGGCGCGGGCGTGCAGGGTTTCCCGCTGCCGCGCGGGTTTCGCCATCGGGTTGACCGAGACGCCGCCGTAGATCCAGCAGGAGTTGTCGCGCGGGAACAGGTGATTCGGCAGCGGCGGCAGAAGGAAGTCGTCGGCGCGCAGCGTGTGCCATTTCAGGCTGCTCGTGCGGAGCGGGTGCAGATCGGCCTTTACCACACCGCCGATCAGCGATTCGGCGAGGCTGGCGCTGTCGAGGTCGTCGAACAGCTTGCGCAGCGGCGGCACCAGCGCCGGCCCGACCGCCCGCGGGGTGCAGACCCGGTCGAGCACGAACGCGCGGCCCTCCGGGAGGTCCAGGGTTTCGGCCAGCAGCCGGTCGAAGTAGTGCACCCGCACGCCCTGCTCGCGCAGCGCCTCGGCGAAGACGTCGTGCTCTTCTTTGGCTTTCTTGGCCCACATGACGTCGTCGAAGAGCAGTTCGTGGACGTTGCGCGGGGTCAGCCGGGCCAGCTCCGGGCCCGGCCGGTGCAGGATGACTTGCCGAAGCCGCCCGGTCTCGGATGCGACAGCGAAGCTCATGGCAGCAGTGCCTTTCGTTGGGCTGACGGGGCTCACGCGGCTCGTGGCCAGTGGCCGCCCTGGTCGGTGTCGTCGGCCTGGGCCAGGCGTTTCGCGCTCGCTGCGGCGCGGCCCTTGAACAGCGCGTGCAAGACCAGGCCCGCGAGCAGCACGAGCATCGCCTCGTATACCGCGGCGTATCCGGCGGCAAAGGTGACCCACAGCGAGAAGAGCACCGCGGCGGCCGTGATGGCGAGGTCGCGCACCAGCAGCCAGCGGTGCACACGGCGGTTGCCCGAAACGAGGTAAGCCAGCTGGGTGCAAGCGGACAGGAAGTACGGGATGGCTACCGTGACGACCGTCAGATTCACCAGGAAAGAGAAGACCGTCAGGCCGGTTCCGGAGGTGTAGCGCCAGACCATCAGCAGCGACGGCAGCAGCGCCGCCAGCAGGATGCCGAACCACGCGGTGTCCTTGCGGTCGGTCCAGGCGAACGCGCGCGGGAACAGTCCGTCCGCCGCCGCGGCGCGCGACACCTCGGTCGTCACCAGGGTCCACCCGTTCAGCGCGCCGATCCCGGAGATCACGGCCAGCGCGGCGACCAGTTTCCCGGCCCAGCTGCCGCCCGGCAGGATCGCCTCGAAGGCGGGCACGAACGGAGTGCCGCTCGAAACGAGGACGTCGTGTGGGACGAGTCCCATCACCGCCGCCGACACGGCCAGGTAGACCACCGCGCTCGCGCCAGTGCCCAGCAAGGAGGCGCGGCCGACGTTACGGCCCGGATCGCGCACCCGCTTCGCCGTCACCGCGGCCACCTCGACCCCGATGAAGGCGAACAGCGCGACGCCCGCGGCGACCCCGACGGCGCCGTAGAGGCTGCCCCCGGAGGCGTTGAACGCGCCGAAGTTGGCCTTCGTCACGAAGAACCAGCCGACCACGCCGACGAACAGCAGCGGCAGGAACTTCAACGCCACGGTGACGTTCTGGAACCACGCCATCTGCCGCACCCCGGCGAGGTTGATCGCTGCCGGTATCCACAGCCCGGCCAGCGCGATGCCGACGTTCACCCACACCGATGGATTCTCGATGCCGGACAGCGACTCCACGTAGAGCACCCACGACGCGACGATCGCCGCATTCCCCGCCCACGCCGAAACCCAGTAGCACCAACCGACCAGGTAACCGGCGAAATCGCCGAACTCGTGCCGGGCGTAGGCGTACAAGCCGCCGTCGGTGTTGGGCACCCGCCGGGTCAGCTGTCCGAAAAGGATGGCCAGCAACGCCGCGCCCGCCGCGATCACGCCGAGTACGACCAGCGAACTGGTCCCTGCCCCGGCCAGCACCGCCGGCATGGTGAAGACGCCGGTGCCGACGATGCTGCCGGCCACCAGTCCGGTGGCCGAGGTCAGCCCGAGCGTCCGGCTGCGATGCGCGGCTGGCTCGTCCTCGTTCACTTCTTGTGCTCTGCGCATCTCTCTCCTGTCGCTGGTGGCCTCCCGCCATGGAACCCGCGGCATCCTGATGCGGGCAGAGGTCTTTGGGCCCGGGTCCGGACTCGAAGGTCATCCGGGGGTTCGCGCCAGCCGGTCCGCCGAGGGCCAGCTCACCAATCGCGGCCGGCGCCGAGAGCGCGATCTCCAGTGCCCCGGCAACTAGCCGCGCCTTTGCCGCCGAAGCTGATCAAGCCGAGCACCGCGCAGGCTCGCGGCCAAGGCCGCCGTGGGTCTTGCAGGCGCAGCGCGGGAATCCGAGGCCAGGCGTGCCGGAGGAACGCTGCGGTGTTTGACCGCTTCGCAGCGTGGTAACCCGTGGTTCGCCAAGGAGCTGCGTGCACACAACGCTGTGAGGACGAGAGGACTCGGTCGTGGGCGAAACGCGCAACGCCCGGTTGACGTTTCCGGATCTCCCCCGGATGGAACTGGACCAGCTCCTCGGGCAACTCGTCGAGAGGGCCGAGGAGGTCATGGCCACGCAAGGCCGGCTCCGCGGCCTGCTGAAGGCGAACCGGATAGTGACCGGCGACCTCGCGCTGCCGACGCTGCTGCGCAGGATCATCGAAGCCGCGCGGGACCTGATCGGCGCCCGCTACGCCGCGCTCGGCGTGCTGGGACCGGACGGACGGCTCGCCGAATTCGTCCACACCGGCATGGACCCCGAAACCGTGGCGAAGGTGGGCGATCTGCCCGCGGGCAAAGGACTGCTCGGCGCCCTGATCGACGACCCCCGCCCGATCCGCCTCGCACGCATTTCCGACGACCCGCGCTCGAGCGGATTCCCCGAGCAGCATCCGCCGATGGACAGCTTCCTGGGCGTGCCGATCCTGATCCGCGACACCGTGTTCGGCAACCTCTACCTCACCGAATGCGATCATGGCGAATTCACCGGCGAGGACGAAGAACTTGCCCTGGCCCTGGCCGCGACCGCGGGCCAGGCAATCGAAAACGCGCGCCTCTACGCGACCTCGCGCAAACAGCAGGAATGGCTGCAGGCCACCGCCGCGATCACCCGCGACCTGATCACCCCAGGCAAGGACCGCCCGCTGCGCGCGATCGCCGGCTACACCCGCGATCTCGCCGAGGCCGACCTGGTCGCCATCCTGCGGCCTTCCCGGCGCCGCGACTGCCTTCGAGTCGATGTCGCGGTCGGCGACCAGGCCGACCGTATCGCCGGACGCGATATCCCGCTGAACACGACCCTCATCGGCGAGGTCTACCAGTCCGGCGTACCTCGTGCCGGGTCCTGGCAGGACCAGCAGTCCGCCGAGATCGCCAGTCTCGTCCGCGTCGACGCCGTGCTGGCGGTGCCCTTGACCGGCGACAACGGCGTCAACGGCGTGCTGACCGGCGCCCGCGCGCCCGGCCGCCCCGGCTTCTCCGACGAAGACCTGACGATGGCCGCGGCGTTCGCCGCGCAGGCCTCGGTGTCGCAGTCCCTGGCCGGGGCCCGCGCCGAACAGCAGCGCAACGAACTGCTCGAGGACCGGGACCGGATCGCCGCCCGGCTCCACGAGCACGTCATCAACCGGGTCTACGCCGTCGGCCTTTCCCTGCACACGACCCTGGCCCACGCCAAATCGCCGCTGGTCGCCCAGCGCCTTCAGGCCGCGATCAGCGAGCTTGACGACGTCACCCTCCAGATCCAAGACGCCGTCCTGCAACTCGACGACCTGCCCAATCGCGGTGGACAACCCCTGCGCGAACGCATCCAGCACCTTCTCGACGAGACAGCCACGTCGCATACGGTGTCGACCCACTTCTCCGGCAAGCTCAACCAGATCACCGGCCAGCTCGCCGACGACCTGCTCACCGCACTCCGGAAAGGACTCTTGGTCGGGGCGGCCGGGAACGACCCGGCCGAGGTCGAGGTGACCATCGACGAGGAGCGCGTCTTGCTGAAGGTCACCAGCGCCCGGGCCGGCGGCTTCGACCCCGCCGAGGCCGACCGGGTGCGCGCGCTCGCCGAACGGAACGGAGGCACCGCCGATATCACGCCCACCGGGATGACCTGGACCGTCCCCGGCCCGGCGACAACCCGTTGACCGGCCGCGCGCCGCCCGCGCCGCGACACTGCGCCTGACGAGCCACGCTCGACCGAATGGCCCCCGGCGCCTGGCCAGCGCCTCGAACTTGAGCTGCTGTCCGTCGGCACGAGCAGGAAGCGCCACGCCGTGCGAGATCGTGCGGCCGGGCCGACGGATTCAGGTCGTTGATCGGGCTTCGCCGTGCCTCCCAGGTCCGCAGGGCGCTCGGCGCAGGACAGCCGGAGGGCCTACGTGTTCTCGGTCTGCACCGGCGCGCTAATGCTCGCTGCCTTCCCGCTCAGCGCCGGCCGAGGTTCTCCGTCGGCACCCGGTGGGTCTCCGGCCCCGCCAATGCAGCGACGGACGCCAGCACCGCTACTCCCGCGCAGATCCACACGGTCGGATGCCAGGTGCTCCGGCCTTCGCTGAGAGCCTGCGCCAGCGCGGGCGCGAACCCCGAAGCGAGCAGCCCGAGCATCAGCCCGACCGCCATGCCGGTGTAGCGGACGCGGGCGGGGAACTGCTCCGGGTAGTAGGCCGCGCCCACCCCGACCGGCATGATGGCGAACACGCCCATGCCGATCACCCCCGCGGCGAACACGAGGGGAAGGTTCCCGGCGTCGATCGCGCCGAACAGCACGAACAACGACAGGCCGGAGCCCAGTGCCCCGGCCACGAACACCGGTTTGCGGCCGATCCGGTCCGACAGCCGCCCGACCAACGGGGCCGCCACCACCGCGCCGAGGTTGCCCAGCGACACCACGGCGAGCATCACCGGCCGGGACAGGTGCGCGGGTCCGGTGGCGTAGGCGAGCGCGAAGACGGTGAAGATCGTGCCCATGACGTTGACCGTGCTGCAGACCGCGACCCGCAGCGTGGTCACCCAGTGCTCGCGCAACAGCGTCACGATCGGCAGCGAAGCGCGCTCACGCAAGCCGGTGAACACCTCCGGTTCTTCGAGTTTGCGCCGCAGCAGGAAGGCGACGAGCGTCAGCACTCCGCTGAGCAGGAACGGCAGCCGCCAGCCCCAAGTGTGCAGCTGCTGTTCGGACAGGGCCGTCAGCGGCAGGAACACCAGGCTGCCCAGCGCCATTCCCAGCTGCATCCCGCTCATGGAGAAGCCGGCGTAGTAGGCGCGACGGTCGTCCGGGGCGTGCTCCACGGTCAACGAAGTCGATCCGGGCGACTCGCCGCCCGCGGAGATGCCTTGCACCAAGCGAAGCACGACCAGCAGGATCGGCGCCGCGACGCCGATCGAGGCGTAGGAAGGCAGCAGCCCGATCGCGAACGTCGCGAGGCCCATCAAGCCGATCGTCAGCATGAGGGCGAGCCGGCGGCCGAGCTTGTCCCCGAGGTGGCCCCACAGCACGGCGCCGAAGGGGCGGGCGACGTAGGCGACGCCGAACGTCCCGATCGACAGCAGGGTCCCGGTCGCTCCGGCGTTCGGGAAGAACACTTTGCCGAAGACCAGGGCAGCGGCCGACCCGTAGATCAAGAAGTCGTAGTACTCCAGCGCGCTGCCGAAGAACCCGGAAACCGCCGCCCGGCGGACCTTCCGGGATCTCGGCACCGCGGGGGCGTGCGGAACGGCAGTGGACATGGCTCAGCTCCCGGTTGCTTGGTGGGTGATCGGGTTCAGGCGGATGGTGCGGGGGCCGTCGGTGGTGTCGAAGGTGACCGCGTACAGCCCGTCGGGACCGCCGTTGTAGGCGATGTCGACGCCGAGGTCCGAGGGAGCGGCGACGTCGCCGAGCCAGGCATTCAGGTCCGCCGCGGTGCCGCCGAGCTCGATCGCGGTCACCCCGGTCCCCCGCACGTCGCCGGTGCCCGGTTGGGGCGGGAGCACGCTGGAATGGTTCGCCAGGTCGGGCACGTGGTAGAGGTTGGGCTTGCCGCGCAGCCAGGAGTTCCGGAAGTCCGGTGCGTGCACCGAGGGCGCGCTCCCCTGCGCGGGAACCATCCGGACCTTGCCGCCGTCGATGTCCCCGGACGGGGTGATCCCGTGGTGCCGTGCGAACTCCGCCACCTCCTCGACGTCGTCGCTGCGCAGGCACAGCCCGGCGAAGCAGTCCCCGCCCGCGGTCTGGCGTTCCAGCTCCAGCGCCAGCGGGGCGCGCTCGGCGATCATCCGGTGATCGACGATGCTCTCGACCTCGACGTAGACGTACCCGCCGAGCGAAAGCAGTTTCTGGCCCAGGCCCAACCCGGGGAAGTAGCCGCCGTCGGCGCTGCCGAGGCCGGTCGCCCGGCTCAGGTCGGCGGTGGTGCGGTAGAGGTTGTCCGACCAGACGGCGATGTGGTCGAGGCTGATCACGGCGTTTCCTGTTCTGTCAGGCCACTGTGGACGGTTTCGGGACGGCTCGGCCGTACTGCCACGGATAGGCCCCCGCGAGCAGGCCGGGGTCCAGCCGGGCCATCGCCCGCAACGGCCAGGACGGATCGCGCAGCGCTTCCCGCGCCAGCAGGACGGCGTCGGCGGCGCCATCGGCGACGATCGCCTCCGCCTGCTCCGGCTCGGTGACGAGCCCGACCGCGGAGACCGGCAGCCCGGGCACGGCGGAGGCGATCCGCCGCGCGAACGGCACCTGGTAGCCAGGCGCGACCGGGATCTCCTGGTCGGGGTCCAGCCCGCCGGTGGTTACGTCGAGCAGGTCGACCCCGCGAGCCGCCAGCAGCCGGGCCAGCTCGACGGTCTCGTCCGGGGTCCAGCCGCCGGCCACCCAGTCGGTGGCCGAGACCCGCACGAGGAGCGGCCGGTCGTCCGGCCAGGCGGCGCGGACTTCGTCGACCACCCGCAGGAGCAGGCGGGTCCGGTTCTCGAACGAGCCGCCGTAGGCGTCGGTGCGGCGATTGGCCCGCGGCGAAAGGAACTGGTGCAGCAGGTAACCGTGCCCGGCGTGGATTTCGACGGCGTCGAACCCGGCCCGCACCGCCCGCCCGGCCGCCGCGGCGAAGTCCGCGGCGATCCGGTCCAGGTCGGCTGGTGACGCCTCGGCCGGCGTCGCGAACCCGCGGTAGGCCGACGCCGACGGCGCCAGGGCCGGCCAGCCGCCGTCGGCCGGCGGAATCGTGCCCCGGCCCTGCCCGGGGATCCGGGTCGACGCCTTGCGCCCGGCATGCCCGAGCTGGACCCCGATGGCGGTGCCACGGGCGTGCGCGAAGCCGGTGATCCGCCGCCACCCCGCGACCTGCTCCTCCGACCACAGGCCGACGTCGGCCGGGCTGATCCGGCCCTCCGGGGACACCGCCGTCGATTCGGTGAGCACCAGTCCGAACCCACCGGCGACCCGGGCGCCCAGGTGGACCAGGTGCCAGTCGGTGGGGACTCCGTCGGGGCCGGCGCTGTACTGGCACATCGGCGAAAGCCAGACCCGGTTCGGCAGTTCCAGGCCGCGCAGCCGCAGCGGCTCGAACAGCGCGCTCATCGGGCCTGCCCGAGGAAGGCGCGGGCGTTCGCGGTGAGCGTGGCGGCGTCCAGCCCGCTTCCGGTGGCGAACCCGAGCGGGTCGCGCTGGGCCATGTCGAACGGGTAGTCGCTGCCACACACGACGGCCTGCTTGCCGGCCCGTTCGGTGAGCAGGCCGAGCAGCGCCGGATCGTGGGTGACTGTGTCGAACCACAGGTCCCGCACCGCTTCCCCCGGTGGGCGGGCCGAGTCGCGGCGGACGTCCGGCCGAGTGCGCCAGCCGTGGTCCCAGCGGCCCAGCAGGCCCGGCGTGCAGCCTCCGCCGTGCACGAAACAGATCCGCAGGCCGGGCAGCGCGTCGAGGACACCGCCGAGCAGCAGCGCGGCCACCGCGGTCGCCGTCTCCACCGGGTTGCCGATCAGATTGGCCAGGTAGTGCCCGGACCATTCGTGCCGCGGCAGCTGCATCGGGTGCACCAGCACCGAAAGCCCGAGCCGGGCGCACTCGCCGAGCACGTGCCGCAGGACGCCGGAGTCCAGCGACGCGCCGCCGAGCAGCGGCGGGATCGCCACCCCGGCGATGCCGGGCGCCGAGGCCAGCCCTTCGAGCCGGGTGGTGGCCGCTCCGGCGTCGTCGAGCGGCACCAGGCCGAGCCCGGCCAGCGCGCCGTCGGACCCGGCGACGACCTCGGCGAGCGCGTCGTTGAACGCGTCGACGTAGTCCGAAGCCGGACCCGCCACCGGAAACGCGAACGGGGGCGCGGAAAGCACGCGCACGGCGAGGCCCGCTTCGGCCATGTCGGCCCGGATCGCCGGGACGTCGCTCATCGCGCGGGTGGCGATCGATAGCGGCACCTCGCCGAGGTGCAGTTCGCCGTCACGATCGCGAAGCGGCCCGTACGGCGCACCCGGCGGCAGCCCGAAGAGGTCCGCGGGCAGCCAGTGCGCGTGGACGTCGATCCCGCCGCTCACGCGCGGTCCAGCGGAAGCGGCGCGTTCGCGCTGTCGAGGTGCTCGACAGTGGTGAACACCAGGTCGGTGTCGCCGGCGTTTTCGATGTCGTGCAGCAGGTACTGCCCCGCCGCGAAGGTGAAGTGCCGGGTCTCCCCCGCTTCGTAGGACACCTCTCGGGTGGTGCCGTCGCTGGTGTGCTGACGGCTGCGCCCGGCGTTGACGGCGGTCCAGAAGTAGTCCAGGACGTGCCGGTGGGCATGCCACCGTTCACCGGGCGCGAGGCGGATCTCCCAGACGCGCACGCGGTCGTTCTCGCTGAGCAGCCGTGAACCCACTTCGCCGTCGTGGGCGTGGGCCTCGAACTCGGCGCGCAGCTCGGCGCTCCAGCCGGTGAAGCCGGTGCCGGTCAGCTCGCCGGCGAGCGGGAGGTCGGACAGGAATCCGGTGTCGGTCATCGTGGGTCCTTTCGGGTCAGCGGACGGGGCCGTAGAGGCCGAACCGCAGGTCGGGGTCGCCGGGGGTCCAGGTGTTGCGGAACTGGGAGCGTTCGCCCATGTCCTTGACCCGGGCCAGGAGCCGGGCGCCCAGTTCGAGCTGGGCCGGCTCCCACTTCCGCAGCGCGGCGGGGATGTCGCCGTCGGCGGCGGTCAGCGCGTCGGCGAGCGCCCAGCCGTCGGCGGCGGCTTTGGCGGTGCCGGCGGCGGCGTGCGGGCGGGCGGCGGACGCGGCGTCGCCGAGCAGGGCGATCCGGCCGTCGGCCATCTTCGCCGACCGGACGTCGGACACGACCTGGACGTAGGGCTGCTCGGTGGCGGTGACGACCTCGGCCGCGGCCGGCGCCAGCACCTTCGCGGCGGTCTCGCGCATCTCGTCGACGTAGCGGTCCTGGACCTGACCCGGGTGCAGCGAAACGGATCCGGTGAAGCCCCGCTTGTCGATCAGCATCTCGGCGAGCTCACCGCCGGCGGGCACGTTGCGGTACCAGACATAGTTCATCAGCCGGTCCCTCGGACCGGTCCCCGTCTCGCCGGGGATCGGGTAGAGGGTGATGTGCGAGTGCGGAACGACGCTGTAGGAAATCGCATTGCCCATCAGCTCCCGCACGTCGGCGGGCAGCGTGTGCTCGGGCACGGTGCCGCGCCATCCGACGTAGCCGGAGTATTCCATTGTGGACTCCGGGTCGAGCACCCGGCGGCCGACCGAGGTGATCCCGTCCGCGAACACCACCAGCTCCGCCGCCGCCCGCCGGCCGCTGACGAACCGGACGGTCGCGTGGTCCGCGTCCTGCGAGACACCGCAAGCGAATTCGCCGAGGTGGTAGTGCGCGGTGCCGAAGTCGGCGAGCAGCGCGCGGTAAAAGGTGCCCCATGAGGTATAGGTCCAGTGGCGCCGCTCGCGGTGCACGATCTCGTTGCGCGCCCCCAGGTACTGGACGTACTCGGTGGCCGTCGACAACGCCTCCGGGTCCTGGTTGCTGCGTTCGGCGAACCAGCGGACCGTGTCCGGCTGCAGCACGATCCCGCCGCCCCGGCCGTCCAGCGGGGTCGGGGTGCGCTCGAAGACGTCGACCTCGAAGCCGAGGTCGCGCAGCAGCAGCGCGGTGGTCAGCCCGCCGATGGAGCCGCCGATCACGACGGCGCGGGCGTGGGTGTACGGGGACATCAGAGCTTCTCCTCGGCAGGAGCCGCGGTTTCCGCGGCGGGGACGATGGCGGGATCCGACGGCAGCGGCAGGCCGCGGGTTTCGGGCGCGAACAGCAGCCCGAACGCGCCGAGCAGGCCGACCGCCACCACGCACGTGGTGGCCAGGCCGAGGTCACCGCCGAACCAGGACACGGCGATCACGCCGGCGACCATCGGGCCGGCCGCGGTGAAGTACCGGCCGATCCCGTTGTACAGCGCCATTCCGCTGGCGCGGACCGACGGCGGGAACAGCTCCGGGCCGTAGACGAGAATGCCGGACAAGGCGCCGTAGAGGCCGAACCCGGCGATCGGGATCAGGCCGAGGAACAGTCCCCAGCCCGGCTCGAACGGGAAGAGCAGCACGACGCTGACCGCCGAGATCGTGAAGCTCGTCAGGAACGCCCGGAGCCTGCCGATCGCGTCGGCGAGGAAACCCCAGCTGGCGTACCCGAGCACACCGCCGGCGTTGAACAGCATGGAGGCGACCGCGACGCGGGAGTTCGCCACGTCCGGGGGCAGCGCCGCGGCCGCGGCGGCCTGCCGGATGACCTGCGGGTACCAGGTGGACACGCTCCAGAACGCGACCAGCGAGCCGGTGGCCAGCGCCGTGCCGACCAGGGTGGGGCGCAGCAGCGGCCGGGTGCACAGCCGGCGCAGCACGAACCGGTCGTGCTCGTGGCGCTGCCCGCGGGCCCGCCGGGCACGGCGGGCGGCGATCGCGCCCTGGATCTCCGGTGGTTCCGGAACGTGCCGCCGGATGAAGTAGACCAGCAGCGCGGGCAGCACGGCGATCCCCATCATCAGCCGCCAGCCGTAGCCGCCGAGGATCGAGTAGCACAGTGCCGAGATGAAAAACCCCAGCGCGTAGCCGGACATCATCACGCCGCACGCGCGGGCCCGGTAGCGGTTGCGCCACACCTCGGCGACCAGCGCCGCACCGACCGGTGCCTCGACGCCGGAGCCGAGCCCGGCGACGAACCGCAGCAGGCCCAGCTGCCACCAGGTGTCCGCGAACGCGGCGAGTGCGGTGAAGACCGCGTAGGTGACGATTCCCGCCGAGAGCACCCGGACCCGGCCGAAGTAGTCGGCGAGGACGCCGAAGAGGATCCCGCCGGTTCCCCAGCCGACCAGGAACAGCGCGACGGTCAGGCCGCCGTAGAGGCCGATGGCGCCGGCCGCGGGGTGGATTCCGCTGTGCGGCAGCAGTTCGGTCATGGCCGGGCCGAGGATCAGCGCGTACAGGCTGCCCGCGAAGCCGTCGAGGGCCCAGCCCATGGTCGTGCCTGCCAGCACGAGCCACTGGGTACGGGTGACGACGGTGCGCCAGGACCCCGGCGCCGGGAGGGGATGGTTCGCCATGGTCGGCTCCTTTGCCGAAGATCGAACGGGGTCAGTTGAGGCGGCCGGGGGCGGCGGAGCCGTACCAGTCGACGTCGTCGGCCGCGGTGCGCACGACGACGGTCTTGAGCCAGGTGAAGTCGTCGAAGGACTCGGTGCCGGCGTCGCGGCCGGTCCCGGATTCCTTGATCCCGCCCCACGGCAGCGACGGTTCGAGCCGGTGGTGGTCGTTGACCCAGACCATCCCGGCCTGGACCCGGTCGGCGACGCGGTGCCCGCGGGCCAGGTCGCGGGTCCAGACGCCCGCGCCGAGCCCGAAGCGGTTGTCGTTGGCCTTGGCGATCGCGTCGGCCTCGTCGTCGAAGGGCACTACGACAGCGACCGGGCCGAAGATCTCCTCCCGGGCCACCCGCATGTCCATCGTCGCGTCGGCGAGCACGGTGGGCCGCACGAAGAACCCGCCGTCCAGCGGCGCGGGCAGGTCCGGGACACCGCCCCCGGCGGCGACGCGGACGCCCTCGGCGCGGCCGGCCTCGACCAGTGCCAGGACCTTCTCCCGCTGGGCCGAGCTGACCAGCGGGCCGAGCTGGGTGGCCGGGTCCGACGGGTCGCCGATCCGGATCGCGTCGGCCCGCCGGGCCAGTGCCGTGACGAACTCGTCGTAGCTCGCGCGCTGGACCAGGAAACGGGAACCGGCCACACAGGACTGTCCCGCCGCGACGAACGCGGCGAACGCCGCCCCCTCGGCGGCGACGGCGGGGTCGATGTCGTCGAACACCACGATCGGCGTCTTCCCGCCGAGCTCGGCGGTGACCCGGGCGAACCGGCTCGCGGTGGCGACGGCGGCCGCCCGCCCGGCCTCGGTGCCGCCGGTCAGGGTGATCTTGGCGATGTCCGGGTGCCCGGTGAGCCGCTGCCCCACCTCGCGGCCGCCGGTCACGACGTTCACCACCCCGTCCGGGATTCCGGCCTCCGCCAGCAGCCCGGCCATGGCCAAAGTGGACAGTGGGGTGGTCTCGGACGGCTTGACCACGACGGTGTTGCCGGTCGCCAGCGCCGCGGACAGGCTGCGCGCCAGGATCAGCAGCGGGTGGTTGAACGGGGTGATGATCCCGCAGACGCCGAGAGGGGCCCGGCGCTGGTAGGTCAGGTACGGCCCGTCGGAGGGCAGTACGGCGTCCCGCTGGGCGGCCAGCAGCCCCGCGTTGTAGCGGAACCACTCAGGCACCCGGGACAGCTGGGCGCGGGTCTCGGTGACCGGGCGGCCGTTGTTGCGCGTCTCAAGCCGGTAGAGGTCCTCGGCCGCCTCCTCGATGACGTCCGCCACGCGCAGCAGCAACCGGCCGCGCGCGGTGCGGCTCAGGGCAGGCCACGGGCCGTCGAGGAACGCCGCCCGGGCTCGGGCCACGGCCGCGTCGACCTCGGAGAGCGAGCTGTCGGGCACGGTGCGGATGACGGCACCGGTGGCGGGGTCGAGCACCGGGCGGCCACTCGTGCCGGGTTGCGCGTGGACGGGGGACGAAGCGGTCGTCGTCGACATTCCGGCCCTTTCTCTGGCGGGTGGGTCGCTTCGGAGTCTGACCTCCGGCACCACCTCTCGGATATGTCGGCCGAGACATAATTCGACTTCTTTAGTGTCTTCTGAAACACTTCCTGCTTATGGAGGACGAGCACGAGCTGCGCGCCTGGCTGGGGGCGATCGGCACGCTCACCTCGGCCGTGAACTCCGGCCGCGGCCTGCGGGAGGTCCTGGACCTGGTCGCCTCGACCGCCCGGCAGCTGCTCGGGCTCGACTTCTGCGGTGTGCTGGTGCCCGACGCCGGGGAACGCAACCTGGTGATCGCCGGGTGGAGCGGACTGTCGGACACCTACGTCGCCCGGGTCAACTCCGACCATCCGGTCCGGCTCGAGGACGGCCCGGACAGCGGCGCGCCGTCGAGCCGGGCCTACCGCTCCGGCCGCCCGGCCGCGGTCCGCGACATCTCGCGCGAGCCGGGCTTCATCTGGGGCGGGGTGGCCCACGATCAGGACTACCGGTCGATGTTGTCGGTTCCGCTCGTCACCGCGTCCGGCGTGATCGGCACCCTCAACAGCTACCGTGCGGCGGTGCACGAGTTCGGCGCCGAGGAGACCGGCCGCCTGCAGCTGCTGGCCGAGCACGCCGCGATCGCGATCACCTCCGCCCGGCTTGTCGAGGACCTGCGCGAGCAGCACGAGCTGGTCACCCGCTCGGAGCAGATCCACGAGCGCCTGCTGCGGGTCGCGGTCCGCGCCGGCGGGATGCCCGGGATCGCCGCCGCCCTGCACGACCTGCTCGACACGGCGGTGGTATTGCAGGACGCGCGCGGGGAGGTGCTGGCCGCGGCCGGACCGCCGGCCGAGCCGCCCGGCGAGGGCTGGGCCTTGACGGCTCCGGGCCGCGACCTGGTCCGCGAACAGGACGGCCGCGTCGTCGCCGACGTCGTCCTCTCCGGAGAGGTACCCGCCCGGGTCTGGCTCCCCTGCCACCCCGGCCCGCTGTCCACAGTGGATCGCCGGGCGCTGGAGCACGCCTCCGTGGTGCTGTCACTCGAGCTGCTTCGCCGACGCACCGCGCTGGAGGTCGAGCAGAACCTCCGCGGCGAACTGCTGGCCGAGCTGCTCGGCGGCGCGGACCCGCGTGCGGACGCGCTCCGCCACCGCGCCCGATTGCTCGGGCACGATCTGACGCGGGCCCACCGCGCGCTGGTCGCGCGGATCGACACCACCGGGCGAGGCAATCCCGCCCAGGCCCGGCGCCGCGCGATGGACGAGGCGAACCGGCTGGCGTCGGCCATCACCCCGCGGCCGCTGGTGGCCTTGCACCGGGACGAGGTCGTGGCCCTGTGGCCGGTCCCGTCGAAGGGGTCCGAAGCCGCCGATGCCTTGCGCAGAGCGCTTTCCGCGGCGGTCGGGGTCGTCGCCGCCACGGTCGCGGTGTCCGAACCTGCCGACCACGAGTTCGCCGAGGCCTACCGCACCGCGAAAGGCGCGCTCGCCCTCGCGGAGCCCGGCGGCGTCGTCACCCTGGACGGGCTGGGCGTGGCCGGCCTCCTGCTCCGGCTCGGCGACCCGGAACCCCTGCGGCGGTACGCCGAACGCACCCTTGGGCCGCTGCTGGAGCACGACGATCAGCACGGCACCGCACTGGTGGCCACCTTGCGCGCGCACCTGACCCACCGCATGGACCGCCAGGCGACGGCGCAAGCGCTCCTGGTCCACCCCAACACGATCAGCCAGCGCCTGCGCCGGATAGAGACGCTGGCGAAGCTGGACCTCCGCGACCCGGCAGCGGCGGTCGAGGCGCGTGCGGCGCTGACAGTGCTGGACGTGGCCCGCGGCCTGTCCCGGCGTCTCCCGCAGAGCTGAGACAGCGTGCGTGTCCTCGCAGTCGGTACCCGCCAGCATCCGCCCGCCCTCGGGTCCTCTTGACCGGAGCCACCGGGCGTCCGGTATCGGCGCGGGCGTTGCCGCGCGCTCCGCCACCCGGGTGCTGGGTGTCGTCGGTGAATCCGGCCGGGCAGGCCATTGTTTCGTCCCGCGTCGTTCACCGGAACGTGGTGGCCACCGGGCCGGCGATCGGCAAGTGTGTCGGGATGACCGACGACGAAAAGATCTTCGCCCGCCACCTCAGCCGTCGCGGCTTCCTCGCCGCGGCCGGCGCGGCGGGCGCCGTCTTGTCCGCGGGGCCGCTCGCCGGGACTGCGGACGCGGTACCGACTGGCGAGGACGTTTCGGCCTTCGGACCGGCCTCCGACGCTGCGAAGACTCCCCCGGTCGACGGCCTGCACCTCCAGTTCGGCGCCGACGCCGCCGCTGAAGTGGTCGTTTCGTGGCACACGCTGCAGCCGGTGCGGAACGCGCGCGTGCTGCTCGGCCGGGGCGACGGCCGGTACGAGCGCAGCATCCCAGCCAAGGCCGTCAGCTACACCGACGCCAAGTCCGGCCGGGTCGTCTACGCCTTCCACACGTCCCTTCACGGGCTGCTGCCGGACAGCGAGTACATCTACGCGGCCCTGCACGACGGTGCCGAGCCGGTGCTCGCGACCTTCCGCACCGCGCCCCGGGGCCGCGCGAAGTTCACCTTCACCAGCTTCGGCGACCAGGGCACGCCGACCCTCGGCAAGCGCTACGTGCCGCCGGCCGGCGTGACGCTGCCGAACCCGCCGCTGGTCAACGACAACCTCGGCTCGCCGGCCGCGGGCGACACCACCGCCGGCGTCGAGCGCGTGCGCCCGCTGTTCCACCTGTTCAACGGCGACCTCTGCTACGCCAACCTGGCCACTGACCGGGTCCGAACCTGGTGGGACTTCTGGACGAACAACAGCCGCAGCGCCCGCAACCGGCCGTGGATGCCGTCCGCCGGCAACCACGAGAACGAGCTGGGCAACGGTCCGATCGGCTACGCCGCCTACCAAACGTACTTCTCGGTGCCGCCGGCCTCCGGGCAGACTGACGTCACGCGCGGCCTCTGGTACTCGTTCACCGTCGGCTCGGTGCGCGTGATCAGCGTCGCCAACGACGACATCTGCTACCAGGACGGCGGCAACTCCTACGTCCGGGGCTACTCGGGCGGAGCGCAGAAGGCGTGGCTGGAACGGGAACTGGCGGCGGCGCGGGCGGACCGCGGCGTCGACTGGGTGGTCGTCTGCATGCACCAGGTCGCGATCAGCACCGCCGACCAGTTCAACGGCGCCGACCTCGGCGTCCGCGAGGAGTGGGTGCCGCTGTTCGACCGCTACGGCGTCGACCTCGTCGTCTGCGGCCACGAGCACCACTACGAGCGGTCGCACCCGATCCGCGGCGCGGCGGCGAACGCGACCCGCACCCCGGTGCCCGCATCGACCCGCACCGACGTCGTCGACACCACGAAGGGCACCGTCCACATGGTCCTCGGCGGCGGCGGTACGTCGGCGCCGTCGAACCAGCTGTTCTTCACCCCGCCCCGCTGCCGGGTGATCACCAAGGTCGGCGACCCCGACCCGAAGACCGGCAAGCGCCCGCCGGTGTACGTCACCGAGGACGCCCCGTGGTCGGCTGTCCGCGACGCGGCGAATTCCTACGGCTTCGCGGCCTTTACCGTCGACCCGGGCACCCGCCACGGCGGAATGACGACGATGCAGGTGACCTACTACGACGTCGTCGGCCCCGGCGGCGACCTGAAAGCCTTCGAAACCTTCACCCTCCGACGACCGCGCTCCGACGCCTGACAGCCGCCGCCGACGGCTCGCGGTGCAGCCCGCCGTGCGGGCCGGCGGCCGCGAGCTCAGGGACTCGGTCGGGGTCGGAACCGACCGAGTCCCCTCGCCGCGGTGCCGCGGCGTCCTTCGTCCTCGCCTACCGCTGCATCGGCTGGCTGCCGAAATTCGTTCCCGAACACACTTCCACCACGTTCGGCGCCTACCGGATCTTCGTCGGCCCGCTGCTCCCGGCAGCGCATCGCCGCGCCCGAACCGTCCACAATGGAGCGCGCTGCGCTGCTGCGTGCGCACGCGTTGCCCGTCACGGCTGCCGGGTTGCAGGACCATGACGGTCCGGCTCTTGGCGCAGGGGGACGATGCGCCGACGCGGCATCAGCGGACAGCCGGTCCAACGGGCCCGAGGACGCCGGTCTCGGCACGGACCCCCTCTTTCAGCTCGATGAACAGCGCGTGGCTGTCGGTGTCGCCGATGTTGTGCCCGGAATGCTGCTGCGCGGCAAGCCAGCCTACTTTCCCGGCCGTCAGCTCCATGTCGTGCGAGGTGTCGTCACCGGAATACATCCGCCGGCGGAACGAGCTGAGCACGACCAGCACACTGTCGGGATGGGCGTGGCGAGTGGTGCGGTCGCCCGGCTTGTCGGTGTATTCGAGCACGCGGACGCGCTCGTTCTCGAACACCACTTTGTAGTGGTCGGGGTTGGTGACAGCGGGGTCCAGAGCAGCGGCCGAATCGATGGTCATGACTACCTCACCGAGCAGGTTCGAAGTCCGCCCGGCGGACGCCGGACGCTCGGCCCGGCCGCGCGGCGCGCCAGCTCGGCAGGGCCGGCGCGCCGGGAGCAGGGGCCGCAACGCAGATTTTATTGCACACATTCATGCATGTAAATGGCTAAGATGGAGCCATGCCGCGCCGCTACTCGATGCAGACCCGCCGCCGCGCCAGCGAAGAGGCGCGGACCCGGATCTTCGACGCGACTTTGGACGCCCTGGTCGCCTCGGGCGGACAGCAAGTCACCATGCAGGGAATCGCCGAACGAGCCGACGTGGCGCTGCGGACCCTCTACAACCACTTCTCCAGCCGCGACGAGCTGTTGACCGCAGCGTTCACCCACCACACCGCGCAGACTCGCGCGGCCATCGAGGCGCTCGATGTGCCCGATGCCGCGCCCGAACATCAGCTGCAGCACATCGTCGAGGCGTACTACGCGCGCTACGAACAGATGGGCCCCCGTCTCACCGTCCTGCTCGCCCAGCGCGACGCACCGGAACTGGACGAGCAGATCCGCGCGATCCGCCGATGGCGACGCACCCTGCTGAACAGCGTGGTCGAACGCGC
Source organism: Amycolatopsis benzoatilytica AK 16/65 (assembly GCF_000383915.1). NCBI lineage: Bacteria > Bacillati > Actinomycetota > Actinomycetes > Pseudonocardiales > Pseudonocardiaceae > Amycolatopsis > Amycolatopsis benzoatilytica. Next base: position 2,923,920 of record NZ_KB912942.1, read on the forward strand.
CCACCTGGACGGCAGGCTCGCGGTCTCCGCAACCGCAGCTCTGGGGCTGGCCTACACCTTGACCAGCCACGCCGGCTGGCGAACCTTGCTCGACACCCTCGACGGCGACACCGCCGCAGCTCCGCGCGCAGCGACCGAGGCATTGACCTCCGCACTGTTCCACCAACGGCCCGGCGCCTGACAGCACTGATCCCGACGCGCGCCAGCCAGCGGTCTCCTGACCGCCCGCACCGCATCCTTGCGCAACCGCGGAAGTGCCGAGGATCGACTTGAGGCTGCCGCGCAGGATCGGGACCGGGCCGCGGTCGGGGGTGCGGAGGCCGCCTGAACGGCAGCGGAGCGTCTTCGCTGACGAACGACGGGCGGCCGGACCGAGAAGGCCGGCGGCTTCTGTTAGCTGCCGCCAGCCGCCACCGCACTACACGGATGGGCTAACTGTCCGGTACCTCCGCGCCCTCGCGGCTGACGCCGTCAATGCCGCATTTTCTCCTCAGAACATGGCGGCGATCACCCCTTTGTGAGTGATCTCGACTCCTGCCGACCCCGACCTCGGATGCGAAGGTGATCTTGAACCGCCGAGGGGAGCGGGAAGGAGCCGCATGGATGCAGTGGTGGACCGGATGATCCCGGTCCTGATCCTCGCCGTGCCTGGTGCGCTGCTGTTCTGGGTGCTGCTCGCGGCCCGGCGCCGCCGGAGATGCACGCCGATGGCCGCCACGTTCACCGCAGGGATCGACATGGCGATCCTGCTGTGTGCGGGGCTAGTGCTCGCGGTGACGACCGCGCCTGCCGGGCAGACCCACACCAGCACGCTCCATCTCGTCCCCGGACAGGACATCGCCAACGTCCTGGCTCAGGACGACGCTCTCCCGCAGATCGCCGGCAATCTGGTGCTGCTCGCCCCGCTCGCCGCGCTCGTCCCGATCCGGCTGGCCGCATTGAGGCCGACTTCCCGGCTCGTGTGCACTGCGGTGCTCGTTTCGGCCGGGCTCGAGGCGCTGCAGTACCTTCTGCACGCCGACCGCGTGACCGCTGTCGACGACGTCCTGCTCAACACGATCGGCGCCGCCGTCAGCGCGCGTCTGAGCCGCAGCTTGTGGCACACAACGCCGGTTTCGATCCCGTACCCGCGCACCGCGCCGGAAGACGTCGGCAAACCCCCCAGCGCATCGGCGGAGCGGTCGCCGAACTCCCCACCCAGCTCCGTAGAGTCGCCGGGATGATCCGCCCCGGCCGACGCACGCCGCAATCTGCCTGGATGTGGTGCCAGACCGCGGGTTGATGCTTTCAGACCGCTGACCCGGCAGTGCGAGTGGTGTCAAATTCGACCGCGAGAGCTCGCCCGAGGCACGCGATCCGCGTTGGCGGTCGTGCTCAATCTCGATCCAGGTGGCAATGGCCCACCGGGGCTCCCCCGAGGTTCCACCGCCGAGTGTCGGGAACGTTCTTCTGCCACAACGAAAATCGGCCCCACAGCGGCAAGGGACGCGGCGCGCTCGCCCGCCCGTCGACCCGGTCAGCCCGTGGCCGCGCAGCGCGGTCGCGTTGCGATACGCACTGGCGAGGATGACCGACACGTGATCCTTGACGGTACCAACGCTGACCTGGATGCGTTTCGCAGTGTCGCGATTGGACAGTCCGCCCGCGATGAGGACTAGCACGGCGCATTCCCGCTCGGAGGGCTGGTCAGCCTGCGCGGCGGCGGAGTCGAGGTAGCCGTCGGCCACGGGCGGGCGTGGCCCTCGGCCAAAGCCCCACGCCGCCGGAGTGCGGACCAGCTGGGCGAGCTGTTCGGGCGAGGTGCCCTCGAGGAGGAGCCCAGCCCTCCCGCGTCCTCGCCATCCACCCAGTCGGATTATCATTTCAACAGTTGCTAATCTTAGCAAGTCCGAAAGGAGGCGTCCGCCAGATGACCGATCAACGAGTGGCCGACGTGATGACCCGCCAGGTCGTCGCCGTCGGACTCGACACCCCGTTCCGGGACGTCGTCCACGCCCTCCTCGAACACGCCCTGCTCGCGGTGCCGGTCGTCGACCCGGCCGGTCGCCCGGCCGGCATCGTCTCCGGAGCCGACGCCGCCGCGAAACGCGAATTCCGCGGCGGTGCGGACGCTCCGCTCTTGCTGGGCAACCTTCGCCGCTGGGGCCGATGGCGCAAGGCGGGCGCGTTCACCGCGGCCGAAGCGATGACCACTCCGGCCCCCACCGTGGCCGCTACCGCGCCCGTGCACCTCGCCTTGCGCCGGCTGGCCGACCGGCGCTACGCGCAACTGTGCGCAGTGGACGAGCGCGGCCGTCTCGTCGGCGTCCTCACTCATCACGACGCTTTGCGCTGCTACCTGCGGTCCGATGCGGAGATCTGCTCGGAGCTCGAAGCACGCCTGCCGGGCGAGATCGTCCTCCACGTCAGCGACGGCACCGTCACGCTGACCGGCACCGTGCAGCTGCGCAGCTCCGCCATTCACGCCGTCCGGGATGCCCGACAGATGCCCGGGGTCGTCGTCGTCCGCGACTGCCTCGACTACCGCATCGACGACCTGCACGCGCACGGCCTCTGAATTGGCAAGTCTGCGCGGTGAAAGGGCGAACATGACCAGGCCGAGCATCGTGGTGCGCACCTCGGGCGAGGTGCCCGACGCCGCACGGGACGACGTTCTCCGCCAGATCGGGAACTTCGCTGGCCGCATCGACGGCGAGGTCGCCGCGGTCCGGATCCGGCTCACCGCAGTCCGCCGGCCGGCAGCGGCGCTGACTCAGGTCAACCTCAATGTCGACGGGCGTGCGCTGCGCGCTCAGGCCGCGGCAGGGTTCTTTCCCGAGAGCGCGACGCTGGTGCAGGCTCGGCTGCGGGCGCACCTCGTTCGGATGCGCGCCCCGGAAGCACCGCGCGCTTGGCCGGACGCCGAGCAACGCCATCGCAGGCCGCCGCTGGTGGCAGTCTCGCCGCCGCAGCGCCGGATCGTCCGGCGCAAGCGCCTCGCACTGCTCCGCTGCCGCCCCGACGAGGCCGCACTAGCCATGGACCTCATGGACTACGACTTCCTCGCGTTCGTCGACGCCGACACCGGGGAGGACAGCCTGGTCGCCCGCGCCGGACCCACCGGTTACCGCCTCAGCCGCGTCGCCGCGAGGTGCCCGCCACACCCGCCTGCCGCGCACCCGTGGACGGTCGACGTGCATCCCGTGCCGCTGCTGACCGCCGGACAAGCCGCCGGCCGCCTCGACACCACCGAAATGCCGTACCGGTTCTTCCGCGACGCCGCCACGGGGCGCGGCTCCGTCCTGTATCTGCGCTACGACGGCCACTACGGTCTCCTCGCCCCTGCTGGCACCGGTCGGGCGTGATGGCACTCCCCCAGCGGACGGAACTCAGCCGGGCGAACGCGCCGCCGCTGTCCGGCGGCGGCCCCGCCCGGCGCATCGGGTCCCGCTGCCGGAGCGCCTCTGCGGCGCACCGGCCGGACCGCGGCTGGAGCCGAGTGACTGCCCCGCACGGGGTCCGGCCCGGCAGGGACCGTTGGGCCCTAGCCCAGTCCGGGCGCCGCGCCCTAGCTTCGCCGGATATCTCCCGCACAGAAAGGCTTCGCACCATGGCAAGACCGGACATCGCGATCCACACGTCCGGTGACGTGCTCGACGAAGCCGGCGACTACGTCCGGCGAATGGTCGCGAACACCGCCCGCCGGATCGGCGGCGAAGTCGCCGCGGCGCGGGTCCGGCTCACCACCTATCGGCAAACCCGTGCCGCCAGCCCGGCGCTGGTGCAGGCGAACCTCACCGTCGACGGGCGGCCGGTGCGCGCTCAGGCGGCCGCCCGGTTCTTCCGGGAAGCCGGTGCCGTCCTGCGCAAGCAGCTGATCGCGCACGCGATCCGGCTGAGAGAGCCGACCGCGCTGCGTTCCTGGCCGGACGACAGCCCCGGCGGCGCCCGGCCCCCGCTGCTCGCTCTCCCGCCGGGCCAGCGGCGAATCCAGCGGCACAAAAGGCTTCCGCTAGCCCGCTGCAGCCCCGGCGAAGCGGCTTTGACGATGGACTTGATGGACTACGAATGCACGCTCTTCGTCGACGCCGACACCGGCCAAGACAGCCTGGTCTCCCGGGTCGGGCCCACCGGATACCGGCTCACCCGTCTCGCCGGCCTGCATCCGCCGGCGGAACCGGCGGGCCTTCCATGGACCGTCGACGTGCACCCGGTACCGCGGCTCACCCCTGAGGAAGCCGCCGAGCGGCTGGACGCCACCGATCTCCGGTACCGCTTCTTCCAGGACGCCGAAACGGGCCGGGGAAGCGTTCTCTACCTGCGCTACGACGGCCATTACGGCCTGCTCACCGCGGCCGGGCCGGAGGCTCTCAGATGAGCGGCGCCGCGATGGTCGAACTCGACCGGGCGACGGCATTGCGCTTGCTCAGCAGCGCCGTGGTCGGCCGGATCGTGTTCACGCAGAACGCGTTGCCCGCCATCCGGCCGGTCAACCACCTCGTCGACGAAGACCTGATCATCATTCGCAGCCACGCCGCGGCCGCCCTGATGTCCAGTGTGGACAGAGTCGTCGCGTACGAAGCCGACCACTTCGATCCGGGCAGCCACGCCGCCAGCTGGAGCGTCGTGGCGACCGGCATCCTGCGCGCGGTCACCGACCCGGCCGCGATCGTCCGCTACGAGCGGCTGCTGCGGCCCTGGGTGGCGAAGACCATGGACCAGATCCTGCAGATCGAGCCCCGGCTCATCACCGGTTTCTCCCTCAACGGCGCGGACGCCGACGGGTGAGCCTCGAACACGAGGACAGGTCTGCCCAATCCGACGACCCCGCCGAGGCAGTGCCGCGCCGCGGCTGGCCGGCGGAAGGAGCTCCCGCCACCGGGCTGGCTGTGCCCGAGCGGGTGCGCCGGCTGCTCGACGCGGTCATGAACCTGGGCAGCGGGCTCGAATTGCCCCGAGTGCTGCGGGAAATCGTGGAGGCCGCGGCCGGGCTCACCGAAGCGGAGTACGGCGCGCTCGGCATCGTCGGCGACGGCCGGCGGCTGGCCGAGTTCCTGCCGGTCGGCATGAGCGACGAGCTCATCGCCCAGCTCGGCCCGCCGCCGTGCGGGCACGGCATTCTCGGGGAACTCATCCGGCGCCCCGAACCGCTGCGGCTCGCCGATCTGACCCGGCACCCGAGCAGCCACGGCTTCCCGGAGAACCATCCGATGATGCGCACCTTCCTGGGCGTGCCGGTCCGGGTGCAGGACGAAGTGTTCGGAAACCTCTATCTCACGCAAAAACGCGGCGGCCGCGAGTTCGACGAGGAGGACGAAGCCGTGCTGGCCACGCTGGCGACCGCGGCCGGGATCGCCATCGAGCACGCCCGCATGTACCACGAGAGCCGCCGCCGCGAGCGGTGGCTGGAAGCGCTGAACGAAATCACCCGCAGCATCCTGGCCGGCAGCGACCCGCGCGACGTCCTGCGGCTGATCGCCCGCCGAGCCCACGAAGTGGCCGACGCCGACCTGGTCTCCGTGCTGCTGCCCGCTGACGACGGCAGGCACCTGCGGGTCGAGGTCGCCGACGGCGACGACGCCGCGCTCGTCGAAGGATCGGTCGTGCCGGCCGGCCGTTCGCTGGCCGGTCTCGCCGCCCGCACCGGAGCGCCGGTGGTCAGCCGGGACGTCGCGGCCGACCCGCGAGCGCATCCGCTCGGCGCCGCCGACCGAGGCCGGCCCGTCGTCGCGGTGCCGCTGCCGATCGACGCGGACGCCTGCGGCGCGTTGCGGCTGAGCCGGTCCGCCGGCGGTCCCCGGTTCGACGAAACCGAAACCCGGCTGATCTCCGGATTCGCCGGCCAGGCAGCGCTCGCGCTGGAACTGGGCAAGCGACGTGCGGAGAGCGAGGAGCTGGCGCTGCTGCACGACCGCGACCGGATCGCCCGGGACATGCACGATCTCGTGGTCCAACGGCTCTTCGCCACCGTCATGGCCCTGCAAGGCACCGCCGGCATGACCGACCCGGCGAAGATCGGCGCCCGCGTCTCGCGCGCCGTCGACGACCTCGACACGACGATCGAGGTAATCCGGTCCACCATCTTCGCGCTGCGCATCGACGGGAGCTTCGACGGCGGCGCCAGCCTGCGCCGCCGGATGCCCGAGACCGTGCGGATGGCGGCGCAGTCACTGGGATTCAGCCCGGCACTGCGCATCGAGGGACCAGTCGACTTCAGCGTGGACGCCGAGCTGGCCGAACACATTCTGGCGGTCACGGCGGAGGCGCTGAGCAACGTAGCCCGGCACGCCTGCGCGAGCCGGGCCGACATCGTCCTTTCCGCGCCGGCGGACGGGAACGCCTTGATCCTCGTCGTCACCGACGACGGGAAAGGCACGGCTGCCGCCGGCGGCAGCGGCGGGCTCGCCAACATGCGATCCCGCGCGGGGCTGTGCGGCGGCACGCTGTCCGTCGAGTCTCCCCTCAGCTCAGCCGGGGGCACCCGGATCGTGTGGCAGGTGCCGTTGCCGGACGACTGAGCACGGCCTCATTCCTGGCCCGGAGTCCGTCCGCCGGGCAGGCGGGCGGTGAGCAGCGCCGCCTGCACGCGCCTGCGCACCCCGAGCTTCGTCAGGATCGCGGACACCCGGTTCTTGACGGTCTTCTCCGAGAGGTACAGCCGCGCCGCGATCTGCCGGTTCGTCAGCCCTTCGCCGATCAGCTCGAGGATGTCCACTTCGCGCGGGCTCAGCCGCTCGAGCGTGCCGGCCCCGCCCGCCGGTTCCCCCGGCGGCCCGGTGAGCCGTTTCATCGCCCGCGACACCAGCCTGGGCGCCATCAACGACTGACCGGCGGCGACCGTGCGGACCGCGGACACGAGATCCGGTCCCCGCACCTGTTTCAGGACATACCCTGCCGCGCCGGCCATGATGGCGTCGAAAAGTGCCTCGTCGTCGTCGAACGACGTCAGCATCAGGCAGGCCAGGGCCGGCATCCGGGCACGGAGCTCCCGGCAGACCTCGACCCCGTCGCGGTCGCCGTCCTGGCCGAGCCGCACGTCCAGGACCGCGACGTCCGGATTGACCGCGGGCACCCGCACGAGCGCTTCCGCCGCGGTCGCCGCCTCACCGGCCACGACGAGGTCCGGCTCGGTCTCCAGCAGATCCCGGAGCCCGCGGCGGACCACTTCGTGGTCGTCGAGAATGAACACTCGCACCGGCGCGTTCACTGCAAGAAACCCTTCGCGTCCTCAGCCGCCCGCTCGCCGCTCTTCACCCGCTGAGCCATTCCCGCGAAAAGGATCCAGGCCGCCGGGAGGACGACCGTGAGCACGCCGCCGGCGAGCACCAGAACCGGCGACGCGAACTCGAACCCGAGCGCCACCGCCAGCAGACCGACCGCGACCGCGGCAAGGACGGCGGCGAGCACGCGAACCGCCCGCGCCGAAGCGGAGCGCCGCCCGGTCGCCAGCACCCGCGCCAGCCCTGGGTCGTCCGCGGTCAGGTGCTGCCGGATCTCCGCCAGCCGGTGCCGTTCGTCGACTGGGTTCACGACGCCTTCGCCGCGTTCCGAATTCGGCCCCGCGCTCGTCGTTCGTCTTCCTGAAACGTATTCATCAGCTTCATTCTCTGCACCGCGCGAGGCGTCGCGCAGGGGCCGAAAGTCCCTACCACCGCGCACGACCGCCGCTCACCGAGGCCGTGAAGGGCCCCTTACAGGACTCAGATTCCCTCAAGGGGTCCTTCACGGACCTCAAGCGCGCGCGTGCCCGGCGAAAGCGACCGGGCACGCGCCTTTTCAGACTCAATCGCCTACTGCTCGCCGGCGTTGTCCTTGCTGTGGTCGCCCGGCATCGTGGCCTCGACCAGCTTCTGCGACGGCGCGGCCAGGTGCTTGGCCTTGCCGAAGAACCCGATCTCCCCCTCCGCCCGGATTCGTTCCACCATGTGCGGGTAGTGCAGCTCGAACGCCGGCCGCTCGGAACGGATCCGGGGCAGCTCGGTGAAGTTGTGCCGCGGCGGCGGGCAGGACGTGGCCCACTCGAGCGAGTTGCCGTAGCCCCACGGGTCGTCGACCGTGACGACCTCGCCGTAGCGGTAGCTCTTGAACACGTTCCAGATGAACGGCAGCGTGGACGCCCCGAGGAGGTACGCGCCGATCGTGGAGATCGTGTTCAGCGTGGTGAACCCGTCGCTGGCCAGGTAGTCCGCGTAGCGCCGCGGCATGCCCTCGTTGCCCAGCCAGTGCTGCACCAGGAACGTGGTGTGGAAGCCGATGAACGTGGTCCAGAAGTGCCACCTCGCCAGCTTCTCGTCCATCATCCGGCCGGTGATCTTCGGGAACCAGAAGTAGACGCCGGCGAAGGTCGCGAACACGATCGTGCCGTAAAGGACGTAGTGAAAATGCGCCACCACGAAATACGTGTCCGACACGTGGAAATCGATCGCCGGCGCGGCCAGCATCACCCCGGTCAGACCGCCGAAGAGGAACGTGACGATGAAGCCCATCGAGAACAGCATCGGCGATTCGAAGGACAGCTGGCCCTTCCACATCGTGCCGATCCAGTTGAAGAACTTCACGCCGGTCGGGACCGCGATGAGGAACGTCATGAAGGAGAAGAACGGCAGCAGGACCGCGCCGGTCGCGTACATGTGGTGCGCCCACACCGCCACCGACAGCGCCGCGATCGACAGCGTCGCGAACACCAGGCCCTTGTAGCCGAAGATCGGCTTGCGGCTGAACACCGGGAAGATCTCCGAGACGACCCCGAAAAACGGCAGCGCGAGAATGTACACCTCGGGATGGCCGAAGAACCAGAACATGTGCTGCCACAGGATCACGCCGCCGTTGGCCGGGTCGAACACGTGGGCGCCGATCAGCCGGTCGGCGAGCAGGCCGAACCCGGCGGCGGTGAGGATCGGGAACACGATCAGGATCAGGATGCTCGTGACCAGGATGTTCCAGGTGAAGATCGGCATCCGGTACATGGTCATGCCGGGCGCGCGGAGGCAGATCACCGTGGTGATCATGTTGACCGCGCCCAGAATCGTCCCCAGCCCGCCGACTGCGAGCCCGACGATCCACAGGTTGGCCCCCGGACCGGGCGAATGGACGGCGTCCGACAGCGGCGTATAGGCGAACCAGCCGAAATCCGCCGCCCCGCCCGGAGTCAGGAACCCGGACAGCATGGTCAGCCCGCCGAACAGGAACAGCCAGTAGGAGAACGCATTGAGCCGCGGGAACGCCACGTCCGGCGAACCGATCTGGAGCGGCAGGATGAAGTTCGCGAACCCGAAGACGCTGGGCGTCGCGTACAGCAGCAGCATCACCGTGCCATGCATGGTGAACAGCTGGTTGTACTGCTCCTGGGACAGGAACTGCAGTCCAGGCCGCGCCAGCTCCGTCCGGATGAGCATGGCCATCGCGCCGCCGATCATGAAGAACGCGAACGTCGTGACCAGGTACATGACCCCGATCTGCTTGTGATCGGTGGTTCGCAGCAGGCTCAGCAGATACGAGCCCTTCCTCTGCTCCCGCGCTGTTCGCGCCGCGATGGATACGGGAGTGGTTGCGGTCACGTTCTGCTCCTGAACTCGCGAGTTGTGCGACCCAGAGACTCGCTGAGCGAAGATCTCCTCGCTAGGGTCCAATGGCCCACGGTCCGCGGCTTCCCCGCTCCGGCGGCAAGCCGCGATTCACCCGAGCGTGGCGGCACGAGAAACGAGTCGCCTCACCCGATACCCCTGGGGAGTAGGTAGGGTGGCCGGTGTCCCATGGCGGCAGGCAGGAGAGGCGATGCGCGGCAGTCCTTCGGCGCGGGTGCCGGCCCGGTTGCTGGTGGCGTGCGCCGTGGTCGCCGGGCTGTTCGCCATGCACGGCCTGCCGGAGCAGACATGTGCGGACGGCGCCGACACCGGGCCCTCGACGTCGGCGTGGTTCGCGATGCCGATGAGCGGTCGCGGACCTGTGCAGGCTGCGCCGGTCGGTGCCCCGTCGCCGGCCACCCCTGCCGTCGAGCGTGGCACCGACGGCATGGGGCATGGCGGCGTGTGCGTGGCCACTGCTCCGTCGCGCGGATGGGCGGATGCGCTGGCGCTGTCCCTCGCGGGCGCGTTCGCCGTAACAGCGGCCGCTCCGGCACCGAGCCCGGAACGGCGTCGCCGTCGGTCGAGTCACCGGGGACCGCCCGCGACGGGCGCGCAGCTGCGGACGAGGTTGTGCGTCTCTCGGATCTGACAGACCCTCGCTGACCGGCCCCTTCGCCAGGTCAGTGCTTCGACGTCTGTTCATTTCCGTACGCGCCGGTCGCGTGCGCCTTCGCTGAGGATTCTTTCGATGTTGACAAGTACTCGTTTCCGCGCTGCCCGTGTCACGGCCGCGGCCGGTGTGGTGGCAGCCGCTGGACTGCTGGCGGCGGCCTGCGGTTCCGGCGGCGCGGATCCCGGGACATCCGGGACGGACCACTCCGGCATGCCGATGACCAGCGCTGCGGCCCCGGCCTCGAAGGCGGATGGCATGCCGGGGATGGACGACATGCCCACCGGCGACGGGCTGGCCGCGGAGTCCTCCGGCTTCCGGTTCGTGCCTGCCGCGACCTCGGTGCCCGCCGGGAAGCCGGCTTCGCTGTCGTTCCGGATCACCGACGCCGCGGGCAAACCGGTGACGGCGTTCGAACCGGACCAGACCAAGCTGATGCACTTCTACCTGATCCGCTCCGATCTGACCGGGTTCCAGCACGTCCACCCCGCCATGGCCGCGGACGGACCCTGGACCGCACCGCTGGCGGCGGCACAGCCGGGGGCCTACCGGGCCTACGCGTCGTTCACCGCCAAGAACGCCGCCGGCAAACCGGTTCCGCTGGTGCTCAGCCAGCAGCTCACCGTGCCCGGCGACGCCACGCCCGCTCCGCTGCCGCCGCCGTCGACCACGACGCAGGCCGACGGATACACGCTCAGCCTCGGCAGCGACCAGCTGATGAGCGGGATGAGCCACGAACTGACGGTCACCGTGGCCAAGGACGGCAAGCCGGTCACCGACCTGCAGCCCTACCTGGACACCTACGCGCACCTGACCGCTTTCCACGAGGGCGATCTCGCCTTCGCGCATCTGCACCCGCAGGGGACGGTCAACGGTGATCACGGCGGACCGGCGCTGACGTTCGAGGCGATGCTGCCCAAGCCGGGCAGCTACCGGCTGTTCGTCCAGTTCCAGACCGGCGGGGTGGTGCACACCGCCCCGGCGACGGTCCGAGTCAGCTGACCGCAGGGAGCCGGGACCGTCCCGCGCGGCACGGGACGGCCCGGCTCCGGCCGCCGATCCCGGGTGCCCGCGGGTGCGGTCACTGCTGGCTGGTGGCGATGTAGGCGCCGTGCCAGGTGTGGTACCAGACGGCACCGGTGGCGGCGTTGACCGACAGCATGCCGCTGATCTTGCCGGCGTCCAGCGTGTGCAAGGTGTAGTAACCGGGGAAAGCGGTCGGATCGGCGACGGTGAGGGCGCTGCCATGGTCGCGCAGCCATTGCTGGGCGATCTCGCCGGCTCGGGCGACAGAGACGGTGCTCGGGGTTTCGCCCCCGGAATGCATGCCGTAGGCGGTGTTCCACATCATCGCGGGGCCGTACTCGATGCCCACGGCACCGGTCGCCGGGTCGACCAGGGCCTCGGTGGCGGGTCGGCCGTCGGCGGTGGCGAGCTCCGCGTAGAAGTTCCACGAGAATTGCATGACCTCGCCCACGCGCAGGCCGAGTTGCCCGGCGAAAGCAGTCGCTCGCTGCCGCGCCTGGTCCAGGGTCGTGACCGCACCGCCGGTACCGGGGAGCCAGTAGCGGTGGCCCATCATCCCTGGGCCCCACGAACCCGGGCGACCGCCCATCATGCCAGGCCCCCACGCGCTGGAGCCGTTCATCATGCCCGGCTCCCAGGAGCCGGGCCCCCAGTAGCCTGGGCCTTGGGTGATCGCGGGGTTTGCCGTCGGTGCGCCGCTGCTGGCCGCGCCGTTGTCGGCACCGCCGCATCCGGCCAGGGCCAGCGATGCAGCCACCGTAAGGACTGCGATGCCAGTGGCTGCTGCGCGTCTGCTGAACATGCGCCTTCACCTTCCTGATCGATGGTCGCGGCGGTTGATCGTGGTCATCGCGGCACCGGTCGGACTCGGCCGGCGCTGGTTTCCGCCCGAGGTTCGATCGCGGGCGGTTCGGCTGGCGAGAGCGGTTCGGTGCGGTGGCGGCGGAGGCGGTTGGCGTTGCCGACCACCGACAGGGAGGACAGGGCCATCGCGGCGGCGGCGATCATCGGCGAGAGCCGCAGCCCGAGCAGCGGGTACAGCACACCGGCGGCGAGCGGGATGCCGACGGCGTTGTAGGCCAGCGCGAAGAACAGGTTCTGCCGGATGTTGCGCATCGTCGCCCGGGACAGCCGGATCGCGGTGACCACTCCGGCGAGCGAGCCGGAGATCAGCGTGATGTCCGCGGCCTCGATGGCCACGTCGGTGCCGGTGCCGATCGCGAGTCCGACATCGGCTTGAGCGAGCGCGGGCGCGTCGTTGATGCCGTCGCCGACCATGCCGACGCGGCGTCCCTCAGCTTGCAGGCGGCGGATCTCGCCGGCCTTGTGTTCGGGCAGGACTTCGGCGAGGACGCGGGACACGCCGACCTGGCGGGCGATCGCGGCGGCGGTGTGGGCATTGTCGCCGGTGAGCATCACGACCTGCAGGCCGAGCTCGCGCAGCGCGGCTATTGCGGCAGCGGAGTCGTCTTTGACCGTGTCCGCGACCGCGAGAACGCCGGCGGGTTCGCCGTCGATCGCGGCGAGGACAGGGGTTTTTCCCGCTGCTGCCAAGCGATCGCTGATCGCGAGGAGCTGCTTGACACCGAGGCCGGCGTCGGCCAGCAGGGTGGCGGTGCCGACCAGCACCGTGCGTCCGGCGACCGTGGCACGGACGCCCTTGCCGGTGATCGAGGCGAAGTCCTCGACGGCGGGCAGCGGGTGGCCGCGGTCGCGGGCACCGGTCACGATGGCGGCGGCCAGCGGGTGCTCACTGTCGGACTCGGCGGCGGCGACCAGCGCCAGCAGCTCGTCCTCGCCCACCGGGCCGACCGCGTGGACGTCGGTGAGCGCGGGCTTGCCTGCGGTGATGGTGCCGGTCTTGTCGAGCACGGCAGTGTCGAGCTTGTGCGCGTTTTCCAGCGCCCCGGCCGAGCGGATGAGGATACCCGCGCGGGCGCCCTTCCCGGTGCCCACCATGATCGACAGCGGGGTCGCCAGGCCGAGCGCGCACGGGCAGGCGATGATCAGCACCGCGACCGCGGACACCAGGGCCTGGGTCAGCGCGGGAACCGGGCCCGCCACGAACCAGATCGCGAACGTGGCGAGAGCGATCGCGATCGCGATCACGATCGGCACGAAGTAGGCCGAGGCAGCATCGGCGAGCCGCTGGATCGGGGCCTTTGATGCTTGCGCTGTCTGCACCATGCGGATGATCTGCGCCAGCACGGTGTCCGCGCCGACCTTGGCCGCGGACACGCGCAGCGAGCCGGTGGTGTTGACGGTGGCGCCGATGACGGTGTCCCCGGCGTGCTTGGTCACCGGCATGGGTTCCCCGGTGACCATCGATTCGTCCACAGCGGACTGTCCGGAAAGGACGGTGGCGTCCACCGGGATCTTCTCCCCGGGCCGAACGAGGATCTGGTCGCCGACGACAACCTGCTCGATCGGGATCTCGGTCTCGGTTCCGTCCCGCAGCACGCGGGCCGTGCGCGCCCGAAGTCCGAGCAGCGCGCGGATGGCTTCGCCGGTGCCGGCTTTCGCGCGGGCTTCCAGCAGCCGGCCCAGCATGATCAGGGTGAGGATCACCCCGACGGCCTCGAAGTACACCTCCCGCACCTCGGCCGGCAGCAGCCGCGGGGCGAGGGTGACGAGCAGGCTGTAGCCGTAGGCCGCGACCGTGCCGAGGGTGACCAGGCTGTTCATGTCCGCGCTGCGGTGAGCGAGCGCGAGCCAGCCGGTGCGGTGGATCGGCCACCCGGTGTAGACCATCACCGGGGTGATCAGCGCGAGCTGCAGCCAGTGGTTGAGCAACAGCCCCGGCACCCAGCTCGTGCCGGTCAGCGACCGCGCCATCACCGCGAACAGCACCGGTGCCGTCAGGATCGCACCGGTCACCACCCGGCGGGTCAGATCAGCGATCTCGGCGCGCCGCTCCTTCGACTGTGCGGCCTCGACCTCCGCCGCAGGCTCCGCTGCCGGCTCAGCGGCCGCGGGCGCGGCCGGGCCGCGTTCGTCCGGCTGCGCGCCGTGGCCATCGGGAGTGACCATCAGGGTGCCGTGGATCATGTTCATCCCGCAGGCGAACCCGAACGACCCGGCCTCCTGCGGGGTGAAGCGGACAATGGTGTGCTGGTGCGCGGGCAGCGCGACGGAGACCCGCAAGCCGGGAAACACCACCCGGGAGGTGCAGTCCCCCGCCTCCTGCCGATCGAACTCGATCTCCACCGGGATGCCCTGGCGGACCTGCACGATGTTCGGGGTATAGCCCCCGCGAACGGTCACCTGTACCCGCTGGACACCGCCGCTCACCGTCGCCGCGCTGGCCCGACGCGGGGCGAAGAAGTACCAGCCCAACGCCGCGATCGCCGCGACGACGGCCGCCACGACAACGAGGTCAACGCCCGACATGGCCGTCTCCGCTACGTCCTCCGGGCCTGAGCTCGCCCCTGCTGGCTGATCGGTGGCGTCCATCCGGCCGGACAGGCGCTGACGGACGACAAGCCCCTCGGCGAGCGGTGCCTGGCACCGCTCGTACGGAATGTCCGTGTCCTCTCCCGCCGGCACAGCGGTGGACTGGACCGTCGATGCCGACGCTGCGGCCATCGCGATCAGGATGAGCGGCAGCACCGCACTGATGACGAGAGCCGGCCAGCAGCCGGCGATGACCGGACCATATCCGCGCCGTCACCGCGCTCACCTTCTTCCCGGCGTCTGCTCGAGCCGGGTCCGCCGGACCCGCGAGGTGTGGTCGGTTTCGCGGTCCACTGTTCGCCCGCATACCCAGCCCAGGTAGGGACCTCGGACACCCCGCGGAGGCACGAGGTCCCTATTCGCGGCCGTATCGGCGGACCACCGTGACAGATGCGAGACGCACACGCAGGAGGTGCGACGTGCACGAGTCCGCCGCACGCGACCGGCCGGCCGCTTCCCGGCGGCGCACGGTCGGCCTCGCCCGCACTGCCCGACTCCAATCCGATGCACACGATGGAGATCGACAGGCAACGCAAGGAGTTCATGATGATGTTCTGGTACGGCAACGGAATGAGCGGCTGGGGCTACGCGCTCATGACCGTCGGCATGGTGCTGTTCTGGGGCCTGGTGATCCTGGGTGTCGTGGCTTTGGTCCGCTTCCTCGTTCGTTCCCCGCAGCGCCCGGACAGTGCGGACGTGTCCCACCGGACGCCGGAGCAGATGCTGGCCGAGCGATTTGCTCGCGGCGAGATCGACGAGCAGGAGTACCGAAGCCGGCTGGCTACGCTGCAGGGCCGTCCGCACTCGACCAGCGGAACGTAAGCTGAGGCATATCAAGGATTTTGGCCAGGTCCTGAATCGAAGTATTGGCAGCCAGGCCGGAAACCGCCGCGGCCGCCGCGCGGACGATGCCGCGCTGGCACCGGTCGGCCGGCACGACCCGGCGAAGGGCGAAGCCTGGCGAGGAGCACTCGCCGGTGCCCACGGGCCGATAGCTGCCCGGCTGGTGCTGGCGGGCAGCGGCGAGTGTCCCGACTCCGTGCCAGGGCCAGCTTCCGTCAGATCCGCGCCGGATTCCGGTGCTGCCCCGGTTCCGGCCGTCGCTGGTTCGGCCGGCTGACAGCTTCCGTGCCTCGCGCGCTCTGACGCCGCCCGCCCCGATGGCACCGACGAAGTAGCGGTGCGATCGTTCTGCGATCACACCGCGATCACCGATTCCGCCGTTGCGCGCGGGTACTGTGCCTCGGTTCATCCGCGTGCGGCGACCGCCTCGATCTCGATCAGCGGCTCGGGCTGCCATAGGGCGATGCCGCCGACGCGAGCGCGGTGAGCGCTCCTTCTTGTGCTTACGGAGTGGCCGGGAATCCGTGCGCAGCCAGCTGTCCTTGCCGACGGGTGCCGCCCCTCGTCGGCGAGTGCCGCGGGGCGAGTTCAGAGACGCATCGGTGGAGCCGCACAGGGCATGGGTGGTGTCGCAGCCCTTGGGAGGCGAAGAGGGTCGCATCCAGGCCCTCGACGAGAGCATCGCGTACCCGGTGACCGACGTCGCGTTGAGACGGTCGTGCAGCTGCCCGACGATGATCTGCGGCCGGCCCTCGCCAGGTCCTGACCCAGGAATGGGGCGGGCGAATCGCGCTACGTGCCCGGGGAAACAGGGGTTGACCGTGTCCCAGGTCACCCTTATGGTTCTGGGATCCCAACTTGGGATCCCATAATCTTCCCGAAGGGCCCGGTCGCTCGTCACGTCCCGGTTCGGCCTTCCCTTCTCCAAGGAGGACCCATGTCCCTGCAAGAACGGCTCTCGCACCAGAGCAGGACGCAGCCCGCTGGGTCGGCCCCCGCCAGGCGCACGAACGTCCGGTGGACGCTCTTCGTCCTGCTGCTGGTCCTGGTGACCGTCAACTACGTCGACCGCGGTTCGATCTCCGTCGCGCTGCCGCTGATCCAGAAGGAGTTCGGCCTCTCTCCCTCGCTCACCGGCCTGCTGCTGTCGGCGTTCTTCTGGAGTTATGCGCTCATGCAGGTGCCGGTCGGGTGGCTGATCGACCGCTTCGGCCCGCGCAAGGTCATCACCGCCTCGTGCGTCGGGTGGGGCACCGCGACGGCTGCTTCCGGCCTCACCGGCGGCTTCTCCGGCATGTTCGCCGCCCGGCTCGGCATCGGCGTCGCCGAGGCGGGCGTGATGCCGGCCGGGGGCAAGCTCAACGCCCTCTGGATGCACCCCAAGGAACGCGGCCGCGGCGCGACCATCCTCGACGCGGGCGCGCCGCTCGGCGCGGGCGTAGGCGGCATCCTCATCACCGGCCTCATCGCGCTGTTCGGCGGCTGGCGGATGTCGTTCGTCATCGCCGGCCTCCTCACCGCGCTGCTCGGCATCGCCATCTGGTGGTACGTCCGCGACCACCCGCGCCAGCACCGGTCGGTCAACGACGCCGAGGCCGAATACCTCGAGGCCGCCCACCGGGCCGAGGACGAGGCGGCGGCCGCCGGCGGCGCCACCGCCCGCCGCGCGTTCCTGCCTTACCTGAAGTTCCGGTCGTTCTGGGCGATGTGCTTCGGCTGGCTCGGTTTCAACGGCGTGTTCTACGGCTTGCTGACCTGGGGCCCGCTGTACCTGTCGCAGGCCAAGCACTTCAAGCTCGCCTCGATCGGCTGGTCGACGTTCGCGATCTTCGGCGCCGGCTTCGTCGGCGAGATCCTGGGCGGCCTGCTCGCCGACCGGTTGCGGGCCAAGGGCCACGGAGCCAACCTCGTCATGCGCACGCTGCTGGGCGTCTCGAGCCTGATCGTCGCCAGCGGTCTGGTCGGCGTCACGGTCGTCGGAAGCCCGATGGCCGCGGTCGTGCTGCTGTCGGTCGTCCTGTTCTTCCTGCGCTGGGTCGGCCTGTTCTGGTCGGTCCCGGCGACGCTCGGCGGCCGCACCAACGCCGGCATGCTCGGCGGCGCGATGAACCTCGCCGGCAACGTCGCGGGCATCGGCACGCCGATAGCGGTCGGCATTATCGTCGGCGCGACCGGCAGCTACACCGGCGCGCTGCTGTACTTCGTCGTCTCGGCGGTGATCATGGGCATCTCGGTGCTCACCCTCGACTACAGCAAGCGGCTCCCGGTGTGAGCCGCCCGGCGGGGACATGTGGTCGAATGACGCGGATTCCATGGCACGTCTTGACGACTGCCGATTCGAAGGGGGACGCGATGGCACAGCCGGCGGAGGGAACGCACCGCGACGGCCCG
Organism: Amycolatopsis benzoatilytica AK 16/65; assembly: GCF_000383915.1. NCBI lineage: Bacteria > Bacillati > Actinomycetota > Actinomycetes > Pseudonocardiales > Pseudonocardiaceae > Amycolatopsis > Amycolatopsis benzoatilytica. Next base: position 2,941,848 of record NZ_KB912942.1, read on the forward strand.
CTGCGGGAGACAATCCGGGACGCGCTGCGGACCCGGATCTTCGAAGGCGTCTACCCGCCGGGCATGCGCTTGGTCGAACGGGACATCGCCGCCGAGTTCGCCGTTTCGCGGCTGCCGGTGCGCGAAGCGCTGCGGATGCTCGCGCAGGAGGGTCTGCTGGCGAAAGGCGCTTCGCGCAGCTCTGTCGTCGCCGGGCTCAGCGACCAGGACGTGGACGACCTGTTCGCTGTCCGCGCTTCGCTCGAAGTACTCGCCTGCCGTCTCGCCGCCGAACGGGCGACGCCGGACGATCTCGCCCGGCTAGGCGAACTCGTCGACCGCGCGGCGGACGCGCTCGCCCGCGGCAGCGTCAACGAGGCGCACCGGGCCAACAGCGCGTTCCACGACGAGGTCACGCGCATCGCGGGCAACCGGTTCCTGCGAACCGCGCTGGAACCGTTGCAGGGCCGGATGCATTGGCTCTTCCGCCACGTCAACGACCTGGCCGAGCTCGTGCAGGAACATCGCGATCTGCTCGCCGCCATCGCGTCCGGAGATCCCGCCCGCGCCGGCGCCCAGTCCGAGCACCACGTAGGCAAGTACCACCGCCAGTACCCGGACACGGTCTGAGACCGGATCCGAAAGGCAGGAGAAGCACAGTGAGACTTCTCGTCGTCAATCCGAACATCAGCGACGACGTCACCGACCTGATCCGCGCGGAGGCGCAACGGTCGACCGCCCCGACGACCGAACTCGTCGTGCGCACCGCCGGACACGGCGTCGAGTACATCGAAACGCGCTTCGAGGCGCTGCTCGCCGCAGGAGCCGTCGCTGAGCTGATCGCGGAGCACCGGGACGTGGACGGGGTGCTCGTCGCCGCGTTCGGCGACCCCGGACTGCCCGCGCTCAAAGAACTCGCGGACGTACCCGTCCTCGGCATCACCGAGGCCGCGCTGTGCGCCGCGGCCCTGCAGGGACAGCGGTTCTCGATCATCGCCATCTCGGACCGGATCACCGCGTGGTATCGCGAATGTGTGGAACGGTTCGGCTTCGGCGGGAGGCTCGCCTCTATCCGGTCGATCAAGGAAGCCCTGCACGGCATCGGCAGCGTCCAGGACGACTTCCGCGCGACGCTCGTCGACCTCGCGCGGCTCGCGGTCGAGCAGGACGGCGCCGACGTCGTGATCCTGGCCGGCGCACCGCTGGCCGGGCTCGCGCGCGAGGTCTCCGGCGAGATTCCGGTTCCGGTCGTCGACGGCATCGGCGCCGGGATCCGGTTCGCCGAGGCAGTGGCCGGCCTCGCGTCCGGGACGCACCGCGCCGGTTCGTTCGCCGCGCCGCCCCGCAAACCCCGAGCCGGGCTCAGCCCCGCCCTCGACGCCGCACTCGAAGCGGCGCAGTTCGCGGGCCCGCCCGCCGCCACCAAAAGGAGCGCCGAGTGAAACCCGATCTCGTCATCGCGGACGGGCTCGTCGTCAACGCGTCCGGGACGCGCAACGCCCACGTCGTCGTCGACGGGAGGCGGGTCACGGCGGTCGTCGACGCGAGCGAACCCGTGCCCGCGGCCGAACGCGTCGTGGACGCCGCCGGCCGCGCGGTCCTCCCGGGCGGCGTCGACGGGCACTGCCACGTCGCCCAGGTCACCGGGCGCTACCGGACGCTGGACGACTTCGCCAGCACGTCCACCGCAGCGCTGTGGGGCGGCACCACCACGATCCTGGACTTCGGCATCCCGCGCGACAGCAGCGAATCCCCGCTGGAAGCGGCCAGGAACAAGATCGAGCTGGCGCGCGAATCCCGCTGCGACGTCGCACTGCACGGCGCGGTCGTCGACTGGGACGACACGGTGCCCGCGCAGCTCGAGGAGCTCGCCGCGCTCGGCGTCCGCTCGGTGAAGATGTACCTGACCAACCGCGGCACCACGATCGCGTCGAACGACACCGTACTCAAGGTCATGCGCGAGATGGTCCGGCTCGACGGCCTCACCTACATCCACGCCGAACACGACGCGTTGATCGTCGACTGCACCGACCGCCGCGCCGCGGCCGGCGAGATCGGGATCGAGCACCTGCACCAGACCCGGCCGGAAATCGCCGAGGAGGCATCCGTCCGAGAAACCCTGGCGATGGCCGAGTACACCGGCGCCCCGGTGTATTTCGTCCACCAGTCGACGCCCCGCGCCGTCGACCTCGTCGCCGAGGCCCGCGCGCGCGGCCTGGCGATCCACTCCGAGACCTGCCCGCACTACCTCGTGCTCGACGACGGCGTGTACTCGTCGAAGTTCCCGGAATGGTTCGCGTGCTGCCCGCCGATGCGTTGTGCCGCAACCGTTGCCGCGCTGCGCGAACGGTACGCCGCCGGCTCGGTGCACACCGTCTCCAGCGACCACTCGTGCTACGACCTGACGCAGAAGCGCGTACGCGCCGACGACATCCGGCAGATGCCGCACGGGCTGCCCGGCGTCGAGACGCGCATGCCGGTCGCCTTCACCGCGCTCGCCGAAGCGTCCGCCGGGGTGCCTGAGCCCCGTGTTCTCGAACGCTTCGCGGAGCTGTTCTCGACTGGTCCGGCTCGGATCAATGCCCTGCCGGGCAAGGGCATCATCGCCCCAGGCTACGACGCCGACCTGGTGCTGTTCGATCCCGCCGAGACCCGCACCGTCGATGGCGCCGCCCTGCACATGGGCACGGACTTCTCGCCGTTCGAGGGAAAGCGGCTGCGCGGCTGGCCGCAGGTGGTCGTCTCCGGCGGAAAAGTCGTGCTCGACGAGGACGGCTTCCACGACCCCGGTCCAGCGGGCCGGTTCCTCGCGCGGCTCGGCTATCGCGAAGCGGCCGCGCTCGGAGACCCGCAACCGGTGCCACTCGCCGCGATGAAAGGAGCCTGACGATGGTTGACGCGCACCGCCCTCGGCGGATCGGCATGGTCGTGCCGTCCTCGAACACCTGCCTCGAGCCGATGACTTATCGCATGCTCGGCGAGCGCGAGGACGTCACCGTCCACTCGACACGCATCCCGGTCACCCGGATCGCACTCGACGTGGACTCCGACAAGCAGTTCGACGTCGACGGCATGCGGCGCGCAGCCGAACTGCTCGCGACGGCGGGCGTCGATGTGATCGCGTGGAACGGCACTTCGGGCTCGTGGCTCGGGCCGGAGCACGACCGGGAGATCGCCGCCGAGATCACCGCGGCGACCGGCGTGCCGGCGACGACCTCGACGCTCGCCTACCTCGACGCGTTCGCCGAGTTCGGCACGAGCCGGATCGGGCTTGTCACGCCCTACACCGAGGACGTGAACGCCCAGGTCGTCGACCGCTATGCCAAACAGGGAATCACCGTCGCCGGACATCGGGCGCTGGGGCTGAGCGACAACGAGTCGTTCGCCCGGGTACGGCCGGACGAATTGCTGCCGGCCTCCCTCGAACTCGCCGCGGACCGGCCCGACGCGCTGGTCTTCCTGTGCACGAACCTGTACGGGGCGCCACTGGTCGCCGACCTCGAAGCGCGCACCGGTGTCGCGGCCCTCGACTCTGTCGCGGTGACGCTGTGGCGTTGCCTGCAGTTGGCCGGGGTCCCGCCATTGGCATCGCGATGGGGCAAGCTGCTCGGCTGAGGAGGGTGAGTGTCGCCGGAACCCCTCGGACACGCACCCGTACTGCGTGTCTCTTCGCCGACCCCGGCCATTCGGCGGACGTCGCGCACCGACGGCACTGGGCCTTGGCTGGGCTCAGGCTGGAACGCCGGGGCGTCGTCCGCAACTCCCCTGGTCGGCATCCGCTTTCCCGCTTACGCCGAATCTCAGCTGGCTCGCGTCGTCGCGAAACCCAGTCGCGCGGCGACCGGCAGCAGGTGCACACGGGCGAAGCGCTCGCCCGCCATGTCGTCGAGCGGCTCGCCCTCGTCCGAGACGAGGCGGCACACCATAGCGACCGGACGGCAGCCGGAGGCGGCGATCAGGTCCACGGCCCGTTCCCACACGCGCGGACGGGCGGCGAATCCCCCGTCGGCGCAACGGATCGGCAGCACGTGCCCGGGCCGGATCAAATCGGCGGGGGCAGCGCACGGGTCGGCGATCACGCGCATGGTGCGTGCACGGTCCCGCGCGGAGATCCCGGTCCCGACCCCGATCGCCGCGTCGACCGCCACGGTGAAGGAGGTGCCGCTGTCCTCGGCCCCCAGCACCGGCTGATCCGGTACCCGCAGGCGGTCGAGCAAGGCCGACGGTGCGGCGGCGTGCAACAGCCCGGAGGAATGCCGGATCGCGAAGTGCAGGAGTTCGGGAGTGGCAGCTTGCGCGGGGAGTGCGAGCACTGCTCCCGCTTCGTCCAGCAAGACCGCGGGCCGGCCGGCGGCGAAGGCCGCGCGCACCGCGTCGTCCGGGTGCGGGGTCGTGGCTGCCGGGGCCGGGAGAGTGCAGAGATCGGTCATCGTGGCTTTCCTAGTTGTCGTCAGGTTCGGCCTCGCCGCTGCGCAGGCCCGCGAGCAGGGCGCGCCGGCTGGCCCGGACGTGCTCGCGCATGACCTGCTCGGCGCTGTCGCCGTCTTTGGACAGGATCAGTTCGAGGACGTGGTGGTGTTCGCGGTCGGACTGGTGCGGCCGGCCCGGTTGCTTCAGCGACGTGGTGACCAGCCGCGAATAGGCGAGCTGGTTCATCAGGGTGCGGTAGTGCGCTTCGAGTTTCCGGTTGTCCGCGCCCACGATGATGAGGTCGTGGAATTCCTCGACCAGTTGCGCGTAGCGCTGCCGATCGTCGGCGTCGACCGCCAGGTCGGCTTGGCGCAGGTTTTCCTTGAGCTGGTCGATCTCGGGCACCTGGCCGCGCTGGGCGAGCAGTCTAGCCGCGGCCCCTTCGAGGAGTTCCTTCATCTCGAACAGCTCGGTGATCTCCCGCCGGGACGGCGCGGTGACGAAAGTGCCGACCCGCGGGCGGATCTCGACCAGGCCTTCGGTCTGCAGCTGTTTGAAGGTTTCCCGGACCGGGGTCCGGCTGACGCCGAACTCCTCGGCGAGCGCGAGCTCGGACAGGCTCATCCCGGGCGAGACCTCGCCGGCGATGATGCGGCGCCGGATCTCGGCGATCAGCCTGCCTTGGATCGAGCCGGGGCCCGTCCCGTTGACGCCAGCCATGCTGCCTGTCTCCCTTCTCCTGCCCGGTGTTCCGCTGCCGGGCTAGGCCAGCGGATCCAGGGCGCTTCCGTCGAAGAACCTACCCGCGCTGTACATCATCGACGGGACATCGGCGATCTCCGCGTGGACGACCCGGCAGATGAACACGGTGTGCGTGCTGGCCAGCAGGCGTTCGCGGATCTCGACCTCCATCCGCGCGGCGCTGCCTTCCAGCAGCGGGCTGCCGTGCGGGCCCGGCGTCCAGTCCAGCCCGGCGAACTTGTCGGCGGACTTCGTGGCGAAGGTCTTGACGACGTCGAGCTGCCCGGTGGACAGGATGTTGATCGCGAGGTGGCCGGTCCGGTACAGGCAGTCGTGCGTGGAAGAAGTGTGCTGGACAGCGACCATCACCGTCGGCGGGTCCAGCGAGATGCTGGAGAAAGCGTTCACCGCGAGCCCGCGCGGCGTGTTGTCGTCGAGCGCGGCCACGACGGTGACGCCGCTGACGAACCGGCTGTTCACCTGCTTCATCAGGTCCGGGTCGGGATAAGTCATCGGGCTGTTCCCCGGAGAGACGGTCGAAGTCATGGCGGTCACCGGTCCTGTCCGACCGAGACGATGCCGAGCGCGGTCAGCAATGCCCGCGGGTCCCAGGTGACCGTTTCCTCGACGATGAGGTCATCGCGGAACCGGGCGAAGGTGGCGCCGTTGACCTCGACCGAGCGGTTGGTCGCGGGGACGCCGAGAAACGACTGGGTGTGCGCGCCGCTGCTGTGCCAGCGGACGGCCGCGCGGTCGCCCTCGACGACGATCTCGTCCACGACAGTCGAGAGGTTCGGGAACGCGGCGCGAGTCGAGACGATGGACGCCTTGAACTCGTCGCGGCCGTGCTCGGCGCCGCCGCTTTCGATCCGGCGATAGGCCGGGCTGAGCAAACTGTCGAGAGCGGCCACCTCACCCCGGTCCCATGCTGCTTCCCATGCCTTCTGGATACGGTCGCGCCGAGCGGCGTTGTCGGCCATGCGAGTCTGTCCCTTCTTGCGGTGCGGGCGGGCGATCAGGACGCCCGGGCTTCGCTCTTGATCTCAGCGGAGTCAACGGCTGCGGAGTCTGCGAAAACCGGTTTCGCGCGGTGCCACAACGGGGGCAGCCGGTAGGTCAGGACGAACACGATCGCGGCGACGCCGAACCCGACGAAGTACGAGAGGTCTCCCCATTCGGGATGCGCTTTCGCCATCGGGCCGACGAAGAACGACAGATTCCAGAACAGCGCGGAGACCGCCGCGCCGACCACCCAGGCCACGAAACCCCATTCGAGGATTCGGCGGGAGTCGTACAGCTCGGCGATGCGCGCCCGGTCGCGACGGTGTCCGAGCGCGTAGTCGAGCAGCAGGACCGCGCCGAACGGGGCGATCAGGTACGCGCCGAGGAACAGGAAGGTCTTGAACTTCGCCTCGAAGCCTTCGTCGGCCCAGAGACTGATCGCGTAGGCGACCGCGCAGATGGCGGTGACCGCGGCGCGCCGGCTGATCGGGATCCGCAGTGTCTGCACCGAGATCGCGCCGCCGTAGACGTTCAGGAAGTTCTGCGAGAACGACGAGATCAGGATGACCAGCAGCGCGGGCACGTGGAACGGGCCGGTGAGCCGATCGAGCGCCTCGATGGGGCTCTCGCCGGAAGCGGCCGAGTTGCCCAGCAGGGCGCCGGCGATTCCCAGCCACGACAGCGACAGGAAGTTGCCCGCGAACGTCCAGACCCCGGTGGCGCGGTTGACTCGGTTGCTGTCCGGCAGATAGCGGGAGTAGTCCGAGGCGAACGGCCACCACGCGATCAGGAACGACAGGAAGTAGCCGGCGAAGGTGATCCAGCCGCCGGCGCCGCCGATCCAGCCGGACGCGTGCCGGTTTTCCTGGAAGCTGCCCGTCCAGCCCCGGCCGACCGAGACCACGGTGATCATCACGAACCCGAAGAACAGCACGACCGCGAGGATCCGCTCCAGGTAGTGGATCATGTTGTAGCCGAACACCGCCACCACGAGCTGCAGCACGACCAGGACCAGCGTGCCCAGCCAGTACGGGATCGCCGGGGCGAGCGCCTTCAGCGCCTGTCCGCCGAGGATGACGGTGACCGCGGCCCAGCCGATGCCGGCGAAGACGTTGACATAGGCGACCGGGATGAAGTTCCCGAAGAACCCGAGCGGGCCGCGGGCCTGGATCTGCTGCGCGACGCCGAGGCGCCCGCCCATCCGGGAGAACACCCCCATCAGCACCGCGCCCAGCAGCGAACCGCCGATGATCGCGGTGACCGCGGACGTGAGCGACAGGCCGAACCCGGACGCGACGAACCCGAGCACCATGATCGGGAAGTTCATGCCGGCCGCGAACCAGATGAAGAACTGCGAGACCGGCTTGCCGTGCCGCTCGGAGTCCGGGATGGCGTCCACCCCGTACGGTTCGACCACCGCGATCCGGTCGCGGTAGTGCAGGTCCGGTGCTTCCCCGGCCGGTACCGGGGATGCAGCTTCGTTGCTGGGCATCGGATCACCTTTCGAGTGGGGATCGAGGCGCGGGAGGCGGGGCGGAAGGCCTGGCGTCCGGAGCGGCCGGTATCGCGGCAGGGCCGCCTCCTGGCATGCAAGAGAAGGTAGGCGCGGTCACCCTTGCATGTCAATGGATTGCCGCGACCATCAGCGGCCAGGATGGCCGACCCGGTGCCCGACAGGTCTCCCGTAAAACACTTTGACCTGCGCAGATTAGTATCGCAGAGCGGCCTCGCCGTGCCCCTCGACCTGTCGTTGCCGCCCGCTGAAGACTCGGCCGCTTGACGGCCGACTCGATCCGACTTACGGTCTGTGGCATGCAAGAGGAAGTGAGCATCGACGAGATCGGCCTGCGCAAGGTCGTCGTCTACCGCGAAGAGGTGGTCACCGAGGCCGGTGCCCAGCCCGCGCGGCCGGCCGTGCAGGCGAGCGTCGCCGCGGTGCTGCGCAACCCCTGGCTCGGGACGAGCCCGTCGCGGGACCTCGGGCCCGAAGTCGTGGCGATCGCACCGGTCCTCGCCCGCGTCCTGACCGGGCGCCTGCTCGACACGCTCGGCGGCGTCGACGCCGTCGAGGCGTTCGGGAAGGCCGCGGTGGTCGGCAACGCGGGCGAGATCGAGCACGGCGGCGCGCTGATCCACACCCCGTACTTCGGCAACCTGATGCGCGAATTCCTCGACGGAGAATCGATCATCTGCTTCGCCGACACGCGCGCGGAGGCCGGCACGACGCTGGTGGTTCCGTTGTGGCACAAGACGCACGCCGCGACCCGCAGCCACTACCAGACCGTCACCGCGCGGATCTCCGACGCGCCCCGGCCCGACGAGATCGTCATCGTCGCGGCGGCCTCCACCGGCCCCCGCCCGCATCCCCGCATTGGGGACCGCACCACCGACCCCGCCGTCACCTCGAAGAAACTGGAGAGCGTTCCGTCATGAAGCTGCGCAAGATCGTCACCGTCGTCGAGGAGACCTTGACCGAGGGCGGCCGCCCGGTGGAACCGGCGGCCCGCGTGGCCGTCGTCGCCGCGATCATCGAAAACCCTTGGCACGGACAGGGATTCGTCGCGGACCTGGCACCCGGCATCGAGGCGACCGCGTCCGACGTCGGCGCGCTGCTCGCGCCGCGGGTGATGGAGGCGCTGGGCGGGCCCGCCGAGGCGTACGGCAAGGCCGCCATCGTCGGGCTGGACGGCGAGGTCGAGCATGGCTCGGCGCTCATCCACACGCTCAAGTTCGGCGACCATTTCCGCAAGGCGGCCAACGCGACCACGCTGCTGCCGGCCGTCGAGAAGCGCGCGCCCGCGGGCATCGTCTTCGACATCCCGCTCAAGCACATCACCGACGCCACGACCCGCTCGCACCACCAGACCGTCGAAGTCCGCATCGCCGACGCGCCGCACGCCGGCGAGATCGTCGTGGCCCTCGCCGCCGCTTCGCAGGGACGGCCGCAGCAGCGGCTCGCTCCGCTCGCCACCGAACAGTAACCGTCGATGACCGCGCAGACACTGGTTCTCCTGCACGGGGTGGGCCTCGACCGCACCTTGTGGGAGCCGGTGGCCGAACTGCTCGGCGACCGGTTCCGGATCGTGGCGCCCGACCTGCCCGGGCACGGTTCGCGGCCGCCGGTTCCGGAGGGCACGACGCTGGCCGGTCTCGCGGCGGGGGTCGCCGGGGAAATCCCGCCGGGCTCGCATCTGGCGGGGTTCTCCCTCGGCGCGCTGGTGGCACAGCATCTCGCCGTGCACCGTCCGGATCTTGTCGCGTCGCTGACTTCGATCAGCTCGGTCTGCCGCCGCACCGATGCCGAGCGGGCGGCCGTGCTGCGGCGCTTGGCAACCGCGGAGGCAGACCCGCGGGCGAGCACAGCCGCGTCCCTGCACCGGTGGTTCGACGGGACCGACGTCCCGGCTGACCGGATCCGCGCGACCGAGGCGACGCTGGAAGCCAACGATCCGGACAGCTTCGTCCGCTGCTACCGGGTCTTCGCCACCGGCGACGCCGAGATCGGCCCGCAGCTGGGACAGATCCGCGCTCCGGCGCTCGCCGTGACCGGCGAACTGGACCCCGGCTCCACGCCGGAGATGACCCGGCGGCTGGCCGACGCCATCCCGGACTGCACGGCGGAGGTGATCGCGGGCGCCCGGCACCTGCTTCCCGTCCAAACCCCCCGCGAACTCGTCACCTGCTTGACCGCATTCATCGGAAGGTGCTCCCATGTCTGAACCGCGACGGCTCCACCACTTCATCGGCGGCAAGCCGACGCCGCCGGATTCGGGCGACTACTTCCCGAGCGTCAACCCGGCCACCGGCGACGTCCTGTACGAGGCGGCGCGCGGCAACCACCGCGACATCGCCGCCGCTGTAGAAGCGGCGCGCAAGGCGTTCGACGACTCGCAGTGGCAGGCGCTGAGCCAGACCCGGCGCGGGCACCTGCTGCGCCGCCTCGGCGACCTCATTGCCCAGAACGCCGAAGAACTCGCTCGCTCGGAGAGCCTGGACAACGGGAAACTGCTGCGCGAAATGCGCGGCCAGCTCGCCACGCTTCCCGAGTATTACTACTATTACGCCGGCCTCGCCGACAAGATCCAGGGCGATGTGATCCCGACGTCCGACCGACGGGTGCTGAACTACACGATCCGGGAGCCGCTCGGCGTCGTCGGCGCCATCACGCCCTGGAACTCCCCGCTGACCCTGACCAGCAGCAAACTCGCGCCTGCCTTGTGCACGGGAAACACGGTCGTGGTCAAGCCGTCCGAGCACACCTCCGCGACGGTGCTGCGGCTCGCCGAGCTCGCCCTCGAAGCGGGCTTCCCGCCCGGAGCGGTCAATGTCGTCACCGGATTCGGGAGCGAGGCCGGGCAGCCGCTGGTGGATCACCCCGGGCTGGCGAAGATCTCGTTCACCGGCAGCACCGCGACCGGTTCGCGGATCGCCTCCGCGGCCGCGGGCCGGTTCATCGGCTCGACGCTGGAACTGGGCGGGAAATCGCCCAACATCGTCTTCGCCGACGCGGATGTCGCGAACGCGGCGACTGGCGTGGTCGCGGGGATCTTCGCGGCCGCGGGTCAGACCTGCATCGCGGGCAGCCGCGTGTTCGCACAGCGCGCCGTGTACGACGAGCTGCTCGAGCGCGTCAGCGAACGCGCCCGCAGCATCCGCATCGGCGACCCGCTCGCCGAGGACACCGAACTGGGGCCGCTGGCGTTCGCGGACCAGCGCGACAAGGTCGCGTCCTATGTGGACCTTGCCCGCAGCGAGGGGGCCCGGGTGCTGACCGGCGGAACGGCCACCGACGGCGGCCTCGGCGGCTGCTTCTACGAACCCACTGTGCTCGTCGACGTCCACAACGGAATGCGGGCCGTGCGGGAGGAGATCTTCGGTCCGGTCGCGGCGATCATGCCGTTCGACACCGAGGACGAGGTCGTGGAACTCGCGAACGACACCGACTACGGGCTCGCCGCGGGTGTGTGGACGACGAACCTGGCGCGTGCGCACCGGATGGCGGCCCGTCTGGACGCGGGCACGGTGTGGGTGAACACCTACCGCGCCATGTCGCCGATGTCGCCCCGCCAGGGCTTCAAGTCCAGCGGTGCCGGCGTGGAGCACGGCACCGAAACCATCAAGGACTACACCCGGCTCAAGAGCGTCTGGATCAACACCGACGAAGGCCCGGTGCCCGACCCGTTCGTGATGCGGAGCTGACATGCCCAACGTCGAAATCAGCCTCGCCGAAGGCCGGACCGAACAGCAGATCCGCGACCTGATCTCGGCCGTGCACGAGGCGGTCCTCGCCACCGCGGGCACCCGGCCCGAGCACATCCGCGTCCTCGTGCGCGAGGTGCCCCAAACCCATTGGGCCACCGGAAACCTGACCATCGCCGAAATGAAAACCGGCCGGCCGAAGGAGTTTCAATGAGGTTCTCCCTCTTCGTCCACATGGAACGGTGGGACGAGCAGACCACCCACCGCGAGCAGTTCGAAAACCTCGCCGAGCTGGCGCTGATGGCCGAAGCCGGCGGGTTCGCCACCGTGTGGGTCGGCGAACACCACGCGATGGAGTACACCATCGCGCCCAGCCCGATGCCGGTCCTGGCCTACCTGGCCGCGAAGACCAGCACCATCCGGCTGGGCGCGGGCACCATCATCGCCCCGTTCTGGAACCCGATCCGCGCCGCGGGCGAAACCGCGCTCCTGGACGTGATCAGCAACGGGCGGATGGAGGTCGGCATCGCCCGCGGCGCCTACCAGATCGAATTCGACCGCCTCGCACCCGGCCTCAAGGCCACCGACGGCGGCAAGCACCTGCGCGAACTGGTGCCCGCGGTCCGCGCGCTCTGGCAGGGCGACTACGCCCACGACGGCGAGATCTGGCAGTTTCCGACCTCGACCAGTGTTCCCAAGCCGGTCCAGCAGCCGACCCCGCCGATGTGGGTCGCCGCGCGCGACCCGGCGTCGCACGATTTCGCGGTCGAGCAGGGCTGCAATGTCATGGTCACCCCGCTGATGAAGGGCGACGAGGAGGTCGCCGACCTCAAGCGGAAGTTCGACACGGCTGTCGCCAATCACCCCCAGGTCGACCAGCCGGAGATCATGGTGCTGCGCCACACCTACGTGCACTCCCCCGACGATCCCGAGGGCTGGCGGCCCGCCGCCGCGGCGATCTCGCGGTTCTACCGCACCTTCGACGCCTGGTTCGGCAACAAGACCGCGCCGGTCAACGGATTCCTCGAACCGAGCCCGGAGGCCAAGTTCGCCGACCGGCCGGAGTTCGAACTGGACTCGCTGCACCGGACCGCCATGATCGGCACCCCGGAGGAGATCGCGGCCCGGCTCAAGGAGTACGAGGCGATGGGCATCGACGAGTTCAGCTACTGGACCGACAACAGCATGACCCACGAAGAGAAGAAGGAATCGCTGGCCCGTTTCATCTCCGACGTCGTCCCGCTGTTCTCCTGAACATATCGAAGGAGCGTTCTGTGCCCGCAATGCCCAGCGTGTCGGACCAGGTCCGCGCGATCAGCGAGTCCGCCACGCTGGCCGTGGACGCGAAGGCGCGCGAACTGGCCAAGCTCGGTCGCCCGGTCATCGGATTCGGCGCTGGGCAACCGGACTTCCCCACGCCCGAGCACATCGTCGAGGCAGCGGCGAAGGCGTGCCGGGACCGGGGCAACCACGGCTATACCGCGGTTGCCGGGCTGCCTGATCTTCGCGAAGCCTTGGGCGAAAAGACACTCCGCGACTCGGGCTACTCTGTCGCCCCCGATCAGGTCCTGGTCACCAACGGCGGCAAGCAGGCGGTGTACACCGCGTTCGCGACGCTCGTGAACCCCGGCGACGAGGTGCTGCTGCCCACTCCGTACTGGACCTCCTACCCGGAAGCGATCCGGCTCGCCGGCGGGATCCCGGTCGAGGTCGTGGCGGACGAGTCGACCGGCTACCGCGTGGATCCGGCGGCGCTGGAGGCGGCCTGCGGCCCGCGCACGAAGGTGCTGGCGTTCTGTTCGCCCAACAACCCGACCGGCGCGGTGTATTCGCCCGGGGAGGTGGCGGAAATCGGGCGCTGGGCGGCAGCCAAGGGATTGTGGGTGGTCACCGACGAGATCTACGAGCATCTGCTCTACGACGGCGCCGAGGCCGTTTCGCTGCCGGTCGCTGTGCCCGAACTCGCCGAGCGCACCCTGGTGCTCAACGGAGTCGCGAAGACCTACGCCATGACCGGATGGCGAGTCGGCTGGCTCATCGGGCCGCGACGAGTGGTCGCGGCGGCTACGAAGCTGCAGTCACACCTGTGCGGCAACGTGTCCAACGTGGCGCAGCGCGCCGCCCTCGCCGCCGTGTCCGGTCCGCTGGACTGCGTGCACCACATGCGCGCCACCTTCAACCGCCGCCGCGACCTTCTCCTCGATGCGATCACGGCGATCCCGGGCGTCGAGTGCCCAGTCCCCCGCGGTGCCTTCTACGTGTATCCCTCGGTGAAGGCGCTGCTGGGCCGGGAGATCGGCGGGACAGTCCCGAAGTCGAGCGCGGAACTGGCGGAGCTGATCCTCGACCGCGCAGACGTCGCGGTCGTGCCCGGCGAAGCCTTCGGAACTGACGGCTATCTGCGGATGTCCTACGCCGCCGACGAAACCTCGATCGCCGAGGGCGCGCGGCGGATGAGCGACTTCCTCGGCCAGGCCGGCTGACCGACTGGCCTTGAGTCTCGCACGGCTTCGCCGGTCCGGAGCCGGCCTGGAGGACTGGGCGCAGGTTTTCGGCTGTGCTGGCCAGGATTCGCCGACACCGCGCCCGGGGTCACCGCCCGCCGGGCGGAGGCTCCGCGCGCGGTGACTGCCCGAGTCGACGTCTTTCGTCGCTGCCAGCGACGAACGTCAGCCGTTGACCCACTTCGTCCATCGCGCGGTGGCGTCGTCCAAGTTCTTGGACCACCACTCGTTGTCGCGCACGACGACGGTGCCGTTCGCCTTCGTGTTGTCGGCGACGAAGGCATCGACCGCGGGGTCGGTGGACTTGGGGACCTGCGAGTTCGCCGGACCGTAGGGCAGCCGGTCGACGATCGCCTGCTGGTTCTTCTTCCCGATGAGCGCGTTGATCAACGCGTACGCCTGTTCCTGGTGCGGCGAGCCCTTCACGATCGTGAGCACGTCGTAGTACTTCAGAGGCTGGTCGTACACCGCGGCGAGGTGTGCTCCGCTCCGGACGGCGTCGTAGGCGCGACCCGGCCAGGAAAGCATCATGTCGACCTCTCCCGACTGCAGGGCCTGCGTCTGCTGTGCCCCGGTATCGAAAAAGCGGACGTTGTTGCGGATCTTGCCCAGGGTGGCGAATGCCTTGCCGTAGTCCAGCGGGTAGAGCTTGTCCGCCGGAACGCCCGAGCCCAGCAGGGCGGTCTCCATGCCCGCGTCCTTGGCGTAGTTCATGATCCCGCGAGTGCCGGGGAATTTGGCCGGGTCGTAGAAGTCGGCCCAGCTCTTCGGCGGGTTCGCGCCGTACTTGTCCTTGTTGTAGACGAGGACGAAGTAGGAGTTCAGCACCGGGATGCCGCACTCGGACATCTGCGACTTGTCGAGCCCGCTGGTGTCGACCTTGTGATAGTCGATCTTCTCGAACAGCGTGCCGCACTTGCCGATCGCCCGGTACGGCGAGCTGTAGAAGACATCCCAGGTCGGTTTCCCGCCCTGCACCATCGCGATCAGCTTCGCCTCGTTGTTCGGCGACTCCTCCGAGACGGTGATGCCCTTCGCGGCCAGATCCGCGTACGCGTTCTGCTTGAACACCGAGGCAAGCGCGCCACCGGTATTCGCGAAGACGACACTGCCGGTCCCGCTCGCGGAGTTGGCCGACTGCCCGAAGCAACCGGTGGCCGTCAGCGCCACCAGGCCGGCCAAAGTCACCGCTGTCCCGAGTCGTCTGTTGAGGCGCATCAGAACTACCTCCTTCTCCACTGCGATCGTCGTAGATTTCATAATGTGAAATGTGAGTCGTAGTGAGAAAAGCATGAATGGACGACGGTCCCTCGTCAAGCCCTCGGCAGACCTATTCCGGCCCGGTTTCTTATCGGTAAAAGCTGCTGAGCTCAGTTGACATCGCCCGCCCCGTCCGGCACTGTCTCGTTTCACTTCATGAAATACGTCTCGTCTTCTGAGATCGCGTCGCCCGGCCGACAGAAGGAGCTTCGACCATGACAGCGACGTCCCTGCCGAACCCGGTCCTGAGCCCCGGCCGCGGCGGAGTTTCCCCGCCTGGCCGCCGAAAGCGCCGATCGCTCCGCCAGCTCGGCGCCCTCTTGGTTCTGCCGGCCTTGGCCGTCGTGCTCGTCTTCTTCGTGGTGCCCGCACTGCGCCTGCTGTGGCTGTCGGTGACCGCGCCGACCCCGGGCTTCGGGAATTACACCGCCATCGTCACCGACGACGTCGCCGCGACGATCGTCCTGCGCACGCTCGGCATGGCCGTCATCGTGACGGTCGTCTGCCTGTGCTGCGCCTACCCCTACGCCTACCTGATGACGATCGCGACCCGGCGCTGGCGCGGAGTCCTGCTAGCCATCGTGCTCGTGCCGTTCTGGACCTCGCTGATGGCGCGGACCTTCGCGTGGGTCGTGCTGCTGCAAGACAATGGCGTCGTGAACTCGGTGCTGGGCGCACTCGGGATCGGCCGCCTGCACCTGCTGGGCTCCAGCGCCGGCGTCACCCTGGCGATGGCTCAGGTAATGCTGCCGTTCATGGTCCTGCCCGTCTACACGACCATGCGCGGGATCGACCGCCGTCTAGTCGACGCGGCGCTCTCCCTCGGCGCTCGCCCCGCCACCGCGTTCCTGAAGGTCTACCTGCCGTTGTCCCTGCCCGGTGTCGCCGCAGGCGCCACCTTGGTCATGGTGCTGTCGCTCGGCTTCTACGTAACGCCGTCGCTGGTGGGTTCCCCGAAGCAGTCGATGCTCGCGCAGTTCATCTCGGTCCAGATCAACCAGCTGGCGAACTTCGGCGGCGCGGGCGCACTCGCGGTCGCGCTGCTCGTGCTCACCCTGGCTCTCGTCGGCGGGGTCCAATTCGCCACCCGCTCGAAAGGCCCGAACAGCACGGGCTCCAGCATGACGGGGGGTGCTGCGCTGTGAAAACCGGCCGCGGGCTGCGCACCTTCCTGACCGCGATCGGCGTGCTTGTCGCCGCGTGGCTGGTGGTGCCCACCCTGATCGTCGTTCCGATCAGCTTCTCCGGCGCGGACAGCTTCGAGTTCCCGCCGCGCTCGTGGAGCCTCCAGCACTACGAGAAGTTCTTCAGCGACCCGAGCTGGCTCTCCGCGTTGCTCACCTCTCTGCAGCTCGCGGTGATCGTCACCCTCGTGGCGACGGCGCTCGGCACCTGCGCGTCCTTCGCTCTCGCCGGCCGGAAGTTCCGCGGCAAGGGCGCGATCAACGGGCTGTTCATGGCTCCCCTCATCGTTCCCGGCATCGTAGTGGCGGTCCTGATGTACGCCGCCTTCCTGGACTGGGGACTGATCGGCACCCCGGCGGGATTCGTCGCCGCGCACACCGTGCTGGCACTGCCGTTCGTGACCGTCAACGTGACCGCGGCGCTCGCCGGTTTCGACCGGGTCCTCGAGCGAGCTTCGGCCAGCCTCGGCGCGTCACCGTGGACGACCTTCTGGTCGGTGACGTTCCCCTTGATCCGCCCGGGCGTTCTCGCGGGCGCCTTGTTCGCCTTCGTGACCTCGTTCGACGAGGTCGTCGTATCCCTGTTCATCCAGTCCCCGACCCTGCAGACCCTGCCGGTCCGGATGTTCACCTCGGTCACCAACGAGGTCGACCCGACCATCGCGGCGGCGTCGACCATCGTGCTCGTGGTGTCCACGGCACTGCTGGGACTCGCATCCGTGACGAGGAGGAACCGCCATGCTTCCTGAGCAGACCATCGGCGCCCGCATCCAGACCCGCGGCCTGACCAAGGTCTTTCGCGGCACGTCCCGCCCCGCCGTCGACGGCGTCGACCTCGCCGTCGAAGCCGGCGAGTTCATGACGCTGCTCGGCCCGAGCGGTTCGGGCAAGACGACCACGTTGAACATGATCGCCGGCTTCGAGGACGTGACCTCCGGCCAGATCCTGCTCGACGACTCCGACATCGCGCCGATCGCGCCCTACCGCCGCAACCTCGGGATGGTGTTCCAGAACTACGCGCTGTTCCCGCACCTGACCACCGCCGAGAACGTCGCTTTCCCGCTCAAGCGCCGCAAGGTGGGCAAGAAAGAGATCGCGCGCCGGGTCGCCGACGCGCTGGACCTGGTTCACCTCGGCGAGCACGGCGCCCGGCTGCCGTCCCAGTTGTCCGGCGGGCAGCAGCAACGCGTCGCGCTGGCCCGCGCCGTGGTCTTCCAGCCGCGTGCGTTGCTTCTCGACGAACCGCTCGGGGCGCTGGACAAGAAGCTGCGGGAGTCGCTGCAGCTGGAGATCGCCCGGCTGCACAAGGAACTCGGGATCACGTTCGTGTTCGTCACGCACGATCAGGAAGAAGCCCTCGCCCTTTCCGACCGCATCGCCCTGTTCCGCGACGGCCGGATCGAGCAGGTAGGCACCCCGGCGGACCTCTACGACGCGCCCGCGTCCCGGTTCGTCGCCACCTTCCTCGGCGACTCGAACGTCTTCTCCGGCCGGCTCCGGGACGGGCTGCTCGACACCGGCTGGTGCCGGCTCCGTACGGAGAGCCGCATCGAATCCGACGCGGTGACACTGGTCGTGCGCCCCGAGCGGCTCTCCATCGGCGTTCCCGCCGAGCACGGCGGGAACGCATTGTCCGCGAGCGTCACCGACGTCGTCTACCAAGGTGCTTTCCGCCGGATCTTCGTCGAGTTCGACGGCGGCACGCGGGGTCAGGTCCGCGACAACGGCGCCGCCGGAACGGTGACTGCCGGCCAGCGCGTCGACGTGCACTGGCCGATCGAGGCAGGGGTGGTCGTACCCGACTTCGCCGACAACAGTCCGCACAGCCGACCGGCCGTGGAGGCAGCCCATGGGTAGCCCGGTCCATCCCGACATCTGCGACGTGCCCGCCACGGAGCTGGCCCGCAGGCTCCACGGCGGCGAGATCTCCGCGCGTGAAGTCGTCACGGCCCACCTCGAGCGGATCGAACAGGCCAACCCCCGGATCAACGCCATCGTCACCCTCACTGCGGAGAAGGCCCTGGCCGAGGCGGCTGAAGCGGACCAGCGGTTCGTCCGCCGCGAGCTGCTCGGTCCGCTGCACGGCATCCCGGTCGCGCACAAAGACACCCACGACACCGCGGGCGTGCGGACGACCAGCGGTCATCCGCTGCTGGCGGACAACATCCCCGACCGCGATCACCTCAGCATCGAGCGGATGCGCGCGGCCGGCGCGATCACGCTCGGCAAGACGAACGTGCCCGAGTTCGGAGCCGGTTCCCACACGTTCAACCGGATGTTCGGCGCCACTCGCAACCCCTACGACCGGACCCGGTCGGCGGGCGGAAGCAGCGGCGGAGCGGCAGCAGCGCTCGCCGCGGGGATGCAGCCGCTCGCCGACGGCAGCGACATGGGCGGCTCGATTCGCAACCCGGCGTCGTTCTGCAATGTCGTGGGCCTGCGCCCTTCTCCCGGACGCGTACCGGTCGTGCCGGACCGGGCGCTCTGGGAAACGACCGTGGTGCAGGGCCCGATGGCCCGGACAGTCGCGGATGTGGCGTTGCTGTTGTCCGTCATGGCCGGTCCCGACTCGCGCTCTCCCCTCTCGATCTGCGAGGACCCCTGCCGTTTCGCCCAGCCGTCGACGGTCGACCCGCGCTCGCTGCGCGTGGCGTGGTCGCCTGACCTGGGCGGCGCGGTGCCGGTGGAACCGTCCGTGCGGGCGGTGGTGGAATCGGCGGCCCAGGTCTTTCGCGACCTCGGCAGCACCGTGGTCCGCGACTGCCCCGACTTCGCCGGCGCCGACGAGGTCTTCCGGACCCGCCGAGGCTGGCGGTTCGCGATGTCGTTCGCCGCCAGCCTCGATGAGCATCCCGGCGAGTTCAAGCAGACGCTGGCCGACAACATCCGATACGGCCGGCGGCTCACCGGCACCGACCTCGCCCGGGCGGAACAACTGCAGGCCGCGCTGTTTCACCGGGTGGGGCAATTCTTCGCCGGGTACGACGTGCTCCTGCTGCCGGTCAGCCAGGTGCCTCCTTTTCCGGTCGAACTCGAATACCCGGACGAGGTCGACGGCACGCCAATGCGGGACTACCTGGACTGGATGAGCTCGGCGTCCGCCGTTTCGGTCACTGGCTGCCCGGCGCTGGCCGTTCCGGCCGGATTCACCTCGGACGGGCTGCCCGTAGGCGTGCAGCTGCTCGGAAAGTTCCGGGACGAACTGACGGTACTGCGGGCCGGGCGCGCCTTCGAAGAGGCGACCCGGCACGGCGAACGACGCCCGCCGCACAGCTGAAGCTACTTCTCGAACAGGAATCCTTGGTCATCGTGAATACGCCGGCACCGGCCCCCTTCCGTTTCGGCATCGAAATGCTCGGTCCTTTCCCGGGGATGACGTGGGCCGACTCCGTTCGCGAACTGGAAGCGACCGGATATTCGACAGTTTTCGTTCCCGATCATTTCGACGAAGGCTACGGCCCGGTCGCCGCGATGGCCGCCGCGGCGACCGCGACCACTTCGCTGGTCGTGGCGTCCGCCGTGCTCGCGGCGGATTTCCGGCACCCCGCGGTGCTGGCTCGCGAGCTGTCGACGATCGACGCGCTGTCCGGCGGGCGGCTGGAAGTCGGCTTGGGGGCCGGATACCAGGTGAACGACTACCGGGTATCCGGCGTGCCGATGGCCGAACCAGGCGTGCGGGTGGACCGGCTCTTCGAGCAGGTGCGGATACTCCGAGGTCTCTTCCAAGCCGGCGACCGGCCGTTCAGCTTCGAGGGCGAGCACTACGCGATCGACGACCTCGTCCTGCTGCCCCGGCCGCACCGCCCGGCCGGACCGCCGATCCTCATCGCCGGCGGCGGAAAGCGCATGCTCCGTTTCGCGGCGAAGCACGCGGACATCATCGGGATCAACCCACGCCTGCCGACCAGCACTCGACGCGACCCGCGCGACGGGCTGGCCGAACTGGTCGACGAGAAGCTCGGATGGATCCGCGAGAGCGCCGGGGATCGCATCGCCGACCTCGTATTCCACTGCTGGGTGCGCTACGCCCTGGTCACCGACGACGGCACCACCGCGGCGGCCGAGCTGGCCCGGGCCCTCGGCATCGAGGCCAAGGCGGTCCGCGAGTCGCCGTTCGTGCTGATCGGCAGCGTCAGCGAAATCGTCGAGCGCCTGCACCAGCGCCGTGAGCGCTGGGGCTACTCCTACTTCACTGTGCAACAAGAGCGCGCCCGGGAGTTCGCCCCCGTCCTCGCGGCCCTGGCGGCATGAGGAATCCCGCGGACGGCAGCCATCCGATCGGCCGTCCGCGGGTTCGCCCGCCCTTCGGCGGCCACCCGGACGGACCCGGCCGGCTGCCCGGATCCGTCCGGCCTCCCGCCGAAGGGCGAGGCCTAGACCAGTGCCAACGCGTTTGGCGGGCTGCCGATCCCGCCTCGCTTGTGCAACGGTGCGCTGGTGAACAGACCAGTGCAGCGGCCGTTCTCGTGGCAGTACTCCGCCAGGCGGTCCAGGCAGAACATCTCCCCGACCGCCATGCCCAGCAGCGCGATGAGCCGGAAGTGCAGGAATCCTTCGAGGTGCAGGTTGTCGAACGGCAGCGCCTCGAGTGCCGGCACATCCGCCGCGACCGCACTGATCCCGTTGTCCCACAACCATTCCAGGATCGCTTCCGTACGCGCGAGGCCCGGACTGCCGTGCGATTCGGTGTCGATCGCCAGCCGCCGCCGTTGCGGCATGGAGAGGTTCTCGTACCACTCGGTCCATCCGAACCGGATCAGCAGGATGTCGCCGCGGCGCAGATCCACGCCGTGCTGTTCGCGGACGGCTTCCAGATCCGCCGCGTCGAAGGGCACCGACGCGCCCGGGTCGATCGGGATGCCTTGCTCGGCGCGATACCTGGCCGCGTCCAGCAGCACGAAGCGGCCGGCGATCCCCCGCTCCGCCCACACCTGGATGCCCAGGTTGTCGCTGGCTTCGCCCACCTTTCGCCGGCCGTTGTAGAACCCGTGCTCCGGATGGGCGATGTGGGACAGCGCGTCCCACTGGCTGGATGCCTGCGGGTAGAAACCGTCGTAGCGGTCGTCATTGCCGCCGTTGTCCGCCTGGATGACCGTGTGCGTCATCGACTGCCGGCCGAACAGCGGCGGATCAGGCAGGCCGAGATCCCAGTCGAGCGGGAACACCCGGCCGTCCCGCACCAGCCGGGCGGCGTCGACCACGTGCGCCGGCTCGAGCCGGTTGACGGTCCCCGCTTCGTCCTCCGCGCCGAACACACCCCAGCTGGAACCGGGCGGCGTCCGGACAGAGAGCTCTTGGTAGGTCGGTTCGTGCATGAGTGACTCCGTTCAGTGCACCGCGCCCAGCGCCGGGGCCTGCTGCACCCGGACTTCCTTCGCCGCCAGCACCGGCGCGAGCGCCACCAGCATGATCACGCCGCCCACCACCATCGTCGTGGTCAGCTGGGCATGCCCGGCGACGCTCTGGTCGAACCAGGACCCGCTCTGGTTCACCAAGAACACGCCTGCCGCGACCTGCAGGCAGGACGTGATCCCGGACAGTCCGCCGGTGAACCTCGGCCCGGCGATCTCGGCCCAGTAGGCGTTCATGGTGCCGAAGTAGATCAGGTTCGCCACCATCACCGCGCCGCCGAGCAGCAGCGCCCACGGCACCCAGCCCATCGGGACGAGCGCGGCGATCAGGAAGGCGATCCCGCCCAGGAGGAACCCGGTGGCGATGAGCAGCCGCGCCCGGCCCTGGAACACCCGCAGCAGAAGGTGGCCGTTGACGAACGAGAAAAGCAACGGAATCAGGGTGATGGCCGGCAGCACGACCGCGACGACGTCCGGGTCGACCTTGTCGAGGTTGATCAGGCCGTAGGACAGCCAGTTCAGCGACAACCAGATGGGACTGATCAGCAGGCCCGACAGGCCGAACAGCAGGACGCTGCGATTGCGCAGCAAGCCGAGCATGTCGCGGAAGCCGACCGTCGCGGCCTGGCTCGTGGCCGGCTCGTCGGTGCCCTCGATGAGCGCGACCTCGGCGGCGTTGATGCCGCGCATCCGCCGGGGCTGGTCGGTGATCCGGAACAGCAGGATCAGCGGCGGCACCGTGAAGACGGCGACGACGACGAACGCGAGCTGCCACGAAAGGTGGTTCGCGATCGGCAGGGCGATCAGCGGCGTGACGATCGAGGAGATGCCGGCGCACGCGCCGGTGTTCAACGAGGTCACTTTCGTCCGCTCGTGCGCCGGGAACCAGGTGGCCAGCAAGCGGAACGAGGGCGCCAGCAGCAGGCCGAACACGAAACCGAACGCGAGGTTCCGCCACCACATCTCGGTGTAGGTCTGCACGAAGACCATGCTCACCGACAGGATCGTCACGCCGAACCCGCAGATCAGCAGCAGGATCTTCGAGCCGAACCGGTCGGCGAGGACGCCGGCGATCGCCAGCATCGGCGCGTACCCGAGCAGGTAGGCCGAGAGCACGCTGGAAATCTGGACCGGCGTCAGGTGCAGAGTGCCGGACCAGAACGGCGCGAGCTGCGAGACCTTGGCCTCGTCGAGCCAGATGCCGAAGTTCAGTGCCGCGATGACGGCGAAGACGAACCAGCGCCGGCGGGACGGCGCGACGAGCGCGGAGGCGGTTTTGCCTGGAGCTTGGTAGGTCACGGGGATCTCCTGGTCGACACGGGCATTCGATACTGCTGTGTCCCCCCTGCTCGCGGTGCGGCCGCGACGGTCGGCGGCCGCACCGCGAGTGCTTGGTCACCGCCTGGCGCGGCGGATGTCCTCGAACGCCTCGTCTGTGCGCTCGAGGATGGTGTCGATGTCGGCATCGGTGTGAGCCGCCGACAGGAACCAGTTGTGCCACGGGTGCAGGTACACCCCGCGCCGGACGGCAGCCTCGGCCCAGGCGGTGCCCAGGCTGAGGTCGTCGTCGCCGTCGAAGTAGAGAACGGGCATCTGCACGGGACCGGATTGACGGACCGAGTACCCGTGGGCCGCGGCCTGGGCAGCCAGGCCCTCCCGGAGCCGCGTGCCCGTGCGGAGCATGTCAGGGATCGCCTGGCCCTTGCGCAGCTCCCGCAGGGTGGCGAGGCCGGCGGCGAGCGGCACGGCCGCGTACCAGAACGACCCGGTGACGTAGATCGTCTTCGCGCCGTCGCGCAGCGAGTCGATGCCGGTGACGGCGCCGAGCGCCTGTCCGTTGGCCAGCGCCTTCGACCAGGCGGTCAGGTCGGGGCGGACGCCGAGGGGTTCCCAGCTGCCGCGCAGATCGAGACGGTGCCCGCAGCGCACGTCGTCCAGGATCAGGGCGGCGCCGGTGCGGTCGGCGATGGCGCGCAGCCCGCGGGCGAAGGCGGGGTCGACGAGCTCCTGGTCGCGCTTGATGTCGTGGCGCATCGGGCAGACGACGACGGCGGCGAGGTCGTCGCCCGCTTCGGCCGCGGCGCGCTCGGCGGATGCGAGGTCGTTGTACTCGTAGTGGATCAGGTGGGCTTGGTCCTCTTTGGTCACCCCCTCGCCGCGCAGCGAGCACCAGGGCGCCGCGCCGTGGTAGGCGCCGTTGGCGACCAGGAGCTTCCGCTTGCCGGTAGCCGCGCGGGCGGTCGTGACGCAGATGGTGGTGGCGTCGGTGCCGTTCTTGCAGAACATCGCCCAGTCCGCCGACGGGACGGTGTCCACGAGCAGCTCGGCGTAATCGACCGCGACCGGGCTGGTTCCGTCGAGGCAGTCGCCGCGCTCGAGCTGCTCGACGATCGCCGCGGTGACGCCGGGGTGCCGGTACCCGAGCACGACCGGGCCCCACCCGCACATGAGGTCCAGGTACTCGCGGCCGTCGGCGTCGGTGAGCCGGACGCCCTCGCCCGAGACCATGAACTGCGGGTGCACGGCGCTGAAGGCCGAGACGTTCATGTGTCCGTACATGCCGCCGGGGATGACCCGGCGGGCGCGGTCTCGGAGGGCGGTTTCCTGCTGGCCGAGGGCCAGAGCCGGTGCGGTGGTCATGCGGGGTTCCCCTTCAGCAGTTCCTGGGCGACCGCGGCGATGCCGGGCGCGTCGAGCCGGTAGTGGGCGTAGAGCGCTGCGGGCGGCCCGACCGGCACGTGCTCGTCCGGCACGCCGTGGCGGCGCAGCGGGACTCGCAGGCCGTCGTCGGCGAGGACCTCGGCGACCGCGCTGCCGAGGCCGCCGGTGACGTTGGCCTCCTCGACCGTGAGGATCGCGCCGGTCTCGGCGGCGGCGACGCGCACCGCCTCGCGGTCGAGCGGCGAGATCGTCCACATGTCGACGACCCGTGCCGAGATGCCTTGCGCCGCAAGCAACGCGGCCGCGTCCAGAGCGGGCCGGGTTTCGGATCCGGTGGCGATGATCGTCAGGTCGGATCCGTCGCGCAGGGTGTGGGCCTGGCCGAGCACGAGGTCCGGCACAGTGGCGTAGACCTCCGGGTCCCGGCCGCGGCCCAGCCGCAGGTACATCGCGCCGGCGTGGCCGACCGACAGCCGCAGCAGCGCGCGCAGGTGGTTCGCGTCGGTGGCGGACACGACGGCGAGGCCGGCGATCGACCGCATCATCGCGATGTCTTCGAGGCTGTGGTGGCTGGTGCCGTAGAAGCCCATCGACATGCCGGAGTGATGCCCGACGATCCGCACCGGCAGATTCGGGTACGCGCAGTCCGTGCGAATCTGCTCGGCGCACAGCAGGGACGCGAACGAACCGAACGTCGCCGCGAACGGCAGGTACCCGCAAGCGGCGAGGCCGGCCGAGACCGTGACCATGTTCTTCTCGGCGATACCGGCGTTGAAGAACCGGCCGGGGTGCCGGGCCGCGAAGTCCAGCGCCCGGTTGGACCGGCCGAGGTCGGCGGTGAGCACGACGATCCGCGGGTCGGTCTCGGCGAGGTCGGCGAGCTCCTCGCCGAAGACGAACGCCGGGATCGCCCGGGTGTCGGAGCCGTCGGCCGAGCGCTTGTCCTTGAACCCGACGCTGGCGGTGCCGTTGAAGATTTCGGACTGGTCCTGCGCTTGCGTGGTCACTGGCGCTCCTCGGGGTGCAGCTCGGCCATGACGTCGTCGTAGTCGGCGCCGACGAGGTTGCCGACGTGCCAGTCCGGGCTGAGCTCCATCCGCTTGACGCCCTTGCCCTTGATCGTGTCGGCGATGATCGCCTGCGGACGGCGCTGTCCCGGCTCGGGCAGCGCGGCGAACACGTCCAGCAGCGCGGACAGGTCGTGGCCGTCGACGCGGTGGGTCTGCCAGCCGAAGGCGGCGAACCGCTCCTCGATGGGCTCGGCCGCCATGATGTCGCGGACGAACCCGTCGATCCCGAGCTGGTTCGCGTCGACGATGGCCACGAGGTTGCCGAGGCCGTAGTGACTCGCGGACATCGCGGCCTCCCACACCTGCCCCTCGGCGAGCTCGCCGTCGCCGAGCATGCAGTAGGTGCGATAGTCCGAAGAGGACAGCCGCCCGGCCAGCGCCATGCCGACCGAAATGGACAGTCCGTGGCCGAGGGAGCCGGAGGAGAAGTCGACGCCGGGGATCCGCTTCATGTCCGGGTGGTCGCCGAACGCGCTGCCGAGACGCGTGTAGGTGGCGAGTTCGGCCGGGTCGAAATAGCCGAGGTCGGCGAGCACCGGGTAGAGGCCGATGGCGGCGTGGCCCTTGCTGAGCACGAACCGGTCGCGCTCGGCCCAGTCCGGGCGGGACGGGTCGAGGCGGAGCTGGTGGTAGTAGAGGACGCTGAACAGCTCGGCGCAGGAGAACACCGCGCTGTAGTGGCCGGCGCCGGCGATGCGGGTGAGCCGGACGGTTTCGGTGCGCACGAACCGCGCGCGGTCGGCGAGCCGTTCGAGCTGCTCGGTGGGGGCAGCCTGCAGAGGCACTGTGCGGTCTCCGATCGTGGTGTTCACGCGCCGGGGCCCAGGATGGGGCCGGCGCTGTCGCGGAAGCGGTCCAGGACGTTCGCGGTGACGCGGGAGGTGTCGTTGTCGCCGCCGTTGTGGGTCATCGCGGTGGACCAGGCGATCGAGCCGACGGAGAAGACGGCGCCGCCGCCTTCCCGTCCGAAGAGGACGATGTCGGCCCGGACCTTCGGATGGACGCCGGACGGCGGCGGGGCGTAGCCGTGGTCGATCTCTTCGGGTACCAGGACGATCTTCTCCGAGTGGCCCTCCGAGGACGCGAGCACGACCGCCTCGGGCGGCGTGCCGAGCGTGCGGTCGGCCCGGTCGAGCTCGTCGCCGGCGGCACCGCCGAGTCCAGGCCCCTCGTCGCCGAAAGGCTCGCCTGCGCCTGCCTTGACGCCGTCGAACACCCACGACACGGCCGGGTCGGTGCTCGCTTCCGAGCGCCGGTAGCCGCTGGCCCGGTCGTGTCCTTGTGCGGTGAAGCCGACCCCGGCGAGAACGTTCGGTGCCCGGCCCCGCATCCGCCACAGCCCGCCGCGCTCCCCGGTCGCGGACAGGTGCTCCTCCCCCGGGTCGGACACCCAGGTGGCGACGCCCGCGTGGCCGCGACGGATCTCGACCGAGTCCGGATGGCCGGGGTGGCGCGCGGTGATCTGGTAGAAGCCGTTGCCGCCCAAGTACATCAGCCGGCCGCCGGTGCGGGTGTACGCGAGGTAGGAATCGAGCATCCCGGCGGAGCAGTACTCGGGGTGGGATCCGGTCAGCACCACCCGGTACCGGCCGAGCAGCGCGGCGCCCTCGCGTTCGACCTCGTCGTCGGTCACGACGGCGTAGTCCTCGCCGCGATCGTCCAGCCAGGCCAGCAGCTGCAGATCCTGTGCGAAGTGCCGGAACCCTCGGGTGGAGGGCGTGAAATAGTCGGGCCGGAGATTGACGATCGGCCGCCGCCAGGTCGAGTGGAACACACCGCTGCCGTCGGTGTGGACGTCGTAAAGCGAGCGCCCGAACTCGGGATGGCCGGCCAGCCACCGGTCACGCTGGTCGGGCTCGCGCCGTTCGCCGTAGATGCCGACGCGCACCTCTTCGTACTCCGCGTAGGTGCGCCAATTCGCGTACGCGAGGTAGGTCCACGTCGGCAGCACGACGAGGACGGGAGCCCGGTGCTCGGCCGGCGTGACCACGAACGGAATGCGGTCGATGTCGTCGCCGGCGGCGACCTTGAGGGCGTAGACGCCGGTCGGCAGCGAAGCCGGGACGGTCCACGTCAGGTCCGGTTCCCACCCGGCGTCGGCGAGATCGTCTTCATGCAGGTGCAGGGCGTCGAACTCGGCCGGTGCGTTGCGGAAGTCCGCTTCCGCGCCGGTCCAGAAGGGACCGGGCACGCCACGGCCGGGCAGGTGCCGGACCTCCGCACCGGAGGTGAGCTCGCCGAGGTCGGGGACCCAGGCGCCCGCGGGGTCCGCGCCGAGGTCGAGCACGCTGGTCGCCGCGCTGAGCAGTCGGAGCGGGTCGGCGCCGGCCGCGAGTGCCACCGTCGTGCTTTCCGGCCACGCGGTCGCGGCCACCACTGGCCGGGCCACCTTGCCGTTGAACGTGCGCCCGAGGCCGCCGGCGCGCTTGCCGTCGCTGCCCAGCAGGAGCACCGGGGCGTCGAGATGTACCGGTCCGGTCTGCACGGTGGCCGCCCGGATTTCCCGCCCCGGCCGGTGCAGAGCCAGCCGCGCCGTACCGATGCGGTCGACGGTCGCGCTCACGAACGCCCAGACGCGCTCTTCGACCGCAACGGTCAATTCGACGATGACGTGGCTGCCGCGGCGCAACCGCAGCCCGCTGCCGGACACTTCCAGGACGACGTCGCCCAGGGCGGCCAGCGGCCGGTGATCGTCGCCCGGCAGAGTCGGCTGGAACCACAACGCCAAGCCGAGCTCGTCCAGGGATCGGCCGACCGCAGCCGCGACGTACGAGCCCGACGTGGTCGCCTGCGGGCGGCCGGTCAGCAAGTCCGGCAGATCCGCGGCCACTGTCTCCTCGGCCAGCCGGGACTGGTGGCGAGGGGAACCGGGACGACGCAGGCGGACGATCTCCGGGCGGACCTCGCCGTGCTCCGAGCTCAGATGGAAGGTCACGTCTTCACCGGCACGGACGGACAGCCGGTCGGCGTATCCGACGAGCTTCACAGGGAATCACCGTCCAATTTCATATTATGAAACGCAAGTCGCGATGAGGAAAGCATGAACGGACACCGACTTCCGCGTCAAGACCCGCTGCCACGAGTCGCTCGCTTCCATGCTTAATCAGCACCGGCGAGCCGATTGACATTCACCCCTCGGTGGGGCAAGGTCTAATTTCACTAGGTGAAACGCATATCATTCTCCGACACGAAGGTCAGTCGGCATCGACCGATCGGAAGGGTTCTCGAGCATGGTTGTGCCAGTCCCCGCCGGCGGCGTCCGGTGAACCCCGGCCTCGAACCGGCCCGCCAGCAGGTCGCCGAAGCCGGGCGCCGCCTGGTCGCCGACGGACTCGTCATCGGAACCGCGGGCAACGTCAGCGTTCGCTTCGGCGACCTGGTCGCCATTTCCCCTTCGGGCATCCCCTACCACCGGGTGAACGCGGACGACGTGTGCATAGTCGACCTGAGCGGCGCCCCGCTTCCTGGCCTGGACACCCCGCCGCCCTCGTCCGAGACGCCGATGCACCTGGCCATCTACGCGCATACCGGGGCCGGCTCGGTCGTGCACCATCACGGGCTGGCCAGCGCGACGGTGTCCGCCGTGGTCGACGAACTGCCCCCGCTGCACTACTACGCGCTGCAGCTCGGCGGCCCCACTCGCGTCGCCGAGTACGCCACGTTCGGCACTGAGGAGCTGGCGAACTCAGTCAACGCCGCGCTCGAAGACCGCACCGCGGCGCTGATGCAGAACCACGGCGCGGTGGCCTACGGAGACACCCTCGACAGCGCCTATCACCGGGCCCAGCTGCTCGAGTGGCTGGCCTCCCTGCACATCCAGGCGCACAGCCTCGGCAAGCCGCGAGTCCTCACCCCGGTCGAGCTCGAGGACGTCACCCGCCGCAAGAACGAAAGGGCGCCGCGATGACCCCCAAGGTCGTGTGCCTGGGAGCGCATATCTTCGACGTGCTCGGCCGGCCGGTCTCGGCGATCCCGCCCGGGCAGGGCCGGCTCGCCCTCGACGAAATCAAGGTGACCGCGGCGGGCACCGCCGGGGGCACCGCGGTCGACCTGGCGAAGCTGGGCGCCGAAGTCACCAGCATGGGCGCCATCGGCGACGACACCGCCGGCCGGGTCGTCCGGATGCTGATCGAGGAGCACGGCGTCACCGACCGGCTGGCGGTCAAACCCGGCCGGACGACCCCGTCGTCGATCCTGCCGATCAGGCCGAACGGCGAACGGCCGTCCCTGCACGCCGCCGGCGCGATGGACGCGCTTACCGCCGACGACGTCGACTGGGACCTCGTCGCCGCGGCCGATGTCCTGCACATCGGGGGCCCGGACGCACTCGGAGACTTCACGACGTCGGTCCTGCCCGGGCTGCTCCAATTCGCCCGCGAACACGACACGATCACCACGATGGACCTGCTCCGGACCACGACCGCGCCGGATCTCTTCGACCTCCTCAAGCCGGCCTGGCAGCACACGCAGTACCTGCTGCCCAACGACGACCAGCTCCGCGCCCTCGCCGGCACCGGCGACCTGCGCCGCGGCGCCGAGCTGATCCGCGCCCAGGGAGTCGACGTCGTCGTGGCGACCCGCGGCGGAGACGGCTCGCTCGTGGTCGGCGACCGGCTCGCCGAAGAGGTACCCGCCTTCTCGGTCCCGGTGGTGGACACCACCGGCTGCGGGGACGCGTACTCCGCGGGCTTCATCATCGGTTTGTGTCGCGACTGGGACCTGCTGTCCGCGGCCCGGCTCGGCACCGCGTCCTCGGCTTTGGTCGCTCAGGGACTGGGCTCCGACGCCGGGATCGTGGACCTGGACGGCACGTTACGCTTCTGGTTTGAACGGTCCGCCGAGGTGGGCGGCGCGGCCCCGGCCGGGTCGGCGACAGCTTCCGGCACGTGAGCGCGTTTCCGAGGGCGAGGGAGGTCACCGATCGTGGTCGGCCGTGACGAGATCGAGAACAACGAGAAGGCTGGCGCCGGCCCGGTCCGCGTGCTGGTCAAAGCGATGGCCGTGCTCGAGCTGCTCGCCGAAGCCACCGACGAGATGCCCCTTGGCGACATCGCGGCCCGGCTCGACATGAACAAGAGCACCTGCCATCGCATCCTGACCACGCTGGCCGCGGGCGACTTCGTCGAACGGCCGTCGGCGGGCTCGTACCGGCTGGGAGTCGGTGCGTTCCGGATCGGCAGCGCGATGGCCCGGCGGATGAGCATCCGCGACCGGGCGCTGCCCGCGATGCGCGACGTCTTCCGCAAGACCGGAGAGACGATCTTCCTGACCGTGCTGCGCGGGGACGAGGGTCTCTGCCTCGAACGTCTCGACGGCCGCTATGCGGCCACCCACACCTTGCGCGTCGGCGGGACGTTGCCGCTGCATTTGGGCGCCGGCCCGCGGCTGCTGCTCGCGAATCTGCCCGACGACCAGCTGGACGCCTACCTGAACGGGCCGTTCCAGCGGCGCATCGGCAGTCAGCCGACCGAAGCTCAGGTGCGGGAACAGATCGAGCAGATCCGGGCGGACGACTACTCGGTCAGCCGGGACGACGTCGAGGAGGGCGTCACCGCGCTCAGCGTTCCGGTGCGCGACCATCTCGGCAAGGTGGTCGCGGCGCTGAGCATCAGCGGCCTGTCCTCCCACCTGCCCGAGACCGAACGGCCGATCCAGCTCCGCTATCTCAAGGAGGCCGCGGCGGAGGTCTCGCACGCGATGGGCTACCGCGAGACGCTGCCCGAGCGCTCCGCGATCTGACTCGCCCGGCCGGGTCTCGTCGGCGATCGGCACGGTCGGACTGCCTCGCACCACCCGGCCGGCCAAGCTCTCCCGGCCGGGCGGTGCCGATGACGACGCAGCCGGTCAGGTCAGTTCTCCCTTCGCGGCGCGGCCGAGGCGGATCGCCGAGAGGAGGAAGAAGATGCCGCCGAGGACGGCGTAACCGGCCACCGAGGACAGCGCCGGGTTGGCCGCGGAGGCGCTGACGACGAAGTTGGCGCCGGCCAGCACGGAGATCCCGCCGCTGAGGATCATCGGCCACTGGCCGCCCATCCTGCGCCGGGCGACGGCGACGATCAGCTGGACCAGACCAGCCACGATCGCCCAGGAGCCCCACACTCGCAGGACCGCTGGAATGCCGGAAGCCGCCGCGAGGCCCAACCCCAGAGCGGCGAGCGAGCTGATCGCCATGTTCGCGTAGAGACCGCGAATCGAGCCGGCTCCCTTGGCGGACCAAGCGTCCGCGACGGCCGCGGCCACGTCGAACAGCGGGTACCCGACGATCAGGACGACGCCGGCCGCACCCAGACCCGACTTGGTGGTCAGGAAGACCGCGACCGCCCACCCGACGGCGAACGCGAAGCGCACGAAGTACAACCGGCGCAGCGCCGGAGCGAACTCTTCTCCAACGGGCGAGTCGACAGCAGTCACCATGATCCCTCCACGATCTCGGAGAACCCTCCACAAGAACGAACGTTCTATCTCCCATCAGCCTGGCAAGGCCGCCGAGGAGCGTCAAGGCGGAACGTTCTATCGAAGGTCTTACGGATCCGGAACGGAGCTACGCCCCCACCGTCCCATTGCGGCGAAGTAGCGATCGGGTTCTCGCGAGACGACTGGCCCGCCCGCGGTACGCGCGTGTGGCCGGGCGGGCGCGCACGGAAGTTCCTTTGCCGACTGCGCCTGCCGCCGGTCGCCTCAGTAGAGCTCGGCAGTGTCCGGAACGAACCGCACCGGCAGCGTGCTGTAGCCGGTCAGGAAATTGGAGTGGATGCGGCTCGGTTCGCCGACGATTTCGAATCCGGTGGCGTACTGGCGGAGCGCGGACAGCAGCTCGGCGATCTCGATCCGCGCCAACTGGGCCCCGACGCAGTAGTGCGGGCCGTAACCGAAGGCGAGGTGTTTGTTCGGACTGCGGCGGAGGTCGAAGCGGTCCGGGTCGGCGAAGACGGCTTCGTCGCGGTTCGCGGAACTGTGCCACAGGGTGACGATGTCGCCGGCGACGATGGCGTGGCCGGCTATTTCGGTGTCGGCGACGGCGGTGCGGCCGAAGTGCATCGCGGGCGTCGACCAGCGCAGAACCTCGTCGGTCGCGGCGGGCAGCGTGGCTTCCCCGTTGCGCAGCAGGTGCCATTGCGACGGGTGTGCGGCGAGGGCTCGAACGGCCTCGATCATGGACAGGCGGCTGGTCTCGTCGCCGCCGATGATCAGGCTGTAGCAGTTCAGGACGATTTCTTCGGTGGACAGTCCGGTGGCGGCCAGCGCACTGAGGACGTCGTCGGCCGGGGTGGTGCGCCGCTGCGCCAGCAGATCGGTGAAGTAGGCCAGGATCTCGTTGCGGGCCAGGGACGATTCCAGCTCGTCGGAGTCGCGGTCGTCGGAGCTGAGGGCGCGTTTCGTTCGGGTCAGCAGGAAATCGTGGTCAGGGTCGGGGACGCCCAGCAGGTGCCCGACGGTGGTGATGGGGATCCGGCCGGCGATGTCGGCGGCGAAGTCGCAGTCGCCGCGGGATACCGCGTCGACGACCAGGATGCGGGTGGTGCGGCGGACCCGGCGGGTGAGGCGCTCCAGGGCGTCCGGGGTGAAGGCGCGTTGCAGGATTTGCCGGAGTTCGCGGTGCCGCGGGCCGTCGGTGACAGCGAGCATGCGGCCGGCCGCCGAGTCTCCCCCGGCCAGCAGGGTGACCAGGACGTTGCCGCGTTCGGAGGTGTAGCGGGCGGCGTCGCGGTAGACGGCGAGGACGTCCGCGTGCCGGGACACGACCCAGAAGCCGTGCGGTTCGTGGCGGTAGACGGGGTTGTGCGCGCGGGTGGAGCGCCAGAACTCGGTGAGGTCGGACTCGAAGGTGCGCGGGTCGGCCAGGTTCATCGCAACGCGGTCAGCTCGTCGGCCAGTGCGCGGATCGTGGAGTGGTCGAACAAGGTTGCGGCGGGCAGGTCGACGTCCAGCTGTTCGCGGAGCCGGGCGAGCAGCTGGGTGGCCTGCAGCGAGTTGCCGCCGAGTTCGAAGAAGTCGCTGTCGAGCTCGAGGCCGGGCACGCCCAGGGTTTCCTCCCACAGCTGCAGCAGGGTCCGTTCCAGGTCGGTCGCCTCGGCGAGGTCGTGGCGCACCACGGGAGCGAGGTGTTCGACCGGCGCCGGGGCGGGCGAGGGTGCCATCCGCTGGGCGGCTTCGCGGCCGACCTCGGCGAGGCCGCGCGGGGCGGCGATCACCTGCGGGCCGAGGCGGGCGGCGAGGATCCGCCAGAGCAGGTCGAGCCCTTCGCCGGTGCGGAGGTAATTGCTGTGCGGATCGCCGGAGGCGAGCATGCCGGTCTCGCTCCAGGCGTCCCAGTTGACCGACACTGTGTGCCTCGGCCCGGGCGGGCTGGCGTGGGCGAACGCGTCGAGGTAGGCGTTGGCGGCGAGGTAGTCGGCCTGGCCGTAGTAAGTCGGGACGAGCGCGGTGACCGAGGAGAACAGCACGAGGAAGTCCGGGTCCTGGCCGAAAACGCGGTCCAGGACCCGGGTTCCGGTGATCTTCGGGGCGAGCACGGCTTCGACGTCCTCGCGGCGGCGGACCGCCATCATGCCGCCGCCGGGGCTGCCCGCGGCGTGGAAGATGCCGTCGATCCGGCCGCAGCTGTCGCGGATCGCACGCATGGCCTGTTCGTCGGCGACATCGGCGACCCGCACGAGGACGGAGCCGCCGAGGTCTTCGATCCCGGTGAAACGCCTGATGGTCTGCTTCCGGATCGGACACGGGCCTTCGGCGAGGTAGCTGTCCCAGTCGGGCCGGTCGGGGAAACTGGACCGGCCGACCAGGACGAGCCGGGCCCGGACCAGGCGGGCGAGGTCCTCGGCGAGCGCCAGTCCGATGCCGCCGAGTCCGCCGGTGATCAGATAGGTACCGCGTTCGCGCAGCAACGCCGGCAGGGTGTGCGGCGGGCTGCTCGGCAGGGGCCGGATCTCGCGGACCCAGCGGCGACGGCCGCGCAGCGCGACCTGGTCGTCCGCGGCGGCGAGTTCGGCGAGCACCTGCCGCGCCTCGGCGGGCATCGCGAGGTCGACGACGCGGCTGGACAGGTTCGGGATCTCCTTGTTGAGCATGTGGTGCGGTCCCAGGACGGTCGCCTTCGCCGGGGTGACCGGGTCGGTGCCGGTGACCTCGTGCAGGCCCGTGGTGAGGATCGTCAGCGCGATCGGGACGGAGATCTGCCGACGGGCCAAGGTCCGGCCGAGCGCGAGCAGGCTGTGCAAGCCGTGTTCGAGGCTGTCTTGGTCGAGCAGCCAGGCATGCACGATGCGGCGGGGCGCGAGTCCGGCCGCGGCGAGGTCGGTGAGCAGCTGGTCGTAGTCCGCGGGGTCGGAGGGGCACACCGTGTACCGGCCGGGGGCACGGCGGGCGAACGCGGCGCCGGGTTCGGCTCGGACCACGGTGGCACCGGTGCGGCGCAGCTCGTCGAGGACGCGGTCGACGACCGGCGAGCCCGCGGTGAAGACGAGCCATGGCTCGCCGGGGGTTACGCCGACGCTGGTCTGGTCGAGGGGTTGTTCGGCCCAGGTGGGCAGTTCGAGCGGCGTGGTCTCGGCCGGTGGTTCGGCGGAGGTGAGCGGGACGCCGTACATGCCCGCCAGCGGCGGGCGTCCCGGGTCCGGGTCGACCCAGGCACGAACGCGTTGGTACGGGTAGCCGGGCAGCGGCACACGGCGGCGGTTCTCCCCCGCCCAGAACGTGTCCCAGTCCGGTTCGACCCCGGCGGACCAGAGGGTGCCGAGCGCGCGCAGCAGCAGGTCGGCGTCGGTGCGTTTGTCGGCGCGGTGCCGCATGGAGGACACGATCGCCGGGGCGGACCCGGTTCTGGCCTCGCGCCAGTGCAGGCGCGCGATGGTCGACAGCGCACCGCCGGGACCGACTTCGAGCAGGGCGTGCGCTCCGTTGTCCCACAACGTGTCCAGGGCTTCGGCGAACCGAACTGGCTGCCGCAGTTGCCGGACCAAGTATTCCGGGTCGCGGGCCTGATCGGCGGTCAGCCAGTCGCCGGTGACGCTCGAGACGACGGGGATTTCCGGAGCGCGCAGCTCGATGTCCGCGAGCGCGTCACGGAACTTCGGGAGGATCGGGTCCATCAGCGCGGAATGGAACGCGTGGTCGACCGGGAGCGGGACGCAGCGGATTCCCCTGTCGGTCAACTGGTTTCGGAGCTGCTCCACGAGGTGCGACGGTCCGGACGCGACGGCGTTGCGGGCGCTGTTGACCGCGGCGATCGACAGGTCTTCCGGCAGTTCGGCGCGGAGTGCGTCCTCGGGAAGCGGGACGGCGAGCATTGCGCCGGGGGCGGTGCTCGCCATGAGCTCGCCGCGCAGGACGACCAGCTTGGCGGCGTCTTCGAGGCTGAAGCACCCCGCGACACAGGCGGCAGCGTATTCGCCGACGCTGTGTCCGGCGAGGGCTCGGGGCCGTACGCCCCAGTGCGTCCAGAGCCGGGCGAGGGCGTACTCCACGGCGAACAGCGCGGGTTGGGCGAGGTCCGTGCCGCGCAAGGCTTCCTGATGCAGGTCGATGCCGAGCAGCTCGGCGCAGCGGTCGAGTTCGCGGCGGAACACCGGTTCGCGTTCGTAGAGTTCGCGGCCCATTCCGGCATACTGTTCGCCTTGCCCGGGGAACAGGAAGGCGACCGCCGGTGGCCGCCGCGGAGCCGGTGCGCGACTGTCGGCGGCTAGGTCTTCCAGCCGTAGAGCCAGATTCTCGCCGGGTGCCGCTACCAGGGTGCGGCGGTGGGCGTGTGCGGCCCGGCCGCGGTGGAGCGTGTGGGCGAGGTCGGCGACGTCCAAGTCCGGGTTGTCGCGCACGGTCACCGCGAGCGCGCGGACGGCGGCGTTCGCGGCGGCCTCGGTCCGCCCGGAGACGGTGATCAGCTGACGGGGACGCGCGGTCGGTTCGGCGGCAACAGCCGGGGCTTGGGTGAGCACGACATGGGCGTTGGTGCCGCCGATGCCGAAGGAACTGACGCCTGCCGCCCGGCGAGCCTGCGTCCAGTCACGAAGTTCGGTGTTGACGAAGCAGGGGCTGGACTCGAAGCCGACGTCCGGGTTGGGTTCGGCGAAACCGGCGCTCGCCGGAATCTGTCCGTTGTGGACGGCCAGCGCGGTCTTGATCAGGCCCGCGACCCCGGCCGCCGACCCGAGGTGGCCGATGTTGCCCTTGACCGAGCCGATCGGGACGGGGCCGCAGCCGGCCAGCACAGTGGTCAGCGCCTCGACCTCGATCGGGTCGCCGACCGGGGTGCCGGTGCCGTGGCATTCGACGTAGCCGAGATCGGCCGCGGCGAGCCCGGCGCGGGCGAGCGCGGTCTGCACCAGCTCGACCTGGCCGGCGATGCCGGGCGAAGTGAAGGTGAACCGGCGAGACCCGTCGTTGTTCACCGCGGACCCGCCGATCACCGCGTAGACGTGGTCGCGGTCGGCGACAGCGTCGGCGAGGCGTTTCAGTGCGACCACGCCCGCGCCGGAGCCGAAGACGGTTCCGTCCGCGGCCGCGTCGAAGGGCCGGCAGCGACCGGCGCGGGACACGATGGCGCCCTCGTGCCAGAGGTAGCCGTGGCCGTAGGGCAGCTGGACGTCGGCGGCTCCGGCGAGCGCGAGGTCGCAGTCGCCCTGCCGCAGCGATTGGGCGGCCAGGTGCACCGCTACGAGGGCCGAGGAGCATGCGGTGGCTACCGCCAGGCTGGGACCGTCGAGGCCGAGGCGGTGCGAGACGTTCGTGGCCAAGTAGTCGTTTTCGTTGCCGACGCTCCATTCCAGGGACGCGAGCGCGGCGCGGGCGTCCGGGTCGCGGCTGACGTGCAGGGCACCGTAGAGGTTCGGGGCGGCGGAGCCGAACACACCGGCCCGGCCGGGTACGCGACCGGTGTCGTAACCCGCGTTCTGGAGCGCGGCGTGCGCGCATTCGAGGAACAGCCGGTGCTGCGGGTCCGTGGCCCGGGCCAGCTCCGGCCGGTAGCCGAACAGATCCGCGTCGAACCCGGCCAGGTCGTCCACGAGCGCGGCGGCCCGGACGTAGTCGGGGTCGGCGATCCGGGTGGGCGGCACTCCGGCCTCGCGGAGCTCCTCCTCGGTGCGCAGGGCGATCGATTCGACGCCGCCGCGGAGGTTCTCCCAGAACCGCGTCACCTCGCCCGCGCCGGGGAAACGGCAGGCCATGCCGACGATCGCGATCTGGTCGCTCATCGTGCTCCTCGGTCGGTCAGGGTGGCCGCGATGGTGCGCACTGTGGCGGATTCGAACAACGCGCCCGAGCTCAGGGCGATGCCGTAGCGCTGCTCGATCTGGTCCACGATGTGCACGGCGGCGAGCGAACTGCCGCCCACGTCGAAGAAGTCGTCGTCGAGGCCGATGTCGGGGTTGCCGAGCAGGTCCGT
Organism: Amycolatopsis benzoatilytica AK 16/65; assembly: GCF_000383915.1. Taxonomy (NCBI): domain Bacteria; kingdom Bacillati; phylum Actinomycetota; class Actinomycetes; order Pseudonocardiales; family Pseudonocardiaceae; genus Amycolatopsis; species Amycolatopsis benzoatilytica. Next base: position 2,979,588 of record NZ_KB912942.1, read on the forward strand.
CCACAGTTGACGGACGACCTCGACGACCGGCCGCCCGGCCGGTGTCGGCGGCGGGGCGGGCTCGGCGGCCGCGGGCTCCGGTGCGGACGGAGCGCCCGCGTGGTCGACGATCACTGCCGGGGGCAGGTCCCGGCCGAGGAGGTCGAGGAAGATCCGCGCGCCCTCCGCTGGGTCGAGCTGGGGGTCGCGCGGTAGCCGGGGATCACGCGGTGCCGTCGCCGCGCTGGTCCGGCTGAAGTCGGCGCGGGGTACTGCTCGGAAGGTCAGCGAGCGGATCGCGACGAGGTGTTCGCCGGTTGTGGTGTCGTGGAGGTCGACGTCGACCACGCGGGTGGTGCTGGTCTGTTCGCGCAGCCGGGAGTGGGCCGTGACGCGGCCGGTGAGCCGGTCGAAGACGGTCACCGAGCGGTACCGGAACGGCACGAACACCGCTTCGGCCGTGGTGTCGATCAGCGCCGAGGCCGCGACGTCGAGCAGCGCCGGGTGCAGGAGGTGCGCGCGCAGGTCGGCGTGGAACTTTTCGGGCAGTTCGAGTTCGACGACCGCCGAGTTCCCGTCGCGCCGCCTCCGGACCTCGCTCTCCCAGCGCGGGCCGAACCCGAAGCCGGGCCCGGCCGCCGCCGTGGGCTGGTGCGGGACCGCGGCCGGCAGCGACCGGTCGGCGAGTTCGGGTTCGGCATCGGGGACTTCGATCAGCCCCTCGGCGTGCTCGGTCCACTCCCCTGGTCCCCGCACCGGTGCCGCTCGCAGGCGGAAGCGGTGCCCGCCGGGGGCGGCGGAGACGGCGACTTCCACGACATGGGGTTCGGTGACCGGCAAGGAACGCAGGATCAGCGTGTCGCGCAGACCGACCGGCGAGGTGTCCGGCAGGAGGGCGAGTTCCCGCGCGGCGGTGACGACGAAGTCCAGCATCGCCGTGGCGGGCAGCACCGGCACGTCGCCGAACCGGTGCTCGTCGAGCTGCCAGGTCTGTCCCGGGGTGAGCACGAAGCGGCGGCCGGGAACGTCGGTCATGCCGGTCCGTTCCCATCCGGGCCACGCGATCGACAACGTGCGGGGGTGGCGGAGCCGGTGCTGCGCGGCGTGGGCGTTGAGGAAGGCGTTGGCCGCGGCGTAGTCGGCGCTGCCGCGGAGGCCGGACACCCCGGCGTGGCTGGAGAAGTACGCGAGGAAGTCGAGCTCCTCGCCGGCCAGAGCGTGTTCGAGGGCGAGGGTGCCGTGCACTTTCGCCCGCAGCACTCTGTCCACATCGGATCGTGAGCGGCGTTCGATCAGGCCGCCGCCCGCGACTCCGGCGGCGTGGACGACTCCGTGCGGGCCTCGGCCGAACGTGCGCTCGACCTCGGCGAGGGCACCGCGCAGGGCCTCGGGGTCGGTCACGTCGGCCGCGATCACCGCGACGGTGGCGCCGGCGGCCTCGAGCTGCTCGACCTCCGGGCCGCCGACGGCGGAGCGGCCGAGCAGGGCCAGCCGCGGGCGGAGCCCAGTGCCGGCCAGTGCCCGCGCGATGACGAGGCCCACTCCCCCGAGGCCGCCGGTGATCAGGTAGATCCCGTTCTCTCGCAACGAACGCGGTTCGGCGGGAGGGTCGTCGACCGGGACGATGCCGGGCAGCCAGCGGGTGCGGCCGCGCAGGGCCACCTGGGGTGCGGTCAGGGTGGCGAGTTCGGCGGCCAGTGCGGAAGCCGCCGCGACGGGGCCGACGTCGATCAGCACGCAGCGCAGGCCGGGGATCTCCCGCTCGACGGTGCGGGCGAAGGCGGGCAGCATCGAGCGGGCGGGGTTGAGCGGTTCGGCACCGGTCAGGTCGACCGCGTTCCGGAGCAGGATCGCGAGGGTTGCCGGAGCCGGTCGGTCGCGGACCTGCTTCGCCAGGGTCTGCACGCAGGCGAGCAAGCTGTAGAGGCCGGTTTCCAGCTGTGCCTCGACGCTGTCCTCCTCGGCGACCGCGAGAGCGTGGACGATCAGATCCGGCGCGGCGGTATCGCGCAATGCCTCGACGGCGGGCAGTTCGGTAGCGTGATACCCGGCCGCGACTACGGAATCCGTTATCCATGGGGCGTTCTCGGGTCGGAGCACCAGCGCTCGTGCGCCTCGCACCGTGGTCTCCGGCACCTCGCCGCCGGGTTGCCAGCGCTCGTGCAGCAACGTCCAGCCAGCCGCCTCGGGCTGCTCGGCGGCGGTGGCGGTGGCGGTGGCGGGGCCGTGGTAGGCGACCCAGTGCCGCCGCCGCTGGTAGGGATAGCCCGGCACGGGGATCCGGCGGGCGGCGCGCGGGCCGCGGCGGCGCCAGTCGATGGCCTGCCCGTGGACCCACAGGGTGGCCAAGACGTCGTTCAGGCTGTGGTCGGAAAGAACCGGCAGGACGCCGGCGGACCCGGTGCCGGGGCCGATCCGCACCGTCAGGTCTGCGGCAGGTTCCGTCCTTTGCGGACCAGCCGCGCCGATCAGCACGCGCTCGGCGAGTCGCCGCGAGATCTCGCCCTCGCTGAAAGCCTGCGCGGCCAGGGTTCCGACACCGTCTCCGGACACGCTGTCCGGTCGCACTCCCCAGCGGGTCAGGCAAGTCGCCATCGCGTACTGGAGGACGAACAGGGTCGCGCGGGCGAGGTCGGGCGCGACGTCCACTCCCGCGAGCCATGGCGTGCGTAGTTGCCCGGCAAAGGGTTCGACTGCTGCGAATGCGCTGTCGCAGGCGTCGCGGAAGTCGGGCTCGGCGCCGTAGCGACCGGTCGCCAGGCCCGGCCGCCACGCCGACTCGTCCGGGAAGTACCAGCCCACGCTGCGGGGGCGGCCGTCCGAGCTGAGCACCCCGGACGCCAGCTGCGCGACGACCTGCTCGCGGTCGCGCCCCACCACCGCCGAACGCACGGACCGCGCGGTCCGGCCGACCTGGAGCGTGTGGGCCGCGGCGGCGAACCAAGCCGGTTCGAGCTCGGTGAAGTAGCCGCGGAGGCGGTCGCGGAGCTGCGCCTCGGCCGTGCGGTCGTCGGCGGACCAGACGATGACCTGCTCTCTGTGCTCCGGCGGCCCAGGCTCTGCTGGCGGTGCCTCTTCCAGGATCACGTGTGCGTTCGTGCCGCCGATGCCGAACGAGTTGACGCAAGCGCGGCGGACCGAGCCCGGCTGGCGGGGCCACGGCCGGGACTCGGTGAGCACCTCGAACGGCGAGCCGGCGAGGCCGAGTTCCGGGTTGACCGCGTCCACGTTGATGCTCGCGGGCAGCCGCTCGTGGTGAAGAGCGAGGACAGTCTTGATCACGCCCGCTACGCCGGCCGCGGCGCCGAGGTGGCCGACGTTGGACTTCACCGAGCCGAGCAGGCAAGAGCCCGGCGGCAGCGATTGCCCGGCGAGCGCCTGGAACGCCTGGGTCATGGCAGCGACCTCGGTGCGGTCGCCGATGGCCGTTCCGGTGCCGTGCGCCTCGAAGTAGGAGATCGTGCGCGGGTCGATCCCGGCCGCGGTGAACGCGGCGGTGATGCAGTCGGCCTGGCCGTCGGCGCTCGGCGCGGTGAAGCCGGTGCCCCGTCCGCCGTCGTTGTTGACCATCGACCCGCGCACTACCGCGTGGACGGGGTCGCCGTCGGACAGCGCTGCGGAGAGCCGCTTGAGGACGATCGCGCCGACCCCGTCGCCGAAGTTCGTGCCGGTCGCCGAGCGCGCGAAGGGGCGGCACGAGCCGTCCGCCGAGTTGACCCCGCCGGGCACGTGCAGGAATCCGCGTTCGCTCTGCGGGTCGACCATCGAACCGCCGACGAGCGCGAGTTCGCAGTCGCCGGCGAGCAGCGCCTGGCGGGCGAGGTGCAGCGCGACCAGCGAAGTAGAGCAGGCGGTGCGCACCGTCAGGGTCGGCCCGGTCAGCCCGAGCCGCTGCGCGACGCTCGCGGCGAAGTAGTCGGGATCGTTGTTGAAGTCCACGGCGAGCTGGCCGACCGAGCGCAGCAGGCGGGCGTCCGGCTCCACGTGCTCGCTCGCGTACCGGTTGCTGCCCGCGCCGGCGAAAACGCCGATCCGGCCGGGGAAGTCGGCGGGCACCTGTCCGGAATGCTCCAGCGCGGCGTGGCCGACCTCGAGGAACACCCGGAACTGGGGATCGCGGATCTCGGCTTCCCTCGGGGTGAGGCCGAAGAACGCGGCGTCGAAGTCGTAGGGCGCGTCGATGCGGGGACGCCGGCGCACGTAGCCGGGCATGGCCAGGCGCTTCGGGTCTTCCCCGGCGCGCAGGATCTGATCGTCGGAAAGGGCGCTCATGCAATCGCGTCCGTCGAGGAGATTCCGCCAGAATTCTCCGAGATCATTCGAACCCGGAAACCGGACCGCCATCCCGACCACGGCGATCGGCTCCATCTCCACCCCTCACCATTTTCCCTCTCGACGGATACGCGCAGTGCAGCACACTTCCCGGCACACCGGCCAGCATTTCGGACAGAGCCGAAGCGAACCGCGCACACGGCGACGACGCTGGTCAGAACTTGACCAATCCCGGCGGCGGCCGAAAGAATGCGGGCACATCTCGGCCCCGCTCGGGCTCGCTGGCTTCGGGAGTTGCTCATGGCCGAACGGATCTGTCCCGCCTCTTGCGAACAGGAACGGATCTGGTTCGCCAGCCAATTCGAGCAGAATTCCCCCGCTTATCACATCTCGGCGGCAATGTCGTTGCCGCCGGTCGCATTGCCGCCGGAAAAGATCGAGGAACTGCTCGCGACCGTGACGGCCCGGCACGAGGCCCTGCGCACCTCGCTGGCCGCCGACGAGCACGGCGTGCTGCACCAGACGGTCCACGACGAGGTGGTGCTCGACGTCGAACACGTCGACCTGCGCGCACGCGAGCGCGCAGCGGCCGAGGCGGCAGCTCGCGACCTGCTGCGGGAGCTGAGTCTTCGGCCGCTCCCCCTGTATCGGGCACCTCTGTGGCGCGCGGTATGCGTTCGTCTGGCTGACGAGGACTACTGGCTGCTGTTCGTGGTGCACCATGCGGTATTCGACGCGACGTCGAGTGTGCTGTTGCAGGCTGAGCTGGACGAGCTGTGTGCGGCGTCGGCGGCCGGACGACCGGCGGAGCTGCCGGAACTGGCGACGCAGTACGCCGACTACTCGGCGCGCCAGCGCTCCGCTAGCGGCGATCAAGAACGGCGGCTGGCGTACTGGCGCGATCAGCTCGCCGAACTGCCGGACGAGAACCTGCTGCCCACGGATCTGCCTCGGCCCGCGGTGCCGGGACACAAGGCCGCCGCAGTGCCGTTCCGTTTGCCGGACGGCTTCCTCGACCGAGTGACCGCAGTCGGCCGCGAACTCCGCGCGACGGCGTTCATGGTGCTGCTGGCCGCGCACCACGTGCTGCTGGCGCGACTGTCGGGCACCGCGGACGTGGCGATCGCGGTGCCGGCCTCCAGCCGTGACCGGGCGACGCAGTCGGTGATCGGGATGTTCGTCGACACGGTGATCGTGCGCGTCGCGCTGCCCCCCGGACTGACCTTCGCCGAAGCGGTCTCGCGGGTGCGGGAAGCACTGTTCGACGGCTTGCGGCACAGGGGAATCTCGTTCCAGGAGATCGCCGAGGAGTTCAGTGCCGGCGGGGCCGGCCGGTTCGGCCGGCTGTCCCGGCTCGCGTTCAACTACGTGCCGTCGTCGGGGCACGAGTCGGTCCACAACGGGTGGGCCCGCGCCGATCTCGCGCTTGAGTTGTCCGCTGTGGACGGATGGCTGCTGTACCGGACGGATCTGTTCCGGCGGAGCGGCGCCGAGGCGCTGACCCGGCGCTACCTCGGTTTGCTCACCGCGGCACTGGACGCGCCCGGCACGCGGCTGCGCGACCTCCCCCTGCACGCCGACGGCGAACTGGCGGAGGTGCTGGCCTGGAGCACCGGCGAACCCGCGGCGGCTCCGGAACCGCTGTCCGACCTGCTCGCCCGGCACGCCGGGAACGCGCCGCAGCGCACCGCCGTGGAAGCGCCGGACGCCACGTTGACCTACGCCGAACTGCACGAACAGGTCGAGCGCCTGGCCGCGGTCCTGACTGCCCGCGGGATCGGTCCGGAGCAGGTCGTGGCGATCGTCGTGCCCCGGTCCGCCGCCTATCTGACTGCTGTCCTGGCGGTGCTCCGATCCGGAGCGGCGTTCGCCCCGATCGACGCCGACACCCCGCCACCGCGAATCGCGACGCTGCTGGCGAACACCACGGCAACCGTGGCCACCTCGTCCACAGTGGACCTCTTGCCGCCGGGAAGCGACCCCCTCGTGCTGGACGCGCTGGACGATCTGCCAATCGCGGCGACGATCCGGCCGGCGGTTCCCGACAACGCGGCCTACCTGCTGCACACCTCCGGCTCGACCGGCGAGCCGAAAGGCGTGGTGGCCACGCGCGGATCGTGGGCGCGGCTGGCCGCGACCTGGGCCGGGCGGCTGGGCCTGACGGGCGAGTCACGAGTCGCGCAACTCGCCTCCGCGGCCTTCGACGCCTCCGTGGCCGAGATCGGCGCTGCGGTGGCCGCTGGTGCGACGCTGGTGATCCCCGATGCTCCGACAGCCGGCGAGAATCTGGCGAAGTGGCTGGACGAGCGGGCGGTCACCGAACTGCTGCTCACTCCGACGGTCCTCGCCAGCCTGCCGGAAGGATCGCTCCGAACCGTCCGCACGGTGTTCGTCGGCAGCGAGGCGTGCCCGACGGAACTGGCGGCGCGATGGCACCGGAACGGGCGCCGGGTCGTCAACGCCTACGGCCCTACCGAGGCGACGGTCAGCGCGACGCTCTGGGACTTCGAACCCGGTGCCGAGACGCCGACCGCGCCGATCGGCCGCCCGCATCGGGGCGCTCAGGTCTACGTGCTGGACGCGGCGCTGAAACCGGTGCCGCCGGGGGTGACCGGGGAGCTGTACCTCGCGGGGTCCGGCGTCGCCCGGGGTTACCTGGGCCAGCCGGGCCGGTCGGCGGAGCGGTTCGTGGCCTGCCCGTTCGGCCCGCCGGGTGCGCGGATGTACCGCAGCGGCGACCTCGCGAGGTGGAGCTTCGACGGGCTGCTGGAGTTCCGGGGCCGCGCCGACGACCAGGTCAAGGTGAACGGCATCCGGGTCGAGCCCGGCGAGATCGAGGCCGCCCTGCTGGCGCGGCCGGACGTCGAGCACGCCGTGGTCGTGCTCCGCGAAGGACGGCTGGTCGGATACGTTGCCGGGTCCGCTGTGGACACCGAGGCGGCGCTCGCGGACCTCGCGCACCGCCTGCCCAGCGGACTGGTGCCCGGCGCGCTGGTCGCGGTGCAGTCGATTCCGTTCACTCGCAACGGCAAACTCGACCGGAGCGCGCTGCCCGCGCCCGCGGCGCCCACGGCTCCCCGCGGCGGAGAGGCGTCCGGCACGGTCGGGCTGATCTGCCAGCTGTTCGCCGAGGTGCTCGGGGTGGCCGAGGCCGGGCCAGAGGACAGCTTCTTCGCGCTGGGCGGCGACAGCATGTCCTCGATCCGGCTGGTGAACCGCGCCCGCAAGGCAGGTCTGACCTTCTCGCCGCGGGACGTGTTCCGGCGGCGGACCCCGGCCCGGATCGCCGCCGCCGGGCCCGAGAAGCCGCCGGAAAGGCCGTCCCGCAACGGTTCCCGCGCGGAGGAACGGACGCTGGCGGACGTGTTCGCCGAGACCGCGCGGCGGCATCCGGAGGCTCCGGCGCTCGACGACGGAACCGCGTTGCTGAGCTACTCCGCCCTGTCCGAGCAGGCCAGTGCCCTGGCTGAGCGCCTGCGAAGCCACGGGGTCGGCGCGGGAGATCGGGTCGGGGTGCGGGTTCCCTCCGGCACGGCCGAACTGTACGTCGCCATCCTGGGCGTGCTCATCGCCGGCGCGGCCTACGTCCCGGTGGACGCCGACGATCCGGAAGAACGTGTCGAACGGATCTTCAGCGAGGCCGAGGTCGCAGCCGTAGTGCGGCAGGGCGGCCGGGTCAAGCCGCGCCCCGCGACCGGGAGCCGGGCGGACGGCGAGGTCTGGGCGATCTTCACGTCGGGCTCCACAGGGCGGCCGAAGGGCGTCGCCGTGCCGCATTCCGCTGCGGTGTCCTTTGCCGACAGCGAGGCGCGGCTGTTCTGCGCGGGTCGGCCGCTCGGGCCTGGCGACCGGGTGCTCGCCGGGCTCTCCGTCGCCTTCGACGGGTCCTGCGAGGAAATCTGGCTGGCGTGGCGCAGCGGTGCGTGCCTGGTTCCGGCGGCCCGGGAAGCGGTCGAAGGGACTTGGTTGCGGGAGCGCGGGATCAGCGTGGTCTCGACGGTGCCCGCTCTCGCCGCCGCCTGGACAGCGCAGGATCTGGAGTCGGTGCGGCTGCTGATTTTCGGCGGCGAGCCGTGCCCGGCCGATCTGCTCGATCGGCTGGCCGGGCCGGACCGCGAGATCTGGAATACCTACGGACCCACCGAAGCCACCGTGGTCGCGACGCTGTGGCGGCACCGGCCCGGTCGCGCGACGACGGCGACGGCGCCGATCGGCCGTCCGTTGCCGGGCGTCGCCGCGCACGTGCTCGACACGCGGTTGCGCCCGGTGGAACCGGGCGAGCCCGGCGAGCTGTACCTGACCGGACCCGGACTCGCCCGCGGCTACCTCGGCCGCCCGGGCTTGTCGGCCGAGCGGTTCGTGGCCTGTCCGTTCGGCCCGCCGGGCGCGCGGATGTACCGCACCGGCGACCTGGTCCGCGAGCACTCCGACGGCATCCTGCACTTCTGCGGGCGCGCCGACGAGCAGGTCAAGGTCCGCGGCGTGCGGATCGAGCCGGCCGAGGTCGAAGCGGCCCTGCGCGCCGATCCGGCGATCGAGCGCGCGGCGGTAGCCGTGCGGGAAGACGAGCCGGGAAGGCGACGAATCATCGGCTACGTCGTGCCCGCTCCAGGGTCCACAGTGGACGTCGAGAGCGTGCTGACCGGGCTCGCGACCACGCTGCCCGGCGCTTTCGTCCCGGCCGACCTGGTTGTCTTGGAAGAGATCCCGACCACCCGCAACGGCAAGACCGACCGCGCCGCGTTGCCGGCCCCAGTCCGGTCCGCGACGGCCACCACGCGCTCGACCACCTCGGCGGAGCAGGTGCTCTGCCAGGTGTTCGCCGAGGTGCTCGGGCTCGCCGGGGTCGGAGTCGACGACAGCTTCTTCGCGCTCGGCGGGGACAGCCTGCTGGCGATCGCCCTGGTCGGCCGGGCGCAGGCGAAGGGGGTCCGCTTCACGCCGCACGAGCTGTTCCTGCGCCGCACCCCGGCCCGGCTGGCGCGGCTGGCCGGAGACCGCCGGACGCCCGCCGACTTCCCGCTGGCGCGGCTGAATCAGGCCGAGGTCGACGGCCTGCTCCGCGACTACCCGGGCCTCGTCGACGTCGTGGCGCTGACGCCGCTGCAAAAGGGCCTGGTGTTCCACGGCAGTTACGACACCGACGACAACTACCGAGTCCAGCTGGCGCTCGATCTGGACGGCGACCTCGATCCGGGCCGGCTTCGCGCCGCGATGGACGCGCTGGTCCGCCGCTACCCGAACCTCGGTGCGGCGTTCCCGGCCACCCGCGACGGCCAGCTCGTGCAGGTGCTCCCGGCGCACCGCCCGCCGCGTTGGCGCGAGGCGGATCGCTCCTTGGCAGAACACGAGGCCGAGCGGATCGCCGCCGAGGAGCTGCGTGCGCCTCTGGACCTTGCCCGTCCGCCGCTGTTGCGCGCCGCGTTGCTGAGGCTGGGCGAAGGACGGTCGCGGCTGCTGCTGACCCTGCACCACGTGCTGCTGGACGGCTGGTCCACCCCGATCCTCCTCCGCGAACTGCTCGCGCTGGCCGCGGGCGCGCAGCTGCCGCCCGCCGCCGACCACCGCGACTACCTGCGCTGGCTGGCCGAACAGGACCATGCGGTCGCGGCCAAGGCATGGGCGCAGGCGTTGCGGGATCTCGACGGCCCGACCCTGCTCGCCCCGGAACGGCTGCGCTCGCGCACTGTCCGGCCGGAACAGGTCGGCACCCGGCTGCGGGCGGAGGTCTTCGACGCTCTCCGGGATCGGCTGCGCGGGCTGGACCTGACGCTCAACGCCGCGGTGCAAGCGGCGTGGGCGGTTCTGCTCGGCAGGCTCACCGGAAAGCCCGATGTCGTGTTCGGCACGACGGTCTCCGGGCGACCGGCCGAGCTGGAGCACGCCGACCGGATGGTGGGGCTGCTGATCAACACGATTCCGGTCCGGGTCCGGTGCTCGCCGCACGAGCCGCTGGCCGGGCTGTTGCGCCAGGTGCAGGACCAGCAGGCGGATCTGCTGGAACACCAGTATCTCGGGCTCGCCGACATCCAGCGCGCGGCCGGGCACGGCGCGCTGTTCGACACCGCGACCGTGGTCGAGAGCTACCCGGACCTGGGCGGGCTCGGTCGCGCCGGCGCCGGCGAACTCGCGGTCACCGGGTTCGCCAGGCAGGAGTCGACGCATTACTCGCTCTACCTCTACGTGATCCCTGGCCGCGAGCTGACCGTCGAACTCGCCTACCGGCCGGACGTGGTCGGGGCGGACACCGCGACCGAGATCGCCGAGAGTTTCCTCCGCCTGCTGACCGCGATCGCTGTGCAGCCTTCGCGCCCCGCCGGAGCGGTCCGGCTGCTGACCGACGACCGCGCTCAGGCGTTGCTCTCGACCGGATTCGGCACCCGGTCGGCGGCCCCGCCGTTCGATCCGGTCTCGGTGGCCGATCCCGGCCGGATCGCGGTGCGCGACGTGCGGGGGCAGCTGACCTATCGCGAACTCGACGCAGCGGCGAACCGGCTGGCGCACTTGCTGATCCAGCACGGCGCGGGGCCGGAAAAGACCGTGGCAGTGGCGATCCCGCCGTCCGCGGACTACCTGACCGCACTGCTCGCGATCACTCGGGCGGGCGCGGCCGTGCTGCCGCTCGACCTCAACCATCCGCAGCAGCGCCGGCGGTTCATGGTCGAGGACACCCGCCCGCTGCTGACTCTCGGAACCGCGACGACACTCGACGGAGTGCCCGGTCCGCATCTCGTTCTGCCGAGCGCGATCGATCAGCCCGACACGCGCCCGGTTGAGCGCGCGACGCCGCAGCATCCAGCGTTTCTCTTCTACACCTCAGGTTCGACCGGCACCCCGAAGGCGGTCGTCACCACGCGCGCCGCGGTCGCGAACGCCGTCGCCGCCTTCGTCCCCGGCTACCGCCTCGACCGGAACGCCCGGATGGCGCACACCACCTCGGCCGCGTTCGACATCTCGGTGGCAGAACTGTTCGCGCCGCTCGCCGCGGGCGCGACGGTGGTGATCCCGGGTCCCGGCGTGCCGCGTGCCGGGGCCGGACTCGGCGATTGGCTGCGCGAGTCGGAAATCAGCCACGTTCAACTGGTGCCGACGGTGCTGGGCACGATCCCGCCCGAATCGGCGGCCGGGCTCCGCACAGTGATCGTCGGCGGCGAGGCGTGTCCGGGCGAACTGGCGCAGCGGTGGAGTGCGGGCCGCACGGTGGTGAACGCCTACGGCCCTACCGAGGCGACGATCTGGGCGACGCTGTGGGACTGCGAGCCCGGCTCGGCCGCCGCTGTCGCCGCGATCGGCAAGCCGATGCCAGGGGTGCGCGTCCTCGTCCTGGACTCGGCGCTGCGGCCGCTCCCGCCGGGCATCACCGGTGAGCTGTACCTGGCCGGAGATTGCCTCGCCCGCGGTTACGGCGGCCGGCCCGCGCTGACCGCCGAGCGGTTCACCGCTTGCCCGTACGGTCCGCCGGGCACGCGCATGTACCGGACCGGCGACCTCGCGCACTGGGATTCCGATGGCACGCTGCACTACGACGGCCGCACGGACGGCCAGCTGAAGATCAACGGCGTACGGGTGGAACCCGGCGAGATCGAAGCGGCACTGCTGAGGCATCCGGATGTCGGACAGGCCGTCGTGGTCACCGTCGAGAAGCGCCTGATCGCGTACGTGGTCCCCAAAATCGACGCAGCAGACGTCCGGGAGCATCTCGGCCAGCTGCTGCCGCAGTCCGTGGTGCCTGGTGCGGTCGTCGCGCTCGACGAGCTGCCCCGGCTGGCCAACGGCAAGATCGACCGCGCCGCGCTGCCCCGGCCGGTCCGGCAGGGGACGCGTCACCCGGCCACCGCGCGGGAGGCGACGCTGTGCCGGATCTTCGGCGAACTGCTCGGCACAACCGGCGTCGGCGCGGACGACGGATTCCTGGATCTGGGCGGCGACAGCATTTCCGCGATCCAGCTGGTGACCCGGGCACAGTCCGCCGGGCTCGGATTCACGCTGCGCGAGGTGTTCCGCCACGGCAGTCCGGCGGGACTCGCCGCGGTGGCGCGGGTTCCGGCCGGCGGCGAGCCGAGCGGCGGGACCGTGCAGCTGACCCCGGTGATGCACTGGCTGGCCGAGACCGGCGGCGACATCGGCCGGTTCAGTCAGTCCGCCTTCGTGCACACCCCCGCCGGGCTGACCGAGGCGCGCCTGGCGGGCGCGTTGGAGCAGGTGCTCGCGCGGCACGAGATGCTGCGGATGCGGTGGACGCGAGCGGCGATCGACATCCAGCCGGGTGCGGGCAACTGCCTTCGCCGGGTCGACGTCACCGGTCCGGACGCCGACGCGCTGATCCGGGAGGAGGCCGCGGCGGCGGGTGCGTCGCTCGCGCCGGAGCAAGGGGTGATCGTGCGGGCAGTCTGGTTCGATGCCGGAGCTGCCCGCCGGGGCAGCCTCCTGCTCGTCGTGCACCACCTGGCCGTGGACATCGTGTCCTGGCCGATCCTCCTGTCCGATCTCGCCGCTGCCTGCGAGACCCCAGGAACGCCGTTGCCACCTGTGCCGACCTCCTTCCGCGTCTGGGCCGCACGACTGCACGAGGAAGCCCGCTCCACGCGACGGGTGGCCGAGCTGCCGTACTGGAACTCGGTCTTGGCCGGCACTGGCCCGGTGATCACCACGGAGAGCCTGGACCCGGAGCGGGACACCTTCGGCTCGGCGACGCATCACACCGTGTCTCTGCCGGTGGACACCACTCGCGCTGTGCTCGGCCCGGTGTGCACGGCGTTCCACGCCTCCGTGGAGGACGTCCTGCTCACCGCGCTGGCCGTCGCGGTCGCTGACTGGCGGGAGCGCAACTGCCTGCCGCGCAAGGCATTCTGGGTCGATGTTGAGGGCCATGGCCGGGCAGACCTCGATGACGGGATCGACCTGACGCGCACGGTCGGCTGGTTCACCAGCATGCGTCCGGTGCGGCTCGACCCCGGTCCGCTCCAGTGGGACGACCTCTGGTCCGGCGGCGCGGACGCGGGCGCGTGCCTGCGCCGGGTCAAGGAGCAGGTTCGCTCCGCGCCGGGCCGGGGCATCGGCTACGGGCTGCTGCGCTACCTCAACCCGGACACCGCGGCCACCCTCGCCGCCGCCCCCGCGGCCCAGATCGCGTTCAACTACCTCGGCCGGTTCACCCCGTCCGCCGAAGCGGACTGGGCTCCGGTGACCGACTACCACGCGCTGACCTCCGAGGTGATCACCGGCGGCTCCGGCAACCGGCAGCCGCTGGGCCATCCGCTGCTCGTCGACGCGCACGTCACCGAAGGCCCGGACGGCCCCGTCCTCGGCGCCACCTGGACCTGCGCCTCGGCCCTGCTGTCCGAAGAAGACGTACAGGACCTGGCGGAGTGCTGGACCCGCTCGGTGACCGCGCTGGCCGACCACGCCCGGACTCCCGGAACCGGCGGGCACACGCCGTCGGACTTCCCGCTGGTTCCGCTGCGCCAGTCCGATGTGGACAGAATCGCGGCGGACTACCCGGGCTTCGCCGACGTCCTGCCGCTCACGCCGCTGCAACGGGGATTCGTGTTCCACGCCAACCTGGACAGCGCCGACGCCGATCTCTATCGCATGCAGCTCAGCGTGGATCTCACCGGCGAGGTGGAAGCTTCGCGGCTGCGGGCGGCGGTGGCCTCGGTGCTGGCGCGCCATCCCCACCTGCGCGCCGCTTTCCCGACGGTCAGCTCGGGTGAGCCGGTCGCGGTGATCCCAGCGCTGACCGAGCCGGAGTGGGCCGAGGCCGACCTGCGGGCCGGCGGCTCGGCGGAAGCGCTCGCCGAGGAGGCGGCGGCCCGGCCGTTCGACCTGACCAGGCCGCCGTTGGTGCGAGCGCTGCTGGTGCGGCTGCCCGGCGGACGGAACCGGCTGGTGCTCACCTACCACCACGTTCTGCTGGACGGGTGGTCGATTCCGTTGCTGCTGGACGAGATTCGCCGCGGGTACACCGGGCAATCCGGGGCGTCGGCGGCGGAGCTGCGCGACTACTTCGACTGGCTCGGCGGACGGGACCGCGAAGCGGCAGTTCGGGCGTGGCGGTCTTCCCTGGACGGCCTCGCCGGTCCGACGCTGGTCGCTGATCGGCGTGCCGTCGCCGATCCGGTCGAGATCACGACTGCACTGTCCACTGAGGACTACGCCAGGTTGTCGGCGCGGCTACGGCAGCTCGGCGTCACGCTCAACACGGCCGTCCAAGGCGCCTGGGCGATTCTGCTCGCCGAGCACACCGGCCGCGCGGACGTCGTGTTCGGCACCACCGTGTCCGGGCGGCCCCCGGAGCTGCCCGCCGCGAACGAACTGATCGGACTGCTGATCAACACGCTGCCGGTGCGGGTGCGGCTGGCCGCCGACGAACCGCTCGCCGAGTTCTTGCGGCGGCTTCAGCGGGAGCAGGCGGAGCTGTTCGAGCATCAGTACCTCGACCTCGCCGAGCTCCACCGGCTCGCCGGACACGGCGAGCTGTTCGACACCGCCACCGTCGTGGAGAACTACGCTGGCGCCCAGGAACTCCGCGACAGCGACGCCTTCTACGCCGGAGTCGGCGGGCGGGAGTCGACCCACTACCCGCTCGACCTGACCGTCCGTCCCGGCGCCGAACTCGGCGTCCGGCTGGCTTACCGGCCCGATGTGATCAGCGCGGCGACGGCGACCGAGCTGGCCTCGCGCTTCCGTCAGGCCCTGCTGACGGTAGCGGCCGAACCCGATCGGATCCTCCGGCCCACCCCGACCGTCGCCGAGTGGTTCAGTCAGATCGCCGCACGCCACGCGGACCGCCCCGCGGTCTCTGACGCGCGGGTCTCCTACACCTACGCGGAGCTCGACGCGGCGGCCAACCGGCTCGCACACTTGCTGATCGCCCGCGGCGCGGGCCCGGAGCGCACCGTCGCCGTCGCGGTGCCGCGCGGAGCCGACCACCCGCTGGCGATTCTGGCAGTGCTCAAGGCCGGAGCGGCGGTGCTGCCGGTGGACACCGGATACCCGGCCGAGCGGATCCGGTTCATGCTCGCCGACTCCCAGCCGGTACTGACCCTCGCGCACCAGGAACTGGACACTCCGCACCTCAACCTTGCCGAGCCTCCGACCGCCCAGGCCCTTGCCGCGCAGCCGGACACGCCGCCGAGCGTCGAGCCGCGGCCGCTGAACTCGGCGTTCGTGCTCTACACCTCGGGTTCGACCGGCACGCCGAAGGCCGTGTCCGTCCCGCACGCCGCGGTCGCGAGCATGGCTGCCGCGCAGATCGACGGGTTCGCCGTCGATGCCAGCTCCACCGTCTCCCAGTTGTCGTCGCCGAGCTTCGACGCGGCGATCTCCGAACTGTGCACCGCGTTGCTGTCCGGCGCGCATCTGCTGCTGCCGGCTCCGGACGTCATCCTGGAAGGCCCTTCGCTGGCCGAGTGGATCACCGAGCACGAGGTCACGCACGTGCAGCTCGCTCCCGCGGTGCTGGCGACCGTCCCGGCGGGGAGCCTGCCGCGAGTGCGCACCCTGGTGGTCGGGGGCGAAGCCTGCCCGGGCACGCTGATCGAGACGTGGGCGCGCGGCCGCGCGATGGTGAACACCTACGGCCCGGCCGAAGCCGCCGACACCGTCACACTGTGGCCCTGCTCCCCCGGTTCGGGCCACGCCGTCGCACCGATCGGCCGCCCCATTCCGGACACCGAAGTGTTCCTGCTGGACTCGCGACTGTCCCCGGTCGGCTCCGGAGAAGTCGGCGAGGTCTACGTCGCCGGGCCGGGTCTCACCCGGGGTTATCCGGGCCGGCCCGGGCTGACCGCGCAGCGGTTCACCGCCTGCCCGTTCGGCCCGCCCGGCGCGCGGATGTACCGCACCGGCGACCTGGGCCGCTGGGATTCCGGCGGCCTCCTGCACTACGAGGGACGCGTTGACGACCAGGTCAAGGTCAACGGGATCCGGATCGAACCGGGCGAGGTCGAGGCAGCCTTGACCGACCACCCGGACGTCGCGCAAGCGGTGGTCGCGCCGGCCAATGGGCGACTGATCGGCTACCTCGTGCCCGCGCTCGGCGCCGCGGTGGATCCGGCGGCCGTGCGGGCCGGGCTCGCGGCGCGGCTGCCGGTCCACCTCGTGCCGTCCGCGCTGCTGGTGATGGCGCAGATCCCCCGCACCGCCAACGGCAAAATCGACCGTGCGGCACTGCCAAGACCGACCGTCCCCCAGCAATCCGCTGCCTTGGCCGGCCGGGCTTCGCGCACGCCGCACGAGCGGATGCTCTGCGAGGTCTTCGCCGACACCCTCGACCGGCCGACCGTGGGCGTCGACGACGATTTTCTCGCCCTGGGCGGTCATTCGCTGCTCGCGATGAGGGCGGTCTCGCGGATCCGCGACCTGCTCGGGGTCGAGCTCACGGTGCGCGAGCTGTTCGATCATCCGACAGCGGCCGGGCTCGCCGCACGGGTGGAACAGGCCCGGCCCGCCGTGGCCGCACCGCTGGAGCGCCGGTCGCTTCCGGAACGGGTACCGTTGTCGCACAGTCAGTTCCGGTTCTGGGCTCGGGACCAGCTGCACGGCCCGGCGGCTGCCACGGTGCTACCGCTCGCCCTGCGGCTGCCGGAGCTGGACGAGCCCGCGATGACCGCCGCACTGGCCGACCTGGTGGCGCGGCACGAATCGTTGCGGACGGTCTACGAGGTGCACGAAGGCCAGCCGTATCAACGCATCTTGGCCCCTTCGCCGCCTTGCCTGCGGCGGCTGACCGCGACCGCGGCGGACCTGGATCGGGTGCTTTCGGACGCGGCGGCCGAACCGTTCGACCTCACGCGGGAGCCGCCGCTGCACGTCTCCTTGGTCACCGGCGCGGCACCGGTCCTGCTGCTGGTGCTTCCGCACGTCGCCGCGGACGGCTGGTCGCTGGACGTGCTGTCCCGCGACTTCCGGCAGGCGTATGCCGCTCGACGGGCCGGGGGGCCGCCGACATGGCCAGTGCTTCCGGTCCGTTATGCCGATTACGCGGTGTGGCAGGACGAACTGCCAGCCGACGATCAGCTCGCGCACTGGCGGTCGGTGCTCGCCGGACTGCCTCCGGAAATCCCGCTGCCCGCGGACCGGCCGCGACCGCCAGTCCGGACCGGTCGGGGCGGCACGGTGCTCGGCCGATTCGACGCCGGACTGCGCGAGGGCCTGACCGCCGTGGCCCGGGAGTGCGGGGCGAGCCTGTTCATGGTGTTGCACGCCGGTCTGGCGGCCCTCCTCACCGGCCTCAGCGGTGCCACCGACCTGCCGCTGGGCACCCCGATCGCCGGCCGGCCGCGCCCCGAGCTGGACGATCTCGTCGGGTGTTTCGCCGACTGCCTGGTGCTGCGCACGGACACCTCCGGCGACCCGTCGTTCCGGGACTTGGTGGCACGGGTGCGCGAGGTGGACCTGACCGCGTACGCCAACCAGGACGTGCCGTTCGACCGGCTCGTGGCGGAGCTGGCGGCGCGGACCCCGGACCGGCATCCGTTGTTCCAGGTCCAGCTGGCCCTCCAGGACCTGCCGGTCGGCGCGAACCGGGGTGACGAACTTCCGGTCGCGATCGGCACCGACTCCCACGACCACGACCTGTACCTGGAGTTCCAGCAGGCCCGGGCGAACGAACTGGACGCTTACCTGCACTACTCCAGCGACCTGTTCGACCGCGCCACCGCCGCCGGACTGCTCGACCAGCTTCGGGCGCTGCTCGCCGCCGCTGTCGACGCTCCCGACGCGCCGCTGTCCCGGCTGGGGTTGTCGTGACGCACCTCTGCATGGTGAATCTGCCGTCGCACGGCCATGTGCTGCCGAGCCTGGAGGTGATCCGGGAACTCGTCGGCCGCGGACACCGGGTGAGCTATGCCAATGATCCCGCGTTCGCCGACGTGATCACGGCGGCCGGCGCGGACTTCGTGCCGTACCGGTCCACGCTGCTGTCCTATCTGGACGGCCGGACGGACTGGCCGTCCGACGAGATCGCGCACCGGGACCTGTTCCTCGACGACGCGATCGCGATGATCCCGCAGCTGCGGACGGCATTCGGCCGGGACCGGCCGGACCTGGTCCTCTACGACCAGGGCGTGGGCGCGGTGCGGGTGCTGGCCGAGCACTGGCGGGTGCCGCACGTGATGTTCTCGCCGAACTCCGTCCCGGACCGCGGCGACGACGAACTCCTGCGCGAATTCGAACAACGACGGCGTTCTCCGCGCTTCTCCGTCCACTACGAACGGTGGGCGGAATGGCTGCGCGACAACGGAATCCCGTCCGGATACCTGGGCCGCCCGGCCCGAGAGCTGGCCCTGATCCCCCGGGTGCTGCAGCCGAACCCCGACCGGGTGGACGCCCGGCGGACCACCTTCGTCGGCCCCTGCTTCGGTTCCCGTTCGACGGCACCCGCGTGGCAGGCGCCTGCCGGGGCTGAGCGAGTGCTGCTCGTGTCGCTGGGATCCACGTTCACCAGTCAGCCGGGGTTCTACCGCGAATGCGTCACGGCGTTCGGCGATCTGCCGGGCTGGCACGTGGTGCTCCAGGTCGGCAAACACGTCGATCCGGCCGCGCTCGGCGAACTGCCCGGCACCGTCGAGGTACGGGACTGGGTGCCGCAGATGGCGGTGCTGGAGAAGGCCGCCGCGTTCGTCACCCACGGCGGGATGGGCGGCTGCGTGGAGGCGCTGTTCCACGGGGTGCCGATGATCGCCGTCCCGCAGGACCCGCACACCGACCAGCCGGACAACGCCGACGCGCTGGTCCGGCTCGGCGTCGGCCGCAGGATCGACCCGGGCGACGCGACTGCGGCCGTGCTGCGGCAGAACTTGCTGGAGCTGGTGGGAGCGCCGGAAGTGCCCGCTCGGCTGGCGCAGGTCCGCCGGGAGCTGATGGCGGAAGGCGGGACCGGGCGGGCTGCCGACCTGATCGAGGCGGAGCTGTCGGGGGTCCGCGGAGGTTCGGCTTCAGCTGCGCCATGACTGCCACAACGCGGCGTAAGTTCCCCGCGCGGCAAGGAGGTCGTAGTGGCTGCCGAGTTCGGTGAGCCTGCCGTGCTCCAGCACCGCGACGCGGTCGGCGTCGTAGGCGGTGTGCAGCCGGTGCGCGATAGCGATGACCGTCCGGCCGTGCAGGACCGCGGCGAGGGCGCGTTCGACCCGCCGTGCCGCGTTCGGGTCGAGCATCGCGGTGGTCTCGTCGAGGACCACCGTGTGCGGGTCGGCCAGCAGGACCCGGGCGAGCGCGATCTGCTGTGCCTGAGCGGGATCGAGCGAGCTGTCGCCGCGTGCCGGATCGCCCAGTTCGGTGTCGAGGCCGTCCGGCAAGGCCGGCGCCCAGGTGGCGCCGACCGCATCCAGCGCCCAGGCGAGCCGCTCGTCGGGGGCTGCGGGCGCCGCCATCGCCAGGTTGTCCCGGAGGGTGCCGACGAATATGTGGTGTTCCTGGGTGACCAGCAGCGCCCGGCCGGGGGCGAGCCGGTGCGCCTCGGCGCCTCCCACGGTGACGCTGCCCGCCCTCGGAGCGTCCATCCCGGCCAGCAAGCGGCCCAGAGTGGACTTGCCCGCGCCGGACGGGCCGACGATGGCCAGCCGTTCGCCGGGGTGCACCGTCAGGTCCAGGTCGTGGAGGACGTCGGCGGTGCCGTGGTAGGCGTAGCACAGGCCCTTGACCTCGATCCGGTTGTCGACCGGGACGGCGGCGGCCGGTTCGTCGCCGGCCGCGGCTTCGGCGACGCCCTTGATCCTGGCGAGGGACGCTCCGCTGCTTTGCAGTTGCTCCAACCAGAACAGCACGTGGTCCAGCGGGTCCACGAGCTGCCACAGGTACAGTCCGGCCGCGATCACCGCGCCGAGGCTGAGCAGCCCGGCCCGGTGCGCGCCGCCGCCCGCGACGAGGATCACCGCAACCGGGATCGAGTGGGCGAACACTGTTCCCGGGATGAAGACCGTTCGCAGCGACAGCGTCCGCATCCTCGCGGCGTACGAGGAATCGATCGCGCGTTCGGTAGCGTCGATCCGCTGCTGCTGCAGGCCGAACACCTCGACGGCGCGGGCGCCCTCGGCGGTCGCGGCCACGGCGTCCGCGAGCGCCGAGTTCGCCTCTCCCTCGGCGAGGTAGGCCGTGCGGGACCGGTTGAGGTACCAGCGCGTCACGCACCACATCAGCGGAAGACCCGCCAGCGCGCACAGGCCGAGCAGCGGATGCAACGCGAAAACGGCGCCGAGGATGAACACAGCCTGCACCACCGAGACGAACAAGTCCGGGATCGCGTCGCGCAGCGTGCCGCCGACTTGCGCGACGTCGCTGGAGCCTCGGGTGACCAGGTCGCCGACCCCGGCGCGTTCCACCACCGGCACCGGCAGGGCGAGCGTGTCGTCCACGAACCGCTCGCGCAGACTGGCCAGCGACCGCTCCCCGAACCGGAACGCCGCGTACCGCGCGAACCGGGTGACCAGCAGCTGTGCCACCGCGAAGGCCACCATCGCCACCGCCAAGAGGTCCACCGCGGACCCGGTGGCGCCCGCGCTCACCCGGTCGACGATCTCGCCGACCAGCCACGGGGCAGCCAGCCCGAGCACTGCCGCCGCGCAGTTCAGGACGACGATCACGGTCACGGCGCCCGGGTCGGCGCGCAGAAGCCGCAGGCTCTCGCGACGCACCGCGCGGCTGTCCGCCACCGGCAGCGACCCGCCGCTCATCCCATGCCTCCGCGGGCGACCAGCGCGCGGTACGCCGGCACGCGACCAACCAAGTCCGAATGCGAACCCGCCGCGACCACACGCCCGTCCGCCAGGAAGGCGACCCGATCCGCCTTCGTCAGCAAGAGCGGCGAAGTGCTCACCACCACCGTGCTCCGCCCCCTCCTCGCGGCCCGCAGCCGCTCGGCGATCAGCGACTCGGTATGCGCATCCACCGCCGCCGCGGGGTCGACCAGCAGCAAGACGTCCGCGTCCGCGAGAACTGCCCGGGCCAGCCGCAGCCGTTGCCGCTGGCCGCCGGACAGGCTCCAGCCCTTGGCGTCCACTGTGGAGGAAAGACCGTCCGGCAGCGCGGCCGCCACGTCTTCCGCCGCCGCGATCCGCAGCGCCGCGGTGATCGCGTCGTCGTCGCGGCTCGTGGCCAGGGTTTCGCGCAGCGGGCCAGCGAACAGATACCCGTCGACATCGCTCAGCACGACCCGGCGGCGGACCTCGGCCAGTGCGACCGCACCGAGGGGGACATCGCCCCACCGAACGTCCGCGTCGGTGAGCCGGGCGAGTCGTTCGAGGACCGTGACAGCTTCGGCCGTCGCCGAGGTCGCGAGCACCAGCAACTCCCCCGCGCGCACCTCGAGCCCGGAGGCGCGGTCGGCCATCGACGCCGGTCCCGGCGGTCCCGAACGCGCGTCGGGACGGTCGGTGACCTGGGGGCGCAGCAGCAGAATCCGCACCACTCGCCGCGCCGCCACCAGACCCAGGCTGAGGTCGCCCGCGCCCTCGATGAAGGAGGACACCGGCACCACGAGCACGGCGACGTAGCCGTAGACGGCGACCAGCTCGCCGACCGTGATCTCCCCGGCGGCCGCCATCCGGGCCGCGATCCAGGTCACCGCGCCGAGGAACAGCGCGGGCAGGCCGACGCCGAGCGCCTGGATCCAGCTGATCACCGCGCCGATCCGGTTGCCCTCGGTGCGCAGCGCTTGCGAAGCACGGCGGTAGCCGCCCGCGAACCGGTCCTTTCCGCCGATCCCGCACAGGACCCGCAGTCCTCCGGCGATGTCGGCGGCCCGGGTCGTCAGCGCGGCTTCCTGCCGCCGGTACTCGGTCTCCACGTGCTGGAGCCGTCTCAGCAGCGGTCCGGTGAGCACCACGAGCAGCGGCACCCCGAGCAAGACCACGAGCGCCAGCGTCGGCGACACCGAAAACAGCAGCACCGCGACCACCGCGAAGGCCACGACGCCGCCCAGACCGGGACCGGTCACCGTCAACGCCCAGCTGATCCGCATGACATCGGTCGCCGAGATGCTGACGACCTCGCCCGCCGAGACCTTCCGCGGCAGGGTCGCGCCGACGTCGACGGCCTGGCGAGTCAAGGCCCGCACGGTGCGGAAGGAGGCGTCCATCCGGACCTGCGTCATGGTGCGGTGCCGCACCGTCTCCAGCGCGGCGTTGATCGCGCCGACGCCCAGGATCGCCGCCGCCCAGCCCAGCAGCGCCGCCATGCTCCCGCCGCGCAGTCCTTCGTCGACGGCGCGCGACAGGAAGTACGGCGGCAGCATCAGACAGCCCATCCACGCCGCGCTGACCAGCCCGCCGCACAGCACCCGGGCCGGTTGGCGGCGCACCAGCCACCACAGGTAGCCGCCCGGCCCCCGGGTGTCCGGTTCAGGCACCGGCGTCGTCCCGAACTGTCACCAGCCCCTTCGCCACCAACGTGTCCACAGCGGAATGCAGTTCGCCGGCCCGCGCGTCGCCCTCGGCCAGCCTGCGCAGGACCGTCTCCTCGTTGTCCCCCAACGGGTGCACGCGGGCACGGTTGCGGTCGAGCGCGATCGTGATCGCCAGGTGAGACCGTTCGAAGCCCGCGTGCGCGGAGCCGGTGTCGTCGTCGAAGTGCACCGCGCCGGAGTTCGCCACCAGGACGCGGTGCAGGACGACGCCTTCAGCCAGCGACAGTTTCGCCTCGGCGGCGAGCGGCTCGGCGGGTTCCGCGCCGCCGTCGAAGAACTTCCGGAACACGTTGGGGCCGAACCGGGCGGTGTAGAGGATGTCCTCCGGCACGTCGATCAGCGCGACCTCCGGGTAGAGCCGCTGGATCCGCTCGGCCAGCCCGGTGGAGGCGCCGCTGTTCTCCTCGTAGTCGAGGTGGTACCAGCGCCGCGCCCGGTCGTCCTTGACGGTGATCCCGTACAGCTCGGGCTCGTCGGCGATCGGCGCGCCCTTGAGCAGCCGGAACGTGCCCGCGTCGGCGCGGCCGATCACGTGCCGGTGGTCGCGGACGAACCGGTAGGTGTCCTCCGCCTCGGCCGCGGTCTCCGACGGGAAGTCGCTGAACACCCCGGCCTCGACGGAGATTCCGGCGGTGTGGCACATCGCGAGGATGTCGGTCATCCGCTGCGGGGTGGTGCCCTTGTCCATCGCCTTGAGCACGCGTTCGTTCGCGCTTTCCAGTCCCATGTAGAGCCGCACGCACCCGGCTTCGCGCATGGTCGCGAACACTTCCGGGGTGAAGCCCTTCTCGAACCGCGCGACCCCGTGCCAGCTGATGTTCGCCTGCCGTTCCAGCAACGCCTCCGACAGCGACCGCAGGTGGGCGGGCAGCATCACGTCCGCCTCGAAGGAGAACACGTCCTCGCCGGTCGAGGCGACCACGGACGCCACGTCCTCGGCGATCAGCTTCGGCGAGCGCATCCGGTAAGGCGCGATCTTGATGAAGGCGTAGTTGCAGAACGCGCACCGGTTGAAGTAGCAGCCGCGCGTGGGCATCATGCAGATGACCCGCTTGGGCGCGAAGTAGTCGTTCAGCGGCAGCATGGTGAAGTCCGGGGCGGGCAGCCAGTCCAGGTTGAGCTGGTAGCCGGGGTCGAGCTGCTCGCGGACCGCGCCGCCGGCGTAGCGCACGATGTTGCGCACTGAGTCCGGATCACGTTCTCCGGCAAGGGCTTCCGCGAAGTGCAGCAGGGTCTCGTCCGCCTCGCCGACGAGGAACGAGTCGAGCCAGCGGCGGAACCGGGCGTCGGCGGTGAGCACTTCCCGCCCCCAGGTGATCACCGGCCCGCCCGCCGTGACGTGCACGCCCGGGTCCTGCCTGCGGATCTCCTCCGCGAGCAGGAACGCCGGGATCAGCTGCGAGAAGTACGGCACCGAAAGCCCGATCAGCCGCGGTTTCCGCGCCAGCAGCGACGGAACGGCGACGTCGCGGAAGTAGCCCGCGAGCGGCCCGGTCTCGGTGTCGACCGCATGCGCGACCTCCTCGTAGCTGTCGTAGGCCGCCTGCGAGTAGGAGTACTTGCCGAACCGCGAATCCGGTGCACCCGCGGTGATCAGGTCGCCGGCGAGGTGGAAGATCCGCTTGGCGTACAGCAGTTTCGCCGGATCGTAGAAGTCGGCCGGATCACGCAGGATCCGCCGGGACTCGGTGATGTTCGCGACGACTTCGGCGGCGCCGCCGTCCGCGGCCTTCGCGAGCGGTTCCGGCCTCAGCAGGTGGTCGAATGCCTCCAGGTTGAGATCTCGGAGTTCGACCTCGTCGTACCCGCCGCGCCGGAGCACGGCGCCGAGCAGCGGCAGCGCGCCGTGCGGCAGCGAAGGATCCGCCGCGGGCGGGAAGACGAGCGTTATCGGGAGGCCCATGACCGCCCTCCTCTGGTCTGGGCTCGGGTCCGGCGGGCGCGGGCTCGCCGGTCGGCCGCTTCGAGTGCGGTGTCCGCGGCCTGGCCGTCCAGGAACGCGGCGAACGCGCGCACGGTGGGATAGCGGAACAGGTCCACGAGCCGAGCACGGCTGCCCCATCGCCGTTCGATCCGTCCGTGCAGGACGATCAGGGCGAACGAAGTCCCGCCGAGGTCGAAGAAATTGTCGGAGATCCCGGCTGTGCGCCCGTCCAGGACTTCGGCCCACATCCGGACCAGTTCTCGTTCGGTGTCCGACCACGCGCCGTGATCCGCCTCCGGCAGCTGAGTCGCCGGGATCTCGCGGATTCCCCGGCTGAGCATCGGATCCAGCGGGGGCTTCTCGCCGGTGGCCGTCAACGCGGCGATCCATTCGAGGTACGCGGCGAGCAGCCGGTCGATCCGGTCGGATTCGTACAGCGCAGGGTCGTAGAGGAGTTCGACGCCGAACCCGTCCGCGTGGCGTTCCACGTAGACGGTCAGGTCGAACGCGGAGCCGGGCTGTCCGGCGGGCAGGGTCTCTGTGGCGACCCCCGGCAGGACGAGTTCTCCGGGCGCGAAGCCGTAAACATTGAACAGCACTTGCACGAGCGGTCCGCGAGTGGATTCCCGGGGCACCCGCAGTTCGGCGATGATGCGCTCCAGCGGTGCGGCCGGGTGCGCGAGGGCGGCCACGAACTCGGCGGCCGCGCCGCGAACCGTGTCCGCGAAGCTCCGCGCGTCGTCGGCGCGGCACCGCAGCGGAGCGATCTCGACGAAGAAGCCGACCAGATCGTGAAACGCCACGTGTCCCCGGTCGGCGACCGGGGTTCCCAGCACGAGGTCGTCGCGTCCGGTGACGCCGTGCAGCAGTTCGGCGAACGCCGCGAACAACACCACCGAGGACGTCGTGTCCAGGTTGGCCGCCAGCTCTTCGACCGCGGCGGAAACCTCCGGGTCGAGCCGACCCCGGACCAGCGCTCCCCGGTGTGCCTGCGCTGACGGACGGGAGTGGTCTCGGGGGAGGTCGAGGACGGTCGGCGCGTCCGAGAGATGTTCGCGCCACCAGGCCAGGTCCTCGGCCGAGCGACGCCGGTCGCGTTCGCTCCGCCAGGCCGGGTAGTCGGCGTAGCCGACCGGCAGCGGCGCCAGTTCGCCCGTGTAGGCCGCGGAAAGGTCGCGGCAGAACGGCTGGAGCGACCATCCGTCGAACACCGCGTGATGAAAGGTGATCGCGAGGACGTGGTCATCGGGTGCGAGGCGCAGCAGCTTCGCCCGCACCAGCGGCCCGCTCGCCAGGTCGAACGGCGCGGTCGCTTCCGCGTCCAGCTCCGGCTGGAGCTGATCGGCGGACAAGTCCACGACCGGCAGCGGCAGTGCGGACGGCGGGTCGGCCACCGCCCGGGGCAGGCCGCCGTCGGCCGGGAACCGCCACCGCAGCACCTCGTGCCGGGCGAGGACGGCGTTCAGCGCGGCCTGCAACCTCACCGGATCGACCGGTCCGCGCAGCCGGCGGGCCAGCGGCGTGTTGTACGCGGCTGAGCCGGGCGCCAGCCGGTCGAGGAACCACAGCCGGCGCTGTCCTGGCGAGAGTTCCGGCGGATGTCCCGTGGTCAGCTCGATCTCGTCGGTGCGCGCGGCTCGTTCGACGCGTTCGATCAGCCCGGCGAGGGTCCGGCCTCGGTAGATGTCGCCGACCCCGACGTCGCGGCCAACTTCGGCGCGCAGGGCCGCGGTCATCGTCATCGCGGTCAGGGAATGTCCGCCGGCGTCGAAGAAATCCTCTCCTACGCCGAGCATCCGCTGCCACACGCGGGCCACCGCCGCGGGCAGCGGCTCATCCGGGGCACCGACCGGCCCGGGGCCGGCGGCGGCCAGCTCGCGAAGCCGGCTCAGATCGACTTTGTGCGAGGCCAGCAGCGGAAATTCGGGCAGGCAGAACACCCGCGTCGGGACCATCGCGGCGGGCAGCCGGCCCGCACAGTACTCCCGCAGTGCCGACGGCTCCACCGTCTCCGGGACGCAGAACGCGACCACCGCGCCGCGAACCGTGTCCACGACGGCGTGCCGGACCCCCGGGTGCGCTCGCAGCGCGGTCTCGATCTCGCCGAGTTCCACCCGCTGGCCGCGGATCTTGACCTGGCGGTCCAGCCTGCCGAGGAACTCCAGGTCCCCGCTGCCGGTGCGGCGCACGAGATCGCCGGTGCGGTACGCCCGCCCGCCGCTGCCGAACGGATCGGCGATGAACCGTTGCGCGGTCAGCCCGGGCCGCCCGAGGTAGCCGCGAGCGAGCCCCGCGCCGCTGATGAGCAGCTCGCCGGGGGTGCCGGCGGGCACCAGGCGCAGCCTCTCGTCGACCACGTGCAACCCGTGCTCCCCCAGCGCGCCGCCGATCGGGATCGGCCGCGTCCACTCTCCACGGGCGTCGAAGGAAGACACCATGACCGTGGCCTCGGTCGGTCCGTAGCTGTTGAGGAACCGGCGGCCCGGCCCGGTCCACCGCGCGACCTGCTCCGGCCCCGGCGCCTCCGATCCCGTCCCGAGCACCGTCAACGCGGGCAGTCCGTGCGGTTCGACCAGTGGCAGCAGCGAAACCGGCAGATTGGCGTAGGAGACCTCGTGGGCACGCAGGAATTCGTGCAGCCGGACCGGGTCCAGGCGGTCGGCCTCGGAAATGAGCGCCACCTCCGCACCAAAGGCAAGAGCGACTCCGATCTCGTGCAGCGAGAGGTCGAAGCCGCACGAGGCAAAGGCGGAGACCCGGGCGTCGGGGTCCAGCCCGACCCATTCGGCGGCGGCGTCCAGGTGCGCGGCGAGACCGCCGTGTCCGAGCGCGACGCCTTTCGGTTCGCCCGTGGAGCCCGAGGTGTACATCAGACAAGCGAGATTGCCCGGGGCGATCTCGACCGGGCTCGCCTTCCCCGCACCTTCCTGGCGGAGGCGCGGAATACTGTGGTGCGCCAGGGCTTCCTCGCCGTGCGCGTCGACGAGGACCAGCTTCGGCCGGGCATCGGCGAGGATGGCGTCGCGGCGGTGGCGCGGGTGGGACAGTTCCAGCGGCAGGTACACCCCGCCCGCCAGCATGATCCCGAGGAGACCGACGATCAGGTCCGGCGTGCGGCGCTGGCACAGCCCGACCGGCGTCTCGAGCCCGACGCCGCGAGCGCGCAGGACCGCGGCGAGACCGGTGGCCGCCGTGGCGAGCTCGCCGTAGGTCAGCCGCCGGTCCCACTGGCGCACCGCCACCGCGTCCGGCCGCTGCCGGGCGTGGGCGAGCACCCGCTGTGGCAGGAGAGTCATTCTCCCGCTCCCGGGTCCCGCAGCTGAACGCGCAGCTCCGACAGATAGGTCCGCCCTTCGGCGTCCGGCAGCCAGGCGTGCTCCGGTCCGGGCAGCAACTCGGTGATCGTCAGTGTCGTGTCCTTTCCGGCGCGAGCGGCGGCCCGCAGAGCGGAGCAGAATCCCGCCGCGTAGACCGGGCTGGTGAAGTCCACGTAGAGCGGTTTGCCCTCGGTGGCGAACTTCGCGAAAACCCGTTCCGGCAAGCCGAGTTCCCGCCGCCAGCGCCGGGCGGCCAGGTACTGCTCGCGGTGGCCCGCGACCCCGGACAGCCCGGTCTCGCCGACGGTCGTCCGCCAGCTCTCCCGGCACACCACCAGGCGGTCCACGGTGATCCGGGGCGTGTGCGGCCGCGCGGTGGCCGAGCGGAACGCGTCGACCGCCCGCATCATCAGGAGTTCGGAGAACAAGTCGAGCACCGGACGGCGGAACCCGCCGGGGCCGTGCACGAGGAGTTCGCCGTCGTGCTCGGTGACGGTCAGCCCCGCGATCCGGACCAGCCGCTCGGGATCCGCGCCGGGCGCGGCGACGAAGCCGAGCTGGCGGTCGTCGGCGTTCTCCAGGCAGCGGGCGACCCGCGCGGTCACCCGCGGCCAGGTGGGCGGGAACAACGGCAGCATCCGGCCGGAACCGATGTCGGTGCGCAGGTCGGCGCGCAGCTGCTCGGGATCGGGGTGGACGCGGACGGTGACCCCGGAGTCGAACGTCGGCCACGAGACGTGCAGCTCGCCGAGGACGGCGAAGAAGTCCCCCCGGCGCAGCGCGGCCAGGTTTTCCGCGCACAGCTGGAGATCCGGGCTGTGCAACCGGGCTCCGGCCCAGCCGGGCCGGTCGGCCGGGAACAGCGTTTCAACGTCGAGGCGGGCGCTGTCGCAGTGCACCTCACGGACGTCCTCGGGCAGCGTGTCGAGCGCGAACAACGCCGCCCACTGCCGGGAAAACTCGGCCAGCACGGCCGCGACCGGCCCGTGGTCCGGACCGAAGAGCACGCCGCGCGCGAGATACCACAACTGTCCGAAGGGGACCTCGTGTCCGCCGCTGTCCTCGGCCAGATCGGCGTGCAGCCGCGTCAGTCCGCTTCGGACGGCGGCGGCGAGTTCCGCGGTAAGCCAGCGCGCGAGGTGGGCCATCCGGGTCAGGGCGGGCCCGAAGCCGTCCAGCAGCCCCGCGCCGAAACTGAGGTCCAGGTCCCGGATCGTGTCCTCATAGCACGGAGTCCGGCCCGCGTACATCTCGCCGGGCCGCTGCCTCGGCGCGCTGCCGGTCACCGCGGTGACGTCGTCGTCCAGTTCCGCGAGCGCGGTCAGCAACGCGCCCGCGTCGCCCGCCGCCTCGGCCACGCGCGCCCGCGCCCGGTCGAGCCGGTCGAGCCCGGCTAGGGCTTCCTGCCTGGTCCGTTCGTCGCCGATCGCCTGGATTCCTTGGTACAGCGAGGATTGAGCGGTGTAATTCAGCGGCAGGTCAATGCCCCACGAAACCAGCGACCGGTCGTGCAGGTCGGCGAGCATGCGCTCCAGGTCGGCCCGCTCCGCGAGCGTCCCGTCGAGCGCGGCCAGGACTTCCCGGGCGGGGCGGCCGTCGCAGTGCGCGAGCAGCTGCGCCTGCTGCGGCGTGAGAGTCCGCGCGGGCTCGGTGGGGTGCAGCAGCCGGGTTCCGTCGAGCGCGAGGTGGGGTGGCAGCCGGACCGGGAGCCAGGACCGGGTCTCGCGGTCCTGGGCAAGGTGGCGGGCGTACGCGTCGAGCACCCAGTACTCGAGGTGAGTCGCGCGGGCTCGGACCAGCCGGGGGCCGATCTCAGCGGTGACGACGTCCGGCCGGGACGTGATCTCGCTCCAGCTGACCGGTCCGAAGAAGCCGATCGTCTCGGTCTTGGCGCAGTAGCGCTGCCAGTAGCGGGCGAGCAGGTCCTCGTCCCGGCGGCGGCGCCGGTTCAGCCGCGCGGGTTCGGTCTCCGCCGCGACCGAATCGGCCACGTGCAGAGCTCTCGGGTTCTGCCATACGAGCGCCTCGCGGAACAACGGGTCGGCCGCGATCTTCGACAGCGCCCGGCTCCCCTGTGCGGCGGCTTCGGCGAACGCCTGCTCAGCCTTGTGCTGATCAGCGGCGCCGTCGAGGTGCGCGTCGACGACCGCTGCGGCTTCGGGGCAGGCGAAGGCCGCGAGCCCGTCGGCGGGAAAGCCGGTCGTGCGGAACAAAGCCGCGCGCCAGACCTGCCAGGCACCGCCGGGAACCTCGACGAGGTGCGCGTCAGCTGCTCCCACTGGCATCTCCCCGCATCCGGGCGACCACGCCCGCCATCGCCGCGACGGTGGGCGCCTCGAACAGCACCTGCATCGGCACCCGAACCCCGACCGCACTGCGCACCTGGGAGATCAGCTGGACCGCGGTCAGCGAATTCCCGCCGAGTTCCGCGAAGTCCTCGTCCACGCCGACCTCGGCGACCCCGAGCACGTCGGCCCACACGCGAGCGATGGCGGTCTCCAGGTCGTCCGCGGGCGCGGCGCCGGAGCCGGACGCCGTGATCGCCTCGGCGCGCTGTCGGATCCTGGCCAGCGGCACCGCGGAGACGATCGCGCGGGGACCGAGGTCCGCGCCGAGCAGCCGGTCGAGGAGATCGACGGCCTGCTCCGGCCGAAGGCCCTCAGCGGGCTCGCCAGCCTGCCCGGCGGCCCTGCTGCTGAGCGCGGCGGCAGCGGCGACATCGGTGCGGCGCATGACGAAGTCGGCGACCGTCAGCACCAGGTCCCCGTGTTCGTCCACAACGGACAGGTCGGCGGTGATGGCCTCGCCGTCTCTGGCGCCGTGGTAGCGCGCCCAGGTCCACAGCCGCGCCGGGAACGGCCGGTGCACCACCAGACGCCCATAGCTCAACGGCAGGTACCGGCCCTGCCCGTCGCTGGCCACCGACGTGACCTCGTCGAGCACCGCTGGGTGCAGCGGCAGCCCCTCCGCCTCCGCCTGCACCGTGCTGGGGAGTTCGAACCAGGCCAGCCGGCTCGTCCCGTCGGCGGCATCGGTCGTGTGCCGCAGGCTGCGCCATCTCTCGCCGAGCGCGAAACCGCCCGCCTGTGCGAGCCGTTCGCCGTCATAGTCCTGACGTGGTCCGCCGTGCCGGGCGCGAACGCCACGCAGGTCGACGGGTTCCGGCGCTTCGTCGCTGATCCACCGCGCCCGGGCCTCGGCGTGCACCCCGGTCTCGCTGGCGACCTCGACGCGGTAGTCCCCCGCGTCGGCGCGCACGGCGACCCGGATGCCTGCGCTCTGCTCGTCTGCCAGCACCAGCGGACGAACGAACACGAGATCGCTGAGTTCGACCCGGTGCCGGGACGAGGAGCGCGGCACGTGGTCCTCGAAGGCGGCCCGGATCAGCTCCACGTGGGCGGCTCCTGGCAGGAGGGCGCGCCCTTGATGCCGGTGCTCGGCAAGCACCCAATGCGTGGCCGGCGAAACGGTCCCGCGGTACCTGCCGTCGCCGTCGCGGCGGGTCAGGATCGGGTGGTCCCACCGCTCGCCGGGCTGGTCGAGCACGCGCTGCCATTCCCGCGGCACCTCGGTCTCGACGGCCATGCCGACTTCCAGCCACCGCCCCCAGTTGACCGACAGCCGCCGCGCCGGCCACCCGTCGACGGCACTCGCGCACGCGTCCAGGTAAGCGTTCGCCGCGCTGTAGTCGACCTGTCCCGGTGCCCCGGCCAACGCCGAGGTCGACGAGCACAGCACCAGGAAGTCCGGGGAGAGATCGCCGAACGCCGAACGCAGGAGACTGGTGCCGAGAAGCTTCGGGCCGAGCACGCGTTCGGCCTCGCCTCGATCCCACGCTTCGATCATCTGACCGCCGGCGACGCCTGCCGCGTGCACGATGCCGTCCAGGCGGCCGAACCGTCCGATGAGGACTTCTCGCACGCGGGCCAGATCGGCGGCGTCGCTCACGTCAGCGGCGACGACCTCGACTTCTGCACCGGCCGCCCGCATCCGGCGGACCGCCGCGACCGCCCGGCCGCTGCGCCCGGATTCGCCCAGCGCGTCCCACTCGCGCTCCGGCGGAACGCCGTGGCGGCTGGTGAGGACGAGCCGTGCCGCCACGCGCCGCGCGAGGTGCTCGGCCACGGTGATCCCGATTCCCCCGGTACCGCCGGTGATCAAGTACACGCCGTGCCGGCGAAATGTTGCCGAGTCCGCTTCGGGCAGTTCCGGCACCGGCTGCTGCTCGGGGATCCATCGACGTCCGCCGCGCAGAGCCACGATCGGGTCGCCCGCTGCGGCGCGCAGTTCGGCCAGGAGGGCTCCGGTGGAGGGGCGGTCCTCCGGCCCGAGGTCGAGGTGGCGGACGCGCAGGACGGGGAGTTCCGTCGGGGCGACCGCCGCGAACGCGGCGACGGTGGCGCTGGCCGGGCTGACGAGGTCGGCCCCGGTGACATCGCGCGCGCCGCGGGTGAGCACGTCCAGCCCGATCGCGCCGTTCTCCCCCGACTGGGCCGGCGCGGTCGCCGCGAGCGCCCGCACACACGCGATGAGGCTGAACAGCCCGCGATTCTGGGCGCGAAGAGGATCGTCCTCCTCGGCATCGAGCAGCCAGGCGTGGGCGATCCGCGTCGGCATTCCGCCGCGCGCGGCGAGGTCGGCGAACAGCCGTGCATAGTCGTCCTGCTCGGTGGCGCGGACGCAGTAGGAGCTGCCGGACCGGAATGCTTCTCCGGCCACGACTTCGACGACGTCGGCACCGCTGCGCCGGAGCTCCGTGACCAGGTCGGTGCCGCGTGCGCCGTCGCCGAAGACCAGCCAGCGGGACGGCTCGCCGATCGCCGCCAGCGGCCCGGTTTGCCGCCAGGTGGGCACGGACACCCAGCTGTGCTCGACCGGTCCCGGTTCGGCTTGCGGTGCGCCCGCCGGGTCGGGTTCGACGAAGTAGTGCGTGCGTTCGAACGGATAGGTGGGCAAGGGCACTCGGCGTCCGGGAGTGCCGATGCGGCCGGTGCGCACCGGGACGCCAACCGTCCACAGCCGACCGGCCGCGGCATACAACGTCTCCACGTCACCGCGAGAATCGCCCGGCGACGGCAGGCTCGCCACGGCGAGCGGACCCTTCGACCGTGCCGCGCCCTTCGGCCGGATCCGCGCCAGTCCGGCGAGCTGCCGTCCCGGGCCGCATTCGACCAACGCCCAGGAACCGGTGGCGAGCAGCCGCTGCACGCAGTCGCCGAAGCGGACGGTGTCGCGCAGCTGCCGGACCCAGTGTTCGGGGTCGGTGGCCTGCTCCGGAGTGATCCACTCCCCGGTCCGGGTGGAAAGGTAGGGACGGTCGGGACGGCGCAGCGACACCGCCGCGACCTCGGCGCGGAACTCCGGGAGAACCTCGTCCATCAACGGCGAGTGAAACGCGTGCGAGGTGCGCAGACCTCGGTTCTGGATGTGCTCCGCGGACAGTTCGGCAGCGAAGCCTTCGACGGCTTTCGAGACCCCGGCGACG
This sequence comes from Amycolatopsis benzoatilytica AK 16/65, assembly GCF_000383915.1. Classification (NCBI taxonomy): domain Bacteria; kingdom Bacillati; phylum Actinomycetota; class Actinomycetes; order Pseudonocardiales; family Pseudonocardiaceae; genus Amycolatopsis; species Amycolatopsis benzoatilytica. The sequence goes on from NZ_KB912942.1 coordinate 3,012,968, forward strand.
ACGCAGGCCCCGGAACCGTTGACCGCGGCGAGGGCCAGTTCGGCGGGCAGCCGCTCGCGAAGCCGGGCTTCGTCCAGCGAGACGGCCAGCATGGCTCCCGGTGGCGCCTGCTGCATCAGCCTGCCTCGCGCGCACACCAGCCGGACCGCCTCGCCCGCGGTGAACACCCCGGCTTCGGCGGCCGCCGCGTACTCGCCGACGGAATGGCCGATCATCGCCTCGGGCTCGACGCCCCAGGATCGCCACAACCGGCTCAAGGCGTAGCCGACGGCGAACAAGGCGGGCTGCGCGAACTGGGTCTCGTCCGGGTGCTCGGCCAGCAAGTGCCGCAGATCGGCCCCGAGTTCGGCTCGCGCGAGCTCAAGACATTCGTCCATCGCGGAGCGGAAGACCGGTTCGGCGCGGTGCAGCTCGGCACCCATCCCTGGGTACTGGCTGCCCTGCCCGGAGAACAGGAACGCGACCTTCGTCGCCGGATCGGCGACCACGGTGGAGGGACGTGCCAACAGCCGCGCGACGTCTTCGCGGGTCCGCGCGACCACCGCGGAGCGGTGCGGGTACTCGTCCCGTCCGGCCCGCAACGTGTGGGCGATGTCGGCGAGAGTCAGTTCCGGGGACTCGGCGACGTGCTCGGCCAGCCGCGTCGCCGCGGTCCGCAGGGCGCTCTCGGTCTTGGCGGACAACGGAATCAGCGCGACTTCCGCCGTCTCGGCGGCCGGCGGTGCGGGCGGCTGCTCGACCACCAGGTGCGCGTTCGTGCCGCCGAAACCGAACGAACTGACTCCTGCCCGGCGCGGACCGGCCGCCTCCCAGACCCGCGCAACCGTGTTGACGGTGAACGGCGAGTTCGTGAAATCGATGCCGGGGTGCGGCGCGGTGACGTTCAGCGAAGGCGGGAGCAGCCCGTTGGACACCATCAGCGCGACCTTGATCAAGCCCACGACGCCGGCTCCCTGGCTGAGGTGGCCGATGTTGGACTTGGCCGAACCGATCGCGCACCGCTGCCCGGCGCGCGGCTCGCGGCCGAACGCTTCGGTCAGCGCGGCGATCTCGATCGGGTCGCCGAGCCGGGTGCCGGTGCCGTGCGCCTCCACGTAGCCGATCTGCGCCGGCGTCACCCCGGCCACGCTCAGCGCCTGGGCGATCACCGCGGTCTGGCCCTTCGGACCGGGGGCGGTGAAGGACACCTTCTCCGAACCGTCGTTGTTGACCGCGTTGCCGAGGATCACCGCGCGGACATGGTCTCCGTCCTCGACTGCCTCGGACAGCCGCTTGAGGACGACGGTCCCGCCGCCGCTGCCCCAGACCGTCCCCGACGCCTGCTCGCTGAACGGCGCGCAGTGCCCGTCGCTCGAATCGACGCCGCCGACGCGGGGCAGGTAGCCGCGGTGGTGCGGCAGTTCGATGTTGGTCCCGCCCGCCACCGCCAGGTCGCATTCGCCGGAGCGCAGCGCTTCGCACGCGAGGTGCACCGCGACCAGGGAGGTCGAGCAGGCGGTCTGCACGGTCATGCTCGGCCCGCGCAGGTCGAGTTTGTACGAGGTGAAGGTCGCGAGGTAGTCCGGCGAATTGCCGACCATGGTCAGCCCGCGCCCGGCCGACTCCCAGATCCGCCGGTTGCCGCGGATGTTGCGCCAGAGGTAGTCGTCGACGCCGGTGCCGCCGTAGACCCCGACCTCGCCGCGGACCCGGCCCGGCGGATGCCCCGCGTCCTCCAGCGCGGTGTGGCACAGCTCGAGGAACAGCCGCTGCTGCGGATCGGCCAGTTCGGCCTCGCGCGGGGTCATCCCGAAGAACGCCGCGTCGAAGCCTGCCATGTCGTCGAGCACGGGGGCGGCCGGGACGAAGGCGGGGTCGTCGAGTTCCTCGACGGGCACGCCGACGGCGAGCTGCTCGGCGCGGGTGAACCGCCGTACCGACTCGACGCCGGCGGTCAGGTTCTTCCAGAACTGGCGGACATTCGCCGCGCCCGGCACCCGGCAGGCCATCCCGACGATCGCGACCGGCTCGACGGCCGGGCCGGGGTCAGCGGAGTCACCGATTGCCATACCGCCTCACTCATCGCACACGTCGGCCGACAACCTTCTCTGCGCCGCGGGAACGCTTCCCGCCCCGGAACGGCACCTCGTTCCCCAGTAGAACCAGGTCGTCCCCGCGCGTCCATGCTTTCGGGCCCAGGCGAAACGAAGGTGGCGGGCGGCGCGGCGCGGCTACCGTGATCTCCGTTCTCCGCGAAAGGACCAGGATTGACCGCGAGTCACGAAAATTCGGCCGGGGTGCCCCGCGTCGTCGTCGCCGGGAGCGGTTCCCTGGCCCGCGCCGTGTGTTTTTCGCTTGCCTTGGCGAGGACTCCGGCCGTCGTGCACGTTCTGGCGCGACGGCCCGCCGCGGCGCGGGAGGTCGCGGATGTCGCCGGAATGCGGGCGCGGCTGGACGGCTCGCCGGTGCGCTTCGCGGCGGCTGCCCTGTCCGACGTCCGGGAGGTGCTGGCGCGGACCCGGCCCCGGGTGGTGCTGAACTGCGCCTCGCACCAGTCGCCGTGGGAGCGGATGACGCGTCCGTCGGAGTGGACGAACCTGCTGCGACGCGGCGGATTCGGGCTGACGCTGCCCCTCCAGGCCGGGCCTGCGATCTCGCTCGCGCGGGCGGTGGCGGAGGTCAGTCCGGAGGCGCTGCTGGTCAACGGCTGTTTCCCGGACGCGGTCAACCCGCTGCTGAAAGCCTTGGGACTGCCGGTGTTCTGCGGCATCGGCAACGTGATGACGCTTTCCGCCGCCGTGCGCGCGACGTTGCCCGCCGACGACACCCGGACGCTGCGCGTGCTCGCCCACCACGTGCACCTGCACGCACCGGAAGACAGCGCCGACGAAGTGCTGGCATGGCTGGACGACGAACAGCTCACCGACGTGACGACCCGGCTGGCCAAGCTCCGCGCGGTAGACCGCCGGGAGCTGAACGCGGTCACCGGCCACGCTGCCGCGCTCCTGGTCGAAAACCTGCTGACCGGCGCGGACACCCGGACGAGCGTGCCGGGACCGCTCGGCCTGCCCGGCGGATACCCGGTGCGGATCCGCGACGGCTCGCTGACCCTCGACCTGCCCGTCCCCGAAGACGCCGCGGTGCACCGAAATCAGCGCGACGGGCAGCGCGACGGCGTCGTGGTCGACGGATCCGACGTCGTGTTCGGCGAGACGGCGCGGCACGCCCTGCTGCCGCATCTGCCCGACGTCGCGGCCGGATTCCCGGTCCAGACCACCGCCGCGGTCTGCGGCCGTCTCCTGGAGCTGCGAGACCGCCTGCGCTCCCCTGCCCCTTTCCCGAACGAGGAGGAGCGATGCCTGTCCCCCGTGCGTCCCGGAACCTGATCACCGCCTACTACGACCGGATCCGCGCGGAAATCGGCCGGCGGGCGCCCGCTCCGGCGACCGCACCCGGCCGGTTCGCCCCGGGCTCCGCGCTGCCGGGTCTCGACCGCGCGGCCCGGGAGTACTTTTCCGTCGCGACCGCCGCGTGGGGCCCGTTGGCGGAGGTCGACGGCCACTCGATCCGGTTGCTCGACCTGACCGGCAACCCCGGCACCCACACGACGAAAACCTTCGCCTCCCTGCTGATCGTGGCCCGGGCGGTCGAGCACATCCGCCGCACCGGCGAACCGATCGTGCTGTTCACGCCGACCTCCGCGAACAAGGGGGTGGCTCTGCGCGACGCGGTGGACCGCGCGATCGCGACCGGTCTCGTGCGGCCGGACCAGCTCCGGGCGATCGTGCTCGCGCCCGCCCGTTCCCGGTCGAAGTTCCGCTCCAGCGCGCTGTCCCGGGAGCCGGAACTGGCCCGCCGCAATCCGGTGCTGCTGCTGGACGGCGCGAGGCCGGAACAGGTCAAAGACCTCGCGCGCGAATTCGCGGCCCGCGAAGAAATCCGGCCCGGCGCCCCCCGCCTGTGGTTCACCCTCGACCTCGACAACTACCTGGTCGCCGACGCCGCACGGGCCTTCCTCGAACACGACGTGGATCCCGCCCGCGGCGGCCGCTGGCACGCGCACGCCGTGTCGAGCGCGTTCGGCCTGCTCGGCTACCACCAGGGCCGGGAACAACTGGAGGCCGCCGGGGAGGCGGATCCGGCCGCACACCCGGGCTTCCTGCTGGTCCAGCACCTCGGAGCGCCGGACATGGTGCTGAGCCTGCTCCACGGCGACCACGATCCCGCCAACGCGCCCCGGTACCGGCGCTCCGCCGAGTACTACGTCCAGGACACCGACCCGCACTTCCCACTGTCCGCACAGGACCCGGACGAGGTGCTGGAGCCGACGTTCTACACCCGCCGCCCGGCCACCTCCGCGACGATGGACCCGCTCGTGCGGCGATTCGGCGGGACCGGCATCGTCGTGTCCCGGCAGGAGTGCACCAGCCGGTACGCGATGATCCGCGACCTGCTGACCGCCGCTGGCCGGCCCATGCCCGCCGAACACTCCGACCTGCGGGAATGGTCGCTGGTGATGGCGATGACCGGGATACTGAACGCGATCGAGCGACGGCTGGTCCCCGCGGGCACCGAGATCGTCCTGCACGCGTCGGGGACGTACTCCGCGGCCGACTACCGGCCGATCGAGCCGTCGGCGCTGGTGCCGGTCACCGGATTGGCGCAGGTGAGTGCCGCCGTGGACGCGGCACTGGCTGTCCCGGCGGGGCGATGACCGTGATATCGGCGGAACCGGAACAGCGAGCCGGCGCCGCGACCGCGCGGGCGTTGCGGATCCGCGGCCCGCTCGACCGGGAGAAGCTGGCCGCCGCCCTGGAACGGATCGCCGCGCGCCTGCCGGACGACCCCTTCGCCGCGGCGGACGTTTTTCCGGACGCCTTCGCGAACCGTCCGCTCGACTTCTCCGCTCCGCCTCTGCGGGCGCGCTTGCTCTCCCTCGCCCAAGAGGAGCACCTTCTGCTGGTCGTCCTGCCCCGCTCCACCCACCTCCGGACCGGACAGTTCCTGGCACAGCTCATCGCCGAACTGGACGGCTCCCCGGCCCCCGGGTTCACCCCGGTCGCTGTCGCACCGACGAGGAGCCACCCGGCAGCCTCCCGCCTCGACCTGGCCCCGCCCGGGACGCCCGGCAACGCCGCGCGGGTGACCACCGAACTCGGGCCGCGCTTCGCCGGACAGCCCCCGGAGGTCTTCCTCGGCGCGATCGCCCTGCTGCTGCGCCGATACACCGGCACCGGCGCGATGACGCTCGGACTGCCGGCCGGCAACTCCGAACACCCGGTGCCGCTCCCCCTCGACCTCAGCGAGGACCAGCCGGTTTCGATCGTGCTCAGCGACGTCGCCAAGGCCCTCGCCGCCGCTCTCGACGGGCCCGCGACGACAAGCGGGTTCGAGGTCGCGATCACGATCGACGAGTTCCTCCTCGACGGACTCGACCAGCCGAGCCTGCGCGCTTTCGCCCTCGGCGAGGACGGCTCGCCCAGCACGGCCGGCGGGCTCAGCCTGCAACCGCTCGCCCTTCGCGCACCGCGGTGCGACCTGGAGATCATCTTGACCCTGCGGACGAACCGGCCGCGGATCTCCTGGCTCGGGCACCTGCCGGAGCCTCTTCTCGCCGACCTCGCCGCCGACCTGTCCACCCTGCTGACCGAGATCCTCGACCACGCGGAGCGATCCACGGCGAACCTGCTCCCGCGTGCCCGCGGCGACCGGGCGCCGACCCTGGACACCGCCGGAGCGCACCGCGCGCACCCCGGCCACGTCCCGTTCCCCGCCGACGCGCACTCGATCGCGCACCGGTTCGCCGACGTCTGCCGACGGTTTCCCGGCAACGCGGCGATCCGGACCGATACCGAGTGCCTCACCTACCAGGAACTCGCCGCCCGGGCAGCCGGGACCGCGGCCCTGCTGCGGTCCGGCGCCGGCCCGGTCGGGCTGCTGCTCCCGCACGGACCGGAACACATCGTCGCGATCGTCGCGGCCGTCCTCACCGGACGGCCCTACGTGCCGCTGGACCCGCACCATCCGCCCGACCGGCTGGCCGCCCTCCTGACCCACGCGGGCGCCACCGCGATCCTGACCGATCCGGCGCACCGGCCGCTCTGCGATCGCATCGGACCCGCACTGACCGTGCACCATCTGTCCACAGTGGAGAGAGAACTTCGGGCCGCGGACATCGGGGCAGCCGCCGATTCCGTCGCCTACGTGCTCTACACATCGGGGTCGACCGGCCGGCCGAAGGCGGTCGCGCAGCCGCACGCCAACGTCCTCTTCCAGGTCCGCAACCACGTCGACAACTTCCGGATCGGCCCCGCCGACCGGCTCGGCCTGCTCACGTCATTCGGCTTCGACATGGCCGTCACCGATCTGTTCTCCGCACTGCTCAGCGGCGCGGCGGTGGTGCCCCTCGACGTGGCCGCGCACGGTGTCGCCGCGCTCGGCGACGTCCTTGCCCGGCAGGAAGTGACGGTCTACCACTCGACTCCGACGATGTTCCGCTACCTGACCGACTCCCTCGGCGAGCATCGCCTGCCCGCTCTGCGCGCGATCCTCCTCGGCGGCGAGCAGGTGCGGCGCGACGACGTGGAACGGGCACGCCGCGTCGGCGCACCGGACTGCGTGTTCGTCAACGGCTACGGCGCGACCGAGATCAGCTTCGTGACCCAGCACCACCTCGGGCCGGAAGCGCGGGTGGACGGCGAAGTGATCCCGGTCGGCCGCCAGCTGCCGGGCGTCGAGGTCGTCCTCCTCGACCCGGCCGGCCGCCGCACCTGCCTGCGCGGCGAGATCACGGTGCTCAGCAAGCACGTCGCGCCCGGCTACTGGCGGGATCCGGCCGCCTCGGCCGGCAAGTTCGTCACCGTCGACGGGGTGCCCGCCTACCGCACCGGGGACCTCGCCCGCAGGCTGCCCGACGGAACCCTCCTGCACCTCGGGCGCGCCGACCGGCAGGTGAAGATCCGGGGCTACCGGGTCGAACTCGGCGAGATCGAGGCGGCTCTGTGCGCGCAGCCCGCGGTCGCGCAGGCCGTCGCTGTGGCCGGACAGAGCGAGATCATCGCATATGTGGCGGCGCGGGACGAGCAGCCGGATCCGGAGCTGCTGCTCGACGCACTGGCACGGAAGCTGCCGCACTACGCGGTGCCGCGCGAGATCGTCGTCCTCGACACGTTTCCGCTGACCAGCACCGGGAAGGTCGACGTCCGCGGGCTGCCCGCACCGTCGCCGACCCGCACCCGCCGCCCGGAAGGCGATCTGCCCCGGGCGATCACCCGCGCCTGGTCGGCCGTGCTCGGCCTGCCGGACCCGCCGGCGGACAAAGACTTCTTCGCGCTCGGCGGGCACTCCGCGCAGGTTCCCGTGCTGAAAAGGCTGCTGGAGAAGGAACTCGGCGTCGAGATCCCGCTCGGCCGGTTGTTCGACCATCCCACGATCACCGGGCTCGCGGACGTCTTGGCGAGTGGGCTCGACAGTGCTCTGGACCGCGTCGGCGACCGGATGTCCCGCCGCCGCGCGGCCCGGGCCGGACGGCGCACCCGGTGACCGAGGACATCGCGATCATCGGCATGGCGTGCCGGGTCCCGGGTGCGGCGGACCCGGCGACGTTGTGGCGCAACCTGTTCGCGGGCGTCGACCCGATCCGCCGCTACTCGGACGAAGAACTGCGTGCCGCCGGAGTCGAGGAGTCCTTGCTGCGCGACCCCGGTCTGGTGCGCTCGGCGGGCCATCTCGACGGGACCGCGCAGTTCGACGCGGAGTTCTTCGGCTATCGCGCGGACGAGGCGGCACGGCTTGATCCGCAGCAGCGGCTGCTGGTGGAGACCGCGTGGTCGGCCTTCGAGGACGCGGGCTACGACCCTGCTTCGTGCCCGGACACCGCGGTCTTCGCCAGCATCGGGCCGAGCTGGTACGAGCACTACCAGCTGGCCGGCGCCTGGCCCGGCGCGATCTCGGTGGGCACCGCGCCGGATCACGCCGCCGCGCGCGTGTCCTATGCGCTCGGCCTGTCGGGCCCGAGCCTGGCCGTGCAAAGCGCGTGCTCGTCGTCGCTGGTCGCGGTGTGCTTGGCCGCGCAGAACCTGGCCGACTTCCGCTGCGATCTGGCCCTGGCGGGCGGGGCGGCCGTGCCCTACCCGGCTCGGCTGGCGGCGGAGGACGGATTGGTCTCGTTGTCGGGCCGCTGCCGCACGTTCGACGCCGACGCGGACGGATCGGTGTTCGGCAGCGGTGCGGGCATTGTGCTGCTCAAGCGGCTCGCCGACGCCAGAGAAGACGGAGACGCCGTCCACGCGGTCATCCGCGGCTGGGCCGTGAACAACGACGGCGGCGAGCGCGCCGATTACCGCACCCCCAGCGGCGGCGGCCAGGCCGCCGTGGTGCTGGAGGCGTTGCGGGCAGCGGAGATCGACGCCGTCAGCTACGTGGAAGCACACGGCAGCGGCACGCTCCTCGGCGACGCGCTGGAGGTCGACGCCCTCGACCGCGCCTTCCGGCTCGCCGGGATTCCCGGGTGCCTGATCGGCTCGATCAAGCCCGCGATCGGCCACCTCGACGGCGCCTCCGGGGTGGTCGGCCTCATCAAGGCCGCCCTCGTCGCGCGGCACGGGACAGCCCCGCCGACCGCGCACTTGCGGCGCCCGAACCCGCACCTCCCCCTTTCCGCCGGCGGTTTCGCCGTCAACACCGAGCCCGTCGAACTGGCCGCGCCCCGCCGGATCGGAGTCAGCTCGTTCGGGCTCGGCGGGACGAACGCGCACGTGGTCCTCGAACAGCCGCCGCCGGTGCGCCGCCCGGCGACGGCGCCCGCGCAGCACGTGCTCGTGCTGTCCGCCCGCACCCCGCAGGCGCTGGCGGCGACCGCGGCCCGGCTCCGCGAGCGGCTGGCCCGCGAACCGGACCTGCCGCTGGCCGACGTCGCGTTCACCCTGGCCACCGGCCGCCGGGCCTGGCCTTGCCGGCAGTTCGAGATCGTGCCGGACCGGTTGTCGTCCGCCCAGGCTGACGAGTGCCCGGATCTGGCGCATCTCGGCAGGGTCTGGGCAGCGGGAGGCACGCCGGACTGGTCGACGATGTTCGCTCCCGGCGGCCGCCGCCGCGTGTGGTTGCCGACCTATCCGTTCGAACGCATTCGCCATTGGGCCAACGGCGTTCCGGTGCTGCCCGAATGAGGTCAGCGCGCGTCGCACAACGGCGCATCGCTCGCCCGCACCAACGACGCGCCCAGCTCCGTCGCGGTGTGCAGCACCTTCCGCCCCGCCCGCACAGTCATGATCAACCCGGCATTGCGCAACGCACTGGCATGCTCGGAAGCCGACGACAGGCTGACCCCGGCCTGCACCGCGAGCTCCGTGGTCCCGCGCGGCACCACGGCGGCCCGCAGAATCGCCGCCCGGCGAGCCCCGACCAGCGCCGACAGGCCGTCGCCGCTCGATCTGCCGGGCCCGCTTCGCGCCGACACGCCCGGAATCGGATACACCACGGTCACCGGCTCGCCCGCCCCGCCCGGGATCACCACTGTCTCCGGAGCGAGGCACGACGGCACGAAGTCCAGCCCGTGCGGCGCGGGCAGGTCCCGGTCGGCCGGGCTGCCGATCTCCACGACGTTCCCGAGCCGGCCGATCGCGGCGGAAACCGAGCCGATCGCGCTCGCCACGCCCTGGCGCAGCATGATGTGCCCGCGCTGGGCCAGGTCTGCCTGCGCGGTGGCCGCGATCTCCGCCCAGCGCGGCTCCACCAGGCTGCGGTAGCCCTCCTCGACGGCTTTCACCAGCGCCGCCCTCGCCTCTTCGCTCCCCGCGGCGAGGTCGTTCAGCCACGCGGCGGGCTGCTTCAGCCGGAACGTCGCCGCGAGGTCCGCACGCACCCGGTCCGCAGGAATGGCCGCGAGATCGTCGAGAGCGGAGCCGATCTCGGCGCGGCGCGAGACGAGGAAGTCCGGCACCTCGCCGCGCGCGGAGAACAGGTCGAACAGCGGCCGGATCGGCCGGTGCGGCCGCAACCGCACCGGGAAATGCCCCGCGGAACGCGCGTCTCTTCTCAGCCGGCACAGGGCGCCGAGCAGTTCGACAACCGGAAGGGGGCCTTCGAGAAAACGGACGGACTGAAATGACTCCAGGGTCAGATGAAGCCGGATCACCATACCACCGATCTGACGGAAACGCCGTTGAATCCCCTCCCGGCGAAGTCAATCAGATCCGCGTACATGAAGAATACAATCGCGGCCGCCCCGGCGAGCAGACCGCTCGGAGAATGCGAAAGAATTCCGCGTCGGCATGTTTTATTCCGCGGCCGGCGGGCCCTTTTCCGGCTTTCCCGGCCGCCGGGCGACGTCAGCGCGGGGGCGGCTCAGCGGAGTCCGACATCGCCACGACCAACGAGGCCGGCCGCAGGTCAGTCCAGCTTTCGTTGACATAGTCCAGGCACTCGGCCCGCGAGGCCGGTCCGTGAACGATCGTCCATCCGGCCGGGACGGCGGCGAACTCGGGCCACAGCGAGTGCTGATTCTCGGCATTGACCAGGACGAGATAAACGCCATTCTCGTCTTCGAACGGATTGGTCACAACGTTCTCCTATTCCGGCCAGCGGCTGTGCGGCACGGAGAGCAGGATAGCCCAGCATTGCCACGACGACGAGCAGTTTGCCGACAAAAGCCGGGCCGCTCCCGGATTCTTCGAAATGCCGGCCGGCGGTGAGACAGACCCTCGCCCCGGCAGCCGGACCTCGGCTACGACGGCACCCAGCTGCGTCCGGTCTCGATCAGCAGCTGCCGCATCGCCGATCCGGCTGCGGAAAGCCGCTCCCCTCGCCGATGGGCGAGCACGATCCGGCGGCTCGGCGGGCGCGGCGAAACCGAGGTCAGCACCCGGATGTCGCTGCGGAGGCTGTAGAGCGAGAGCCGGGGCACCAGCGCGATGCCCATGCCGACCGCGACCATCGCCTGTGCTTCCTGATAGCTGCGCGCTTCGAAGCTGACGATCGGCTCGAACCCCGCCGCGTCGCAGGCCGCGTGCAGCAGCGCCAGGACGTTGGGCGAAGTGCGGATGATCCACGGTTCGTGCCGGAGTTCTTCCATCCGCACCGACGATCGACTGGCCAGATGATGGCTGGCGGGCACCAGCAACACGTTGGGGTCGCGGAAGATCAGCTCGCTGGTCAGGCTTTTCCCGATTTCGCCGGCGGGCCGTTCGCGATCCCAGGTGATGGCCAGCTCGATCTCGCGCGATTCCAGCAGCTGTTCGAGCCCGGAGAGCTGGGCACTGTGGACGCGCAGGTCGACCCCGGGATGACGCTCGCGGAACGCGGAGATCGCCGCCGGCAGGAAGGACTCGGTCACCGTCGGGACAGTGCCGAGCCGCAACGTTCCGGTGTTGAGACCAGCCAGGTCGCGGAGTTCCTCGTGGGCCGCCGACACGATGCGCTCGATCTTTTCCGCATGGCGCACCACCGCACGCCCCGCTTCGGTGAGAGTCACGCCGCGCGGCCGGCGTTCGATGAGGGGCTGGCCCGCCTCATCCTCCAGCTGCCCGATCTGCTGGGAGACAGCGGAAACGGTGTAGCGCAGATGCTCCGCCGCCGCGGTCAGCGAGCCCGCGCGGGAAACCTCGACCAGTACGAGCATCCGCCGGATGTCCATCCTCATCCGCTCAGCCTACAGCTCAGCTTAAGCCGCCTTGAGCAGGTTTAGCTGGTTTGAACCGGCACGGTGGCTCACGCTTGCCCTGGAAGCGAGCAACCAAAGGAGTTCGAGGTGAATCCCATGGCAGCCACAGTGGATCTGGCGGGGGTGTGGGTGCGCGGCGGCACGAGCAAGTGCTGGATCTTCGCCGCCGACGCGGTGGCGGAGTTGCCGCTCGATCTCGACGCGGTGCTGGCGAACGCGCTCGGCTCGGGCGACCGCCGGCAGATCGACGGGGTCGGCGGAGCGACGTCGACGACGTCGAAGGTGGCGGTCGTCGCACGGTCGGCTACGCCAGGCGCCGAGATCGAGTATCTCTTCGGCCAGGTGGGGATCGCCGACCGGGTCGTCGAGTGGGGCAGCAACTGCGGAAACTGCGCCACGGCCGTCGGCCTCTACGCCGTGCAGGAAGGACTCGTCGCCGTCGACGGCGACGTGACGACCGTGCGGCTGCGCAACGTCAACACCGGCGCCACCCTGCACACCGCGGTCGCCACGCCCGGCGGCCGAGTGCCGCAAAGCGGAGAAACCCTCGTGCCGGGCGTCGAATCGGGCGGTGTGCCGGTGGCGCTGACCTTCGCCGGACCGTTCGATCCGGCCACGTCGTTCCCCACTCGCCGAGCCCGCCAGATCGTCAGCGCGGGCGGAGCGACCGCCGAGGTCAGCATCGTCAACGCGGGCGCACCCGCGATCCTGATCGACGCGAACAGCCTGGGGATGACCGCGACCGAAGACGCCGACGAGATCGCCGCGCGGCTGCCGGCATTGACCGCCTTCCGGGCGGCTGGTGCGGTCCTGCACGGGCTGGTCCGGCCCGGCCAACCCGCGCCCAACGCGGTCCCGAAGACGGGAGTCGTCGGCCCGGCGACGGACTACCGGACGTCCAACGGCACGCTTGTCCTAGCATCGGACTACGACATCGCGGTCCGGATGCTTTCCATGCACGCCGCGCACCCGGCGATCGGGCTGACCTCCGCCGTCGCGGTGGCGGTCGCCGCCGCTGCCCGAGGCAGCGTCGTGCACTCCCTGCTCGGCGGCGAACGCCCGACCCTGCGGATCGGGACGCTGGCCGGGGTGGTCGAGGTCGACTGGACCCGCTCTCGCTCCGGCGTGGTCGACGCGGTCTCGTTGCACCGAGCGGCGCGCCGGCTCGCCACGGCGGTCGTGCACGTCCCGACCACGACCGGCCCGCAACACGAACCCGCGGTCAGTACCGCATCCGCGAGCGCGCTCGCGGTGTCACGCTAGAGGACGCGCGCGCAGCTGCCGCCCGTTCGCTCCCCGCGCCACTTCTATCAAGGAGGATAGAGTGCTCACCCCCACCACGACGGCCGCCCGGCTGGACCGTCTCCCGATCACCAGACCGCACAAGTTCGCGCTGGCCACGCTGGCCTTCGTGTTTCTCTTCGAATTCGGCGACCTGAACACCTTCGCCTACGTCGCGCCCGCGCTGACCAAGCATCTCGGCTTCTCCGTCCAGGACATCGCGGTCGTCACCTCGGCCGCGTTCCTGGGCATGGCGGTCGGCGCCGCCTTCGGCGGCCGGCTCTCGGACCTGATCGGCCGCAAACGCGCGCTGCTCTTCTCCACCTCGCTGTTCTCGGTGTTCTCGCTGGTCAACGCGGCTGGGTTCAACGTGCCGAGCTTCGTCGTCTTCCGCTTCCTGACCGGGGTCGGCCTGTCCGCGATGGTGGTCGCCGCGACGACCTACATTTCCGAGGTCATGCCTGCCGCCCGGCGCGGCCGGATGCAGTCCGCGGTCATGGCCGTCGGCCTGGCTGGCATCCCGTTCATGTCGTTCTCCGCGCGGGGCATCGTGCCGCTGGGCGAGGGCACCTGGCGACTGGTCTTCGTGCTCGGCTCCGCGGCTTTGCTGGCTCTCCCCGCGCTTGCGGTACTGCCCGAAAGCCCGCGCTGGCTCGTGCACAAGGATCGGCTGCCCGCTGCCGAGTCCGTCCTCGCCCGGCTGGAACGGCATGCCGGACCGCTGCCTCCGCTCCCCGAGATCTCCGCCGCGCCGCCGGCGACCGCTCCGACCAGCAGCTACCGACAGCTGTTCACGAGTCCGTACGGCCGCACCACGATCTTCCTCGCCGTCGTGTGGATCTTCCAGACCCTCGGCTTCTACGGCTTCGTCGCCTGGGTGCCCACCCTGCTGACCCAGCACGGCTTCAGCGTCGCCAAGTCTCTCGGGTTCTCCGCCCTCACGACGATCGGCGCCGTCCCCGGAGCACTGCTCGCCTGGCCGGTCACCGATCGCTTCGGGCGCAAGGTCCCGCTCGTGGTGGTGGCTCTCGCCACCGCGGCGAGCGGACTGGCCTACGGCCTGACCTTCAACCCGGTCGCCATCGTCGTTTTCGGGTTCTGCGTCAACCTCCTGATCCAGACCTTCGCCACCCTCCTCTATGCCTACAGCCCCGAGCTTTTCCCGACCGGGCTGCGCAACGCCGGGCACGGGCTGGTGTACGGAACCGGGCGGCTGGCGAACATCTTCGGCCCGATGCTCGTCGCCTCGCTCTTCGCCGGACTCGGCTACCAAGCGGTGTTCGTGTACATCGCGGCCTGCTGGCTGATCGTCGCGCTGGCGATCGCGTTCTTCGGTCCCCGCACCGGCGAACGGCCGCTAGAGGCTCTCTCGGCGCGGACCGGCGCTCCGCCCGCTGCCGCCCGCCGCGTCGAGTCGCCGCGGAAAAGCCCAGTGCACACCACCGACACCGCCGAAGGGACAGTTCGTTGAACGCGTCTGCAGAGACCGCGAACCAGGGAAAGGCCGCCGACGTGATCGTCGTGGGCGGCGGCAACGCGGCCTTCACCGCCGCCCACGCCGCCGCCGTGCGGGGCCGCCGGGTGCTGCTTCTCGAAAAGGCTCCGCGCGAGCAGTTCGGCGGAAACAGCTACTACACGGCGGGAGCCACCCGGATCGCGCACAGCGGCCTCGCGGATCTCGTGGACTTCATCGAACCGGACGAACGCCATTCCGCCACCGAGGTGCCGCCCTACTCGACCGCCGACTACGCCGGCGACCTGGCGAAGGTCACGAATGGCCGCAACGACCCGGATCTCACCGAGACACTGGTCGCCGAGGCCGCGCCGGGGCTTCGCTGGCTGCACTCGCTCGGCCTCAAATACCGGTTGATGTACGAACGGCAGTCCTACCAGCGCGCCGACGGCACCTACCTGTTCTGGGGCGGGCTGCACGTCGGCAACGTCGGCGGCGGCGAAGGACTCATGCACGACCACCTCCGGGTCGCCCAGCGGCTGGGCACCGAAATCCGCTACGGACAGGACGTTTTCGATCTGCGCACCGAGAACGGAGCGGTCGCGGGAGTGAAAGTACGCCGGCCCGACGGCACCGTTGAGGAGCTCCGGTCGGATTCCGTCATCCTCGCCGCGGGCGGCTTCGAAGCCGATCGCGAACTGCGACGCACGCACCTCGGACCGGGCTGGGAGAACGCCAAAGTCCGGGGCACTCCGTACAACACCGGTCAGATGCTCACCGCGGCTCTCGAACTCGGCGCGGCCAAGGGCGGAGACTGGCGGTCCTGTCACTCCACCCAGTGGGACGCGTTCACCCCCGGCAACGAATCCAACCGCGAGCTGACCAACCGGCTGACCCGGCAAAGCTATCCGCTCGGCATCCTCGTCAACCGCGACGGAGAGCGATTCCTCGACGAGGGAGCGGACTTCCGCAACTACACCTACGCCAAGTACGGCAAGGAAATCCTCGAGCAGCCCGGCTCCGTCGCCTACCAGGTCTTCGATGCCGCCCTCCGGCCGATGCTGCGTCCGGAGGAGTACGACATGCCGGGAGTCTCGGTGGCGACCGCGCACAGTCTCGAAGAACTGGCCGAGCGGATCGGCGTCGATCCCGAACGGCTGGCCAAGACGATCAACGACTACAACAGCTCGATCGACCTCTCGATCCCGTTCGACCCCAACGTCAAAGACGGCCGCCGCGCCGACACGACACCGCCGAAAAGCAATTGGGCGGCTCCTCTCACCGCCGGGCCCTTCTACGCCTATGCCGTCACCTGCGGCATCACCTTCACTTTCGGCGGGCTGAAAGGCGACCCGCACGGGCGCGTCCTCGACGACCGAGACAGTCCGATTCCCGGTCTCTACGCCTGCGGCGAAATGCTCGGCGGTCTCTTCTCCGGCAACTATCCCGGCGGCTCGGGTCTTGCGGCGGGGGTCGTCTTCGGCCGCCGCGCGGGCTCGCTCGCCTGAAGCGCGCGACCGAGCCAACCTGGCATTCGCCGGGATGGAAGGAGGGCGCCGCCGCCGGCCGCCAACGCGGTGGCGGCGCCCCCCGGTTCAGGAGGCGGAGACCGAGTAGCTGCTGGCGGTGAAGTTCGATCCGCCGGGCGACGAGGTGATCTCGAAGCCGAACTGCACTTCGCCGAGCGTCACGTCGCCGTACCAGCCCTGCGCCTTGATCCAGTTGAGCACGGCCAGCACGTCCACCCAGCCGGAGTCGGTGTTGGACGTGCGCACGAACGAGAACACCGCGTTGCTGCCGTTCGATCCCCGGTAGACGTCCCAGGTGTGGCCGCCCACGCTCGCGGTCGTCTGCCGGGTGCCGAGCGGCCCCACCGCGCCCTGCTTGTTCATCCAGAGCATGATCTCGTAGGCGTTGTTGTTCGCCCAGATGTCGTAGGCGGTCTCGTAGGCGCCGCTGCCGGGACGGCTGACGGTGAAGGTGCTGGTGACGCTGCCCAGTGAACTCAGCGTCCGGCCGACGTTCCTCGCCGAGTGCGGGTAGGACTTGATTCCGCCGGTGGCGGGGTGATCGGCCCAGACGCCGAAGTTCGTCCCGGAGTTGGCCCAGATCGTCTGGGGTCCGGCTCCGCTGCCCCAGACGTCGTTGCGAACGGTGTAGCCGCCGTTGGACCAGGTCGCCCACTTGTCCGACGAAGACCAGGTCGCGGCTTCGGCTGTTCCTGCTGTCGTGGCCACTGCCGCGGTGGCCAGTACCGCTGCCAGAAGAGAACGCACTGCCTTGTGCATCGATTCTCCTTCCGTTGCCGGGCTGCTCCGCCCGGTCGCCGGGGCCCGCGGGTCGGGCCCCGGCGTGCCCTCAGGACCCCAGTGCGAACGACGACACGGTGACCGGGCCGTCGAAAGTCAGGTAGACGTCGTGCCGTCCGGCGGCCGGTGCGAGCGCGGCGGTCACCGTGGTGAAGGCGTATTTGTCTCCGGTGCTGTTCACGACTGCGGTGCCGAGCACCCGGCCGCGAACCGGATCGTCCAGCCGGACGGTGATCCGCGCCGTCCCACTGTCCGCTTTAGACACCTTCGCGGCGAAGGCAGTCATGCCGGGCCGCAGCAGCGCGTCGCGGTAGGAGACCCAGCCTCCGGCTGTCGCGGCGACGGAGGTGCCGTCCGTCTTCGCCGTGTCGGTCAGCGTCACGCCCTGGTAGCCGTCGAAGTTCTCGGCGAGCGTGGTCTGCGCGAGATCGCGCGGCGGGATCCGTTCGCCGGCCACGTGCACCGGCACCGACCCGGCGAGATCGGTCGCGGAGCGGCCGACCGCGAGGTCGTAAACTCCGGCTTCGACGACCGAGCGGTTCCGGGTGACATCCCAGAACGCAAGGTCGGCGGTCTTCACCGAGAGCCGGACCGTCTTCGTCTGTCCCGGCGCCAGCTCGACGCGCTCGAACGCCCGCAGCTGCTTCAGCGGCTGCGCGGCGCGC
Source organism: Amycolatopsis benzoatilytica AK 16/65 (assembly GCF_000383915.1). NCBI lineage: Bacteria > Bacillati > Actinomycetota > Actinomycetes > Pseudonocardiales > Pseudonocardiaceae > Amycolatopsis > Amycolatopsis benzoatilytica. The sequence goes on from NZ_KB912942.1 coordinate 3,030,314, forward strand.
GAGTCCCGGGCGCTCGAATACAGCTGCACAACGTCGGTACCCGCCCGGGCGCCGGTGTTGGTGACGTCCACGTCGACGGCGACCGTGCCGGGCGCCGCCTGCGCCGGACGGGGCTTCCCGTAGCGGAAACTCGTGTAGCTCAGGCCGTACCCGAAGGGATACAGCGGTTTGCCGGCGTAGTACTGGTAGGTCATGCCGGTCTTCGCGATGTCGTAGTCGAGGATGGACGGCAGGCCGGCGTCGGAGGCGTACCAGGTCTGGGTCAGCCGCCCGCTCGGATCGTGGTCGCCGAAGAGCACGTCCGCGACGGCATGTCCGGTCTCTTGCCCGGCGTGGGTGGTCCACAGGATTCCCGGCGCGGACTGGGTGTCCCAGCCGGTCGTCGGATAGCTGTTCTCGACGACGACGATGGTGTGCTTGTTCGCCTTCTGCACGGCTTCCACCAGCGCCTGCTGCGCCGGGGCCAGCTCCGTGCTGGTCCGGTCGTCGGCCTCCCGGCCGTTGATGAACGGCATGCTGCCGACCACCACCACCGCGGTGTCCGCGCCCTTGGCCGCGGCGACCGCGCTGTCCACCCCGCGGGAGAGGACGTCGCGGCCGAACTTGGTGGCCCCCGCGGCGTCCGGCGAGCCGATCGTCAGCACCCCGTCCGCGCCGACCACCGCGAACCGGTTCTTGCCGAACCACGACTCGTTCACCTCGTTGCCCGCGTATTCGAGGACGTAGCTGCCGTCGGGCTGCGGGTCGAGCTTGAGCTGCTGCTGGACGAACCAGCCGTTCGGCTGAGCGGCATTGTTGACCAGCGCGCCGCCGGAGTAGCCGAGGTACTTGCCGTTCGCGACAGTGCGCAGCGTGTTCTTGCCCGCACCCCAGTCGAAGACGTCGAAGGACTGGGCAGGACCGGCCGTGGCGGCCCCCTCGGCGAGCTTGCCGCCCGCCGGATCGGTCGATGCGGTCAGGTACTTCCCGGTGGCGAGGTTCTTCAGCGCGATGCGGTCCACGCCTTCGCTCGACGCGACCGCGCCGACGCGTTCCTTGACGGCCTGCAGCGGCGTCACCTTGTACGGCATCGTGCCGCTGTACCAGTCCTCGTACAGCGTGTCCGACAGCGGTCCGACGACGGCGATCTTGCCCTGCGTGGTGAGCGGAAGCGCGTTTTTCTCGTTGCACAGCAACACAATCTGCTCGTCGGCGGCCTTGCGCGCCAGCGCGCGGTGCTCCGGCGAGTCGATCATCGCCGGGGTGATGTTCGCGTACGGGTTGCGGCCCGGCGGGTCGAACTCGCCGAGACGGAATCGCAGCGACAGCAGGTGCCGGTCCGCTCGCTCGACGTCGGCCACCGTCAGCAGCCCCTTCGCCAGCGCCTCCTTCACCGCGGCGACGGTGATCGAGCCGTTGGTGTCGTTGTCCGTGAAGCTGTCCAGCCCGGCTTTGAGCGCCGCCGCGTCCGCCTCGGCCTGAGTCCCGTAGTACTTCTCGGAATTCGCCAGGTTGGTCGGCGCGCCCGCGTCGGACACGACCGCGAGGTCCTGTGGCGCCCACTGGCGCAGCACGCCGTTCAGGTCCGAGCTGACCGTGTTGGGCCGGCCGTTGACCAGGTTGTAGGAGGGCATCACCGCGTTCGCCGCACCCGCGACCAGCGCCGGCTTGAACGCCTGCTGGTCGTAGTCGTGCAGGATCTTCGGCGGCACGGACGAATTGCTCGTGGTCCGGTCGGCTTCGTTGTTGTAGGCCAGGTAGTGCTTCAGCGTCGGGGCGGCCTGCAGGTACCGCGGGTCGTCGCCCTGGATGCCGCGGCCGTAGGCCACCGACATCTGCCCGGTCAGGTACGGGTCCTCGGAGTAGCCCTCTTCGTTGCGGCCCCAGCGCGGGTCGCGCAGCAGGTTCACCACCGGCGCCCACAGGTTCAGCCCCCACAGCGTCGGGTTCTGCGCGTGGTAGCCGCGGGCTTCCTGCCCGACCGCCGCGCCGACCTGCTTGATCAGCGCCGGATCCCACGTCGAAGCCAGGCCCAGCGCCTGCGGGAACACGGTGCCCTTCGCGGACACCACCGCACCGTTGTTGTCGTAGTCGGTCGACCAGGCGACGCCGTGCAGGGCCTCGGTGCCGGTCTTGAACACGCCGATGCCCAGCCGCGGGATAGCCGGTTCGTACTGGTGCAGCAGCGAGATCTTCTCGTCCAGGGTCAGCCTCGCGACCAGGTCGTCGATCCGGGTGTTCAGCGGCAGCGACGGATCGCGAAACGGCAGCGAGGCGGCGACCGCCGGCAGCGGCGTCGCGACCAGCAGCGCCGTGGCCGCCAGGAGCACGCCGCGGCGGAGCCGGCGCGCGAAGTAGGCACACATCGGTGGGGGCCTCCGGGAAAGTTTGTCGAATCGGTTCGACTCAGGGATTCCGAGGGATTACGAGACAAATCCGGATGCCGACGACTATCGCAGGATCACCGCGAAGGGGTCAAGGCTCACCTGACGAACTTTCGTATCCCGTTGTTGAGCTGCGGCAACGCCGCGTTCACGGCATTCGACAAATTCGACGGACGAGGTCGATCACCGAATCGAATTCGACGGTCGAGTTCGTCGAGAATGCTGCTTGCGCACGCCGCATTCATCGCCTACTTTCATCCACTGTCGATGCGCTTCGACGAACCGGCGAGGAGGCTCAGTGGTCACGATCAACGACGTCGCCGCCGCGGCCGGCGTCGCGCCGAGCACGGTGTCTTATGTGATCAGCGGCAAACGCGCGATCTCGCCGAAGACCCGCCGCCTGGTCGAGGACACCATCCGCAAGCTCGGGTACCACCCGCACGCCGGCGCCCGGGCGCTGGCCAGCAGCAAGACCAACGTCCTGGCGCTGGTCGTGCCGCTGCGCACCGACACGAACGTCGCGGTCGTGATGGAGTTCGTCGCGTCGGCGGTCACCGCCGCCCGGGCCTACGACCACGACCTGCTGCTGCTGACCACCGACGAAGGCCCCGCGGCGCTGCGCCGGGTGGTCTCCTCGGCCATCGCCGACGCGGTCATGGTGATGGACGTCGAGGCCGCCGACCCTCGGGTGCCGATGCTGCTCACGCTCGACCGGCCGGTGGTGCTGATCGGCGTGCCGGACCATCCGGACGGCCTCAGCTGCGTCGATCTCGACTTCGCCGCGGCGGGCGAGGCGAGCGTCGCGCACCTCGCCGGCCTCGGGCATCGGCGGATCGTCCTGGTCGGGCCAGGGCCCGAGGTCTACCAGCGGGGCACCAGCTATGCGACCCGGTTCATCCGGGGTTTCACCGCCGAGGCGGAGCGCAGGGACGTCCAGGCGGCGACGACGGCTTGGCCGGCCGCCTACCAGCACGGCGGCGGCCTCGACGACCTGCTCGCGCGGCACCCGGACGTGACCGGGCTCGTCGTGCACAACGAAGCGGCTCTGCCCGGCCTGCTGTCCGATCTGCGCTACCGCGGGGTGCGGGTGCCCGAAGACATCTCGGTCGTCGCGGTCTGCCCGGACAGCATGGCCGTGCACTACCCGATTCCGCTGACCAGCATCGCCATCCCGGCCCGCGAGGTCGGCACGCTCGCCGTCGAGACGGTGATGCGCCAGCTCGCCGGCCATCGCACCGCCGAAACCCGGCTGCTCGCCCCGAAACTGGCCGTCCGCGCCAGCACCGCTCCGCCGGCCCACCGCTGAACACCGTCCCCACCGCCCGTTCAAAGGAGAACCCGCCATGAACCATGCCCGTCGCCGCCTGCTCGCACTGGCCGGGGTGGCCGCCGCCGGACTGGCGGCCGCCTGCTCCCCCAGCCCGCCCGCCGCGTCCTCGCCGGACGCGCCGGCCGCGTCGTCGATCACCGAACTGGACTACTACGCCGACGAACAGGGCTCCGCGGCGTGGCAGAAGGTCCTCGACGGCTGCGCGGCGCAGACCGGGATCAAGATCGACCGGCAGAAGGTGCCGACCGCGCAGTTGCTGCCGAAGGTCCTGCAGGGCGCGAGCTCGAAGACGCTGCCGAACCTGATGTTCACCGACAACCCGACGTTGCAGCAGATCGCGTCCACCGGCGCGCTCACGCCGCTCACCGACTACGGGATCTCCACCGACGGCTACGCCCCGGGCATCGTCAAGGCCGGGACCTACCAGGACAAGGTCTACGGACTGGCGCCGGGCGTCAACGGCCTCGCGCTGATCTACAACAAGGACCTGCTGCAGGCCGCGGGCGTCGAACCGCCGAAGACCTGGGACGAGCTGAAGGCCGCCGCGGCGAAGCTGACCAAGGACGGCAAGTACGGGCTCGCCTTCTCCGCCATCGCCTCGGAGGAGGGCACTTGGCAGTACCTGCCGTCCTTCTGGAGCAACCGCGCCGAACTGTCCCAATTGGACAGTCCGCAGGCGGTCCAGGCCCTGCAGTTCGTGACCGACCTGGTGAAGAGCGGCTCGGCGTCGAAGTCGGTGCTGACGTGGAACCAGAACGACGTCGCCGACCAGTTCGTCGGCGGCAACGCGGCGATGATGATCAACGGCTCCTGGAACCTGGCCCGGCTCGACGAGCAGAAGTCCCTCCACTACGGCGTCGTGCCGATCCCGGTGCCGCAGGCGGGCGCCCAGCCGGTGGTCGCGCTCGGCGGCGAGGTCGGCGCGATCCCCGCGACCGGGTCGGCCGGACAGCGGGCGGCCGGCAAGGTGTTGTCCTGCATCCTCTCCGAGCCGGTGATGCTGGAGTGGAGCAAGGCGCACGCCTACGTCCCGTCCAAGACCGCGGTGGCGCAGAAGTTCGCGGCCGCGCAGCCGGAGATGCAGGCGTTCGCGAACGAGGTCGGCACGGCCCGGTCGCGCACCGCCGAACTCGGCGACAAGTACCCGAAGGTCTCCCAGGCGATCGCCGACGCCCTCCAGGCCGCGCTCACCGGCAAAAGCTCACCGGCCGACGCGCTGAAGACCGCTCAGCAGGCGAGCGGATCGTGACGATCAGCGCCACCCGGCCGCTCGCCGCTCGGCGGGCGGCCGGCCGGTCCCGGCCCCGCGATCGGTTCGTCGCCTGGGGGTTCCTGCTGCCCGCCGTGGCGTACGTAGTCGTGTTCTTCGGCTACCCGCTCGCGGCGAACCTCGTGATGAGCACGCAGGACTACACCGTCAAGTCGTTCTACACCGGCGAAGCGCCGTTCGTCGGCTTCGCCAACTACGCCGCGGTCTTCCGGAATCCGCTGTTCCCGGCGTCCGCGCTGAACACCGTGCTCTTCACGGCCGGGTCACTGGTGTTCCAGTTCGGCATCGGCCTCGCGCTCGCGGTGTTCTTCAACAGCCGCTTCCCGGGCAGCACCGTGCTGCGGTCGCTGCTCCTGCTGCCCTGGCTGCTGCCGCTGGTGGTCAGCGGCGCAGCCTGGCGGTGGATGCTCGACACCGACCACGGCGTCCTCAACGCCGCGCTCGGCCTGGTCGGCGCAGACCGCGTGCCGTGGCTGTCGAGCACCGGCTGGGCGCTGCCCGCGGTGATCCTGACCAACATCTGGATCGGCATTCCGTTCAACCTGGTCATCCTGCACGGCGGCCTGCGGGCGATCCCCGCGTCGCTCTACGAAGCCGCCGCGCTCGACGGCACGAACGCATGGCAGCGCTTCCGCTACGTCACCTGGCCGCAGCTGCGCCCGGTCACCGGCATCGTGCTCATGCTCGGCCTCGTCTATACGATCAAGGTGTTCGACGTGATCATGGTCGTCACCGGCGGCGGTCCGGCCAACGCCACGCAGACCTTGACCACCTGGTCCTATCAGCTGTCCTTCCACGACTTCGCGTTCGGGCAGGGCGCGGCCGTCGGCAACATCCTCATCCTGGTCGCCACCGTGTTCGGGCTGCTCTACTTGCGCTCGGCCAGGGCCACGCTCTCGGAGACGGCGTCATGACCGCCCGGCTGAAAACCGCCGCCGGAATCGTGATCGTCGTGGTTCTGCTGTTCCCGCTGTACTGGATGGTCAACGCCTCGCTGCAGCCCAGCGGCGCACTGCTCAAACCGCACCCGGACTGGGTGCCGCTCGGCGGCACTCTCGACGGCTACCGCAACGCACTCGGCTCCCAGGGCGGGCATCTCGTCTCCAGCGTGATCATCGCTCTCGGCACGGTGCTCGTCTCGCTCGCGGTCGCGCTGCCCGCGTCCTACGCGCTGGCGCAGCTGAAGACCCGCGGCGGCCCGGTGTTCGTGTTCGTGCTGCTGATCGTGCAGATGATCCCGGGCATCGTGATGGCGAACTCGCTGTACACGGTGTTCAGCAACCTCGGCCTGATCGACAACTACCTCGGGCTGATCCTCGCCGACTCCACCGCGACCATCCCGTTCTGCGTGCTGCTGCTGCGGGCCTTCATGATCTCCGTGCCGAAGGAGCTCACCGAAGCGTCCCGAGTGGACGGAGCCGGGTACTGGCGGACGTTCTTCTCGATCATCCTGCCGGTCAGCCGCAACGCGGTGCTCACCGCGGCGCTGTTCGCCTTCCTGTTCGCCTGGGCGGACTTCCTGTTCGCCGTCACGCTCACCACCGGCCAGGGGTTCGAGCCGATCACCGTCGGCATCTACCGGTTCGTGGGCAACCAGTCCGCCGACTGGAACTCCGTCATGGCCACCGCCGTTCTCGCCTCCGTTCCCGCCGCCGTCCTGCTCGTCATCGCCCAGCGGTACGTCACCGCCGGGCTGACCAGCGGCGCTGTCAAGGACTGACCCCCCTCTTAGGAGCCCCCATGATCACCGTGACCGGCGACGGCCACGCGCTCGAAGTCACCATCCGCCACGAGGTGCTCCGCATCGAGCCCTGGGGCGCGGACAGCCTGCGCGTGCGCGCCGGGCGGCACGCGATCCGCGACCACCTCCCGGGGGCGCTGCTGCCGCCGAAGCCGGCCCCGGCCGAGGTCACCGCGACCGACCGCAGCGGCGTTGTCGTCAACGGCGATCTCACCGGCATCGTCGAGGTGGTCGACACCGACACCGGCATCGACGCCGCCGTCCGGTTCGTGCGCACCACCACCGGCGAGGAGCTGCTGGCCGAGCAGCGCGCGCACTTCTGGTGGCCGGGCGCGCGGCTGTTCCTGCCGTCGGGCAATGGCTACGGCCGGCTCGAACAGCGTTTCGCCGCCTACGACGACGAGCGGATCTACGGCCTTGGCCAGCGCACGCACGGCCGCCTCGACCACAAGGGACTGGTGCTCGACCTGGTGCAGCGCAACGCCGAGGTGTCGGTTCCGTTCCTGCTTTCCTCGCGCGGGTACGGGTTTCTGTGGAACAACCCGGCTGTCGGCCGGGTCGAGTTCGCCGGCAACGGCACCCGCTGGGTGGCCGACGACGCCCGGCAGATCGATTACTGGATCACCGCGAGCCCGGACCCCCGCACGATCCTGTCCCGGTACGCCGACGCGACCGGCCACCCCCCGATGCTCCCGGAATGGGCGGCCGGCTTCTGGCAGTCCAAACTGCGCTACCGCAGCCAGGACGAGCTGATGGAGGTCGCCCGCGAGTACCAGCGGCGCGGACTTCCGCTGTCGGTGATCGTCGCCGACTTCTTCCACTGGACCCATCTCGGCGACTGGCGGTTCGACCCGGCCGAATGGCCCGACCCGGCCGGGATGATCCGCGAACTGGACACCCTCGGCGTCAAGCTGATGGTCTCGGTGTGGCCGACGGTCAGCCCGTTGTCGGAGAACTACCAGCACCTGCACGAAAACGGCCTGCTGGTCGGCACCGACCAGGGGGTGCCGTTCCACGCGCCGTGGAAGGACAAAGGCTTCGGCGCCGAAATGCCGGTCGCCTACTACGACCCGACCAACCCCGAAGCCCGGCGGTTCGTCTGGGAGAAGATCAAGGCGAACTACTACGACCTCGGCGTGCGGGCCTGGTGGCTCGACGGCGACGAACCGGAACTGCAACCCGGCCACCCGCACAACCTGAGCTTGCACGCCGGGCCCGGCAGTGAAGTCGCCACGCTCTATCCGCAGGCGCATGCCCGGACCTTCCACGACGGGATCACCGCCGAAGGCGACGACGAGATCGTGCTGCTCAGCCGCTCGGCCTGGGCGGGCAGCCAGCGCTACGGCGCGGCGGTCTGGTCCGGCGACATCGCCCCGACCTGGGAATCCCTGCGCGCCCAGGTCCGGGCCGGGCTCAGCGTCGCCGTCGCCGGGATTCCGTGGTGGACCACCGACATCGGCGGTTTCCACGGCGGAGACCCGGATTCGCCGGAGTACCGCGAACTCGTCGTCCGCTGGTTCCAGTACGGCGTGTTCTGCCCGCTGTTCCGCCTGCACGGCTTCCGCGATCCGCGCACCGCTTTCGGACCGGAAATGACCGGCGGCCCCAACGAGGCGTGGTCCTTCGGCGACGAAGCCCTCGAACTGATCGAAAAGTCGTTGCGGCTGCGGGAAACTCTCCGGCCCTACCTGATGGAGCAGATGCGGGTCGCGCACGAACTGGGGGTGCCGCCGATGCGGCCGCTCTTCGTCGACTTCCCGGACGACCCGGCCGCGTGGACCGCCGACGACCAGTTCCTCCTCGGCCCGGACCTGCTGGTCGCCCCCGTGCTGAGAGCGGGCGAGACCGCACGCGCGGTGTACTTGCCGACGGGTGCGTCGTGGACCGACGCGGTCACCGGCGAAACCTTCGCCGGCGGCACGACCGTCGAGGCCCCGGCTCCGCTCGACCGGATCCCGGTGTTCGTGCGGGAGGGAGCCGCCAACCCGTTCCGGCCCTGAGCCGCGTGACGCACCTTGTCCCGGCTGAGTCCACGCCGGTATCCCACGCTGTCGCCACGATGACGAGTGTGCACGAACAGCACGCCCGGCGCGGTTCCGCGTCCCGAGTCGAACCTTGGACGCGGAACGCGCCGGGCACAGCAGTCCGGGACGGCAGGCTCGCTCAGCTTCGGACAGTTTCGGGCGTCGCGTGCCGGAGCGCTGCGGCGACCTGGGTTCCCGGACTGTGGTCAGTCGCTCGAGTGGGCGGAGTTGTCCAGCCAGTGCTGTGCGAGGCCGGCGTCGCCCTCGACGGTGATGTCGGCGGCGTCGCGGTCGGCGAGCGGGCGCCGTCGGGTCAAGACCAGCAAGAGGGTCCCCGCCGGGCCGGTGATGGTGACGTCGGCCTGCCGGGTGCTGGGCTGCCAGGTCGCTCCGTCCGGGCGGCGTTCGACGAACCACGTGCCGGTGCCTTCGGCGGTGTCGGTGGCCAGCCATTGCAGGGTCTGCCCGGTGCCCCGCAGCGCCTGAGCGGATTCCGGCCGCTGCATCTCCCAGGTGGGCGAGGCGAGCATCGCGAAGTGATTGGTGATGAGCGCCGACGCGATATCGGCGTCGATGGCGAGCGGTCGGTTCGCCGCGACGGCAGCGTCGGCACCGGCTGCCACGGCCGAGTCGGCCAGCCGCCGGGTGTGGTCGACGATCGCTCGCCGGGTGCGTTCCGCATTCACTTCAGTCATCGCATCGTCTTAGTGTCCGGTGACGGTTCACTCGGCACCGCTCTCTGGAGGTGCCTTCGAGTACACGTCGAATGAACGTAGCGAGGATCGACACCCCCGCGGCACGATGTTCCGATTTTCCCGCGCGTTCGGCTCGAACTCGGCTGACGTTCACCGCAGCGGCCCGGCCCCGCCGCCCGCTCGCCGGACGGGCCGCCGGACCTGGGCCGGTCGATCCTTTTAGGACCCGTTACGGGAGAATGCACTCATGAACCTGCTGCTGCTCGCCGCCGCACTCGCCATGATCGTCCGGGCGCTGGCGGCGGCTCGGCTCGACCGGTGGAACCTGGGTGCGCCGGTCGTGATGGTGGTGGCCGGTGTCGTGGTCGGCCTGCTCAACGAGCAGTCCATCGCGGCCGTGCTGAACACCGAAGCGGTGCAGCACGCCGCCGAGATCATCCTCGCGGTCCTGCTGTTCGTCGACGCCACCGAGGTGCGCGGCGGACGCCTGTGGGGCGGCTACCCCGGACTCGTGGCCAGGGCGCTGCTCATCGCGATGCCGGTCAGCCTCGCGCTGGCAGCACTGCTGGGCTGGCTGCTGTTCCCCGGCCTGCCGTGGGCCGTGCTGCTGCTGATCGCCTGCGTCACGGTGCCGACCGATTTCGCCCCGGCGGAGCGGGTAGTGCGCGACCGAGCGCTGTCGATGCGGGTCCGCAGCGTGCTGAACGTGGAAAGCGGCTACAACGACGGCATCGTCTCGCCGCTGTTCCTCTTCGCGCTCATCCTCGCCGGCGACACCACTCAGCAGCGGACCCCGCTCGACGCCCTGGCCACCGCGTTGCCCTTCGCTCTCAAAGCCCTGGTCGCCGGCGTGGTGATCGGCAGCCTCGTCGCCTGGCTGCTGGACCGCGCCCACCAGGCCGGATGGGTGACCGGCCAGTCCGGACGCATCGCGGTGCTGCTGACTCCGCTGCTCACCTACACCGCGACCGTTGCCGTCGACGGCAACGGGTTCGTCGCCTCGTTCGTGTGCGGCATCGCCTTCCGCTACGTCCACCGGCTGCGCAAGGCCCGCCGGGTCCGCGACGGCCGGGCCGACCGCGCGGAAATCCGGGCCGACGCCTTCGGCAACGACCTGCACCTGCTGGAAGACTTCACCGCCCTGCTCACCACGACCATGTGGTTCGTCGTCGGCATCGCGGCCATCCTCGCGTTCTATCTGACCATTTCCTGGCAGGTCGTACTCTTCTGCGTCGCGGCGCTCACCGTGCTGCGCGTGCTGCCGGTGCTGCTCTCCATGGCCGGATCCACGCTCTCCGGACGCGAACGTCTGCTCATCGGCGCGCTCGGACCACGCGGCACCACCTCGATCGTGTTCGGGCTCCTGGCCTTCAACAAGCTGCCGGAGGGACCCGAGGCAGACACCATCCTCGTCATCACCGTGGTCTGCGTCCTCGGCAGCGTCGTATTGCACGGCATCGGAGCCAAACCGCTCACCCTCCTGCTGACCCGGACGAACACCCGTCGCTGACGCTCCCCGCAGCACCGGCCAGCGTTGGCGGTCGACAGTGGCGGACAGTTCTTTTTCGGAGGGTCAAGCACAGCAAACCGTCCAGATAGGACCACCGGGGCCCCACGGCTTCGCGACCTGGTTCTCGTGCTTCGTCCGGTCAGGCCCGACCAAGCACGGTCCGTTCCAGGGCGCGAAGCCGCTCTCCGCCGGACCGCGATCAGCCGCGAGTTGCCCGGAAGGCCGCTTCGGCGTGGACGGACGGAGTAGCCGCGACGACAGGTTTCGGACAAAACCCGAGGCGACGCTGGACCGGTTTCGACCGGTCTCCCCACACTCAGCCGACAGTGGGTTTCTTTCCCTCGTCTTTGAGGAGTTCCGATGCGTCGAAGAATCGCCCTCAGCATCACCGGTGCGGCCGTCCTCGCGGCGAGCCTCGCCGCCGTCGTGGCGCCCGCCGCCGCCCAGGCGGCACCCGGGCAGCTCGCGGCCATGCAACGAGACCTGGGCCTCAGCGCCGGACAGGCGCAGACCCGGCTCCGGCAAGAGCTGGCCGCGGCACGCCAGATGCCGGCCGCGCAGGAGGCCGCCGGCCCGGCGTTCGGCGGCGCCTGGTTCGACGCGCGCCTCGGCAAGTTGGTGGTCGGCGTGACAGACCCGGCGGCAGCCGACGCGGTGCACCGGACCGGCGCGGAAACCGTTCCAGCACGCATCACCGCCGTGGCTTTGGACGCAGCGAAGAAGGCTGTCGACGCCACCGCCAGAACGAAACGCGCCCCGGCGGAAGTCAGCGGCTGGCACGCGGACCCGCGCACCGGCAGCGTGGTCGTTACTCTCCAGCCCGGCGCGCACGGCGCGGACGTCGACGCCTTCCTCGCGCGAGCCCGTCAAGCCGGCCCGGTGACGGTAGCGACCGCGCCCAAGCCGCAGACTCTCTCGGCAGGCACTGTCGGCGGGGATCCCTACTACATCAACGGAAACACGCGCTGCTCCATCGGCTTCTCCGTGCACGGCGGCTTCGTCAGCGCCGGGCACTGCGGCGGCACGGGCAGCTCCGTCGTCGGCTGGGACAACTCGCCGATGGGCACCTTCGCCGGATCCTCGTTCCCCGGCAACGACTACTCCTACATCACCATCGGCAACGGCTGGTGGACCGCCCCGGTCGTGCTCGGCTGGGGCACGGTCAGCGACGTGATCGTCCGCGGCTCGGCGGTCGCGCCCGCGGGCTCGTCGATCTGCCGCTCCGGCTCCACCTCGCATTGGCACTGCGGCACCGTGCTGGGCCTGAACGAAACCATCAACTACGCCCAGGGCGCGGTCTACGAAGCGACGCACACCAACGTGTGCGCCGAACCCGGCGACTCCGGCGGTTCCTTCATCACCGGAGACCAGGCCCAGGGAGTCACCTCGGGCGGCTTCGGCAACTGCAGCTCCGGCGGCGAGACCTGGTTCCAGCCGGTGAACGAGATCCTGCAGACCTACGGCCTGTCCCTCGTCACCGGCTGACCCCGGCGCACCGGCGTGCGCGGTCTGTCCGTGAAGGGCTCCTTGAGGGAATCCAAGTCCGGGAAGGGGCCCTTCACGGACCGGCCAGCGGACAGCCGGAATCCGAATTCCCGTCTTTAGTCGGTAGTCCGCGCCGGCGAGGAACGCGAATCATTCCGATGATCAGTTCTCTCTCGCCGGCCCGCGCGACCGGGCCCTCCGATCAGGAGGAATCTGTGAAAGTGCCTTATTCGGCATCTCGCGGAATCGCCGTGGCCGCCGCCGTCGCAGCGGCGGCGCTCGCGGTTCCCGCCGCCGCCGACGCCGCCACCGCGAACATCTCGATGCAAGCCCAGCAGAAGGACAACTGGTGCTGGGACGCCAGCGGCAACACGATCGCCGCCTACTGGGGATATTCCTTGACGCAGACCAGGTTCTGCCAGATCGCGCACAACGAATCCGGCAACGACTGCGCGAACGACCAGGGTTACCTCAGCGACGAGCAGACCGTGTTCCGCTCGCTGGGCTTCCGCAATGCCGGCACCTACGATTCCACCGGCTACCGGCTTTCCTTCGCCGGAATCAAGAGCCAGATCGACGCCGGACAGCCGATCGGCACCCGGATCGGGTGGACTTCCGGCGGCGGCCACATGCACGTCGTCTACGGTTACGACGACTCCAACGGCAACGCCATCGTCGATTACGGCGACCCGTGGCCCTCGAACAACCGCTACAACTCGATGAACTACAGCGCCTACCAGTCGAACAGCCAGTTCACCTGGACGCACACCGTCTACGGAATGGAGGGCTGACCCGTGCTGCGAACCATTTTGCGCTCGGCAGTCCTCACCGGCGCGGCCGGGTTGGCGGCGCTCGCCGCCACGCCCGCTTTCGCCGCACCGGCGGTTCCGTCCGGTCCGTCGGCGGCGGACACCGCGGCGATCTCGAACGTCGTCGCCAGCCCGGGCACCGCCGCCCGGCTCGCGAGCACCAAGTTCCCCGGCGCCGCGCCGGCCGGCGCGCGGGCGATGCGCGCGGCCGCCGATGCCAGCACCCAGATTCCGGTCTACGAGCCGACTGCCGCGTTCGTCCGCGGCACCTCGGCGGTGCCCGGTGCGCTCGCCTACGTCGCAGTGCCCGCGCACCTCGCGGACGGCCGCGACGCGACGGTCTGGGCTCAGCCGGGCAATTCCGGCTGGCAGGTCATCAACGTCGCGTCCGGCAACGACGAGCAGGCGCACGCGGCGGCCGCGCGCGGCGGCTACTTGCTGCACGAACCGCAGGTCAACGCATGGTATTCGGTGTCCGGCGACACCGTCACGGTGCTCGACGGTTCGATCACCGGCGTGCCTGCCGGGACCAAGATCAGCGTGCCGGACTACCAGGCCGAGCTGCATCAGCGCTATGCCGACAAGCTGCCCGGATCCCAGTACGACAAGACTGGTGCGGGCGGCGGCTACGCCGTGGCGAGGACCGACGCCGGTTCGGACGGAATCCCGGCCGGCGCGGTCGCCGTCGGCTGCGCGGCGGCGGTGCTGGGCGGTGCGTTGCTGATGCGCCGTCGGCTGCGCCCCGAGAAGTAGGGCGGCGGCACGTTCCTGCCCGCGCGGGCCACTGGCGACGCGACCCTCACCGCGGCAACGAAACCTCGACCGACGTCCCCTCCCCCACCCCGCTGCGGACCGTCAGCTCCCCGCCCATCGCCTCCGCCAGGCCCTTCGCCAGCGGCAGGCCCAGCCCGACGCCCTGGTCGCTCTCGACGCCGAGCCGGTCGAACGGCGTGAACAGCCGTTCCAGGTGCTCCGGGGCGATGCCGCGGCCGCTGTCCGCGACGGCCACCACCACCCGGCCGGTCTCCGCGCGGGTGGCGACCTCGACGGTTCCGCCGGGCTGGTTGTAGCGGACCGCGTTCGAGACCAGGTTCAGCAGGATCTGCTTGAGCCGCCGCTCGTCGCAGCGGGCCCGGGCCGGTTCGCCAGAACTGGCGAGGCGGACGTTTTCCGCGTCTGCCAACGGTTCCATCAGTTGCAGCACGCTGGTCACCACGTCCGCGACGTCGACCTCGACCGGGTGCAGCGGCAGCGACCGGGCCTCGATCCGGGCGACGTCCAGGACTTCGTCGACCATCGCCAGGATGTGGCCGGCGGCGGTCGTGATGTGTTCCAGCGCCGCCTTGCGCCGGTCCGGCGGCAGGTCCAGCGAGCCCAGCAGCTCGGTGAAGCCGGTGACGGCCTGCAACGGAGTGCGCAACTCGTGGCCCAGCGCCGCGACGAAGTCGGTCTTCGCGCGGCTGGCGCGCTCCGCCGCCTGCTGGGCGACCTCGGCCTCGTGGCGGCGACGGCGTTCCCGTTCCGCCGCTCGCCGTTCCGTCACGTCCAGGACGTTGGCGATCAGTCGCACCGGCGCGCCGTCCGGGCCGGCCACCGGCGACACCGAGACGACCACGTCCAGGGTGCGGCCGTCGGGATGGGACAGGGACGCGTCCGGTCCGGTCGGGGTGAGCAGCTCGTCGAGGCGGATGCCGACCAGCTCGTGCTCGGTGCGGCCGAGCAAGTCGCGCAACGCCTCGTTGGTGCGGGTCACCGCGCCGTCGGGCTCGGTGATCGCCATCCCGATCACGTTGTCGTCGAACGCGCGGCGGAAGCGCTCCTCGCTGTCGGCGAGGGCGCCGAACAGCGAATCGTGGTCGATGGCCACCGAGGCCAGGTGGGTCAGCCGATGCACCAGGCCGCGTTCGCGGGCGGTCGGCTGGTGAGTGCGTTCGTGGTAGACGGCGAAGGTGCCGACGACTCCGGCCCGGCCCCGGATCGGCGTCGACCAGCAGGACCGGAGCCGGTGCGCGCCGGCCAGGTCCCGGTAGCGCACCCAGCGCGGGTCGGTGGTGACGTCCTCCGCGACGACCGGCACGCCGAGATACGCCGCGGTGCCGCACGATCCGGCGTCGCTGCCGATCGGCAGCCCGTCGATCCGGGACGAATAGGCCGTCGGCAGAGACGGGGCCGCCCCGTGGCGCAAGGTCGCGGTGTCCCGGTCCAGCAGCAGGATCGAGCAGTGGCAGCCAGGCACGAGCCGTTCCAGCGCGACGGCGACCTCGGTCAGCACGTCGGCCAGCCGGGCGCCGCCGGCGATCCGTTCGAGGACATCGGACTGGGCCCGCAGCAGGGCTTCGGCGTCGGTGGTCGCCTCGTGCGTGCGAGTCATGGCTCGAACCGGTAACCGACGCCGCGGACGGTCCGCACCGGACGCGGGCCGAGCTTCTGGCGCAAGCGATGGACATGCTCGGTAACGGTCGCCTCGCTCTGCCACTCGGCGGCGCTGGCCCAGACCCGGTCGAGCAGCTGGGCGCGCGTGAACACCTGCCGCGGGTGCCCGGCCAGGAACGCGAGCAGGTCGAACTCCTTGGCGGTCATGGCGGTTTCGCGGCCGTCGACGAAGACTTCCCGCGCCGCGTGGTCGATCCGCAGCCCGGCCGCCGCGACCGGCTCGGCGGGCGCCGACCGGCGCAGCACCGAGCGCACCCGGGCGACTAGCTCTCCGGGCGAGAAGGGCTTCACGAGATAGTCGTCCGCGCCCAGGTCGAGGCCGATGATCCGGTCGGTCTCGCCGCTGCGGCCGGAAAGCACGATGACCGGCAGGTCCGGGTCCCGTTCGCGGCCGCGCAGCCGGCGGAGCACGTCGAGACCGCCGATCCCGGGCAGCGCGAGGTCGAGGACCACGAGGTCGAGCGGCTCGCGTTCGATCGCCTCCAGCGCCCGGCGGCCGTCCGCCGCCTCGGCGACCCGGAAGCCCTCGGCCTCCAGCTGCCAGGCCACGACCGTGCGCACCCGGGGGTCGTCGTCGACGACGAGCACCAGCCGTCCCGGCTTCGTCGCGCTGACCGTCATCGCTGGCCCCTTCGCCGGACTCGGCCGCCGCATCGCGGCCGCCTCCCATGGTGCCGCACCGGAGCGGCGCAGGCCAGGCAAGCGGTCTTGCCCGGACGACCGCGGTGTCGTCCGGGCAAGAGAGAGGGAGGCTCGTGTCGCTTAATTCGGTCCGCGCTGCCCGAGGAGCTCCCGTGAGGGGCCCCTTCCGGGAATCAGATTCCCTCAAAAGGCCCCGCACGGACCGGGCCGCCGCGTCAGCGCGAGAGAGCGGGAGGCTAGGCGGCGTTCACCTTCGGCATGATCTCCTCGGTCAGCCGCTTGATGTCGTCGATGGTCTTGGCGGTCGGCACGTCCCGGAACGGCGGCCACAGGAACGGCATGGTCAGGCCGGCTTCCTTGTACCGCTTGAGGATGTCCTCGATCTGCTGCGCGCTGCCGGCCAGCAGGTTGGTGGCCTTGCCGGCCGGAGTCTGGTCCATCGGCTCGTCGGTGATGACGAACCAGATCATGCTGCACATGTCGAAGCCCTCGGGGAAGCCCCGGCCGAGCTCGCCCAGCTCGCGCTCCATCTCCCCCTTCCAGCGCTTGATGTCCTCCGGGCTGTCCTGAATGCCGATCCAGCCCTGCAGCCCGTACTTCGCGATGCGCTTGGCCGAGCGCTTCGGGTCCTTGAGCCCGGAGAAGTAGATCGGCAGCGGGTCCTGGACCGGCTTGTGGCCGAAGCCGGACAGCGGGAAGTCCGCGAATTCGCCGTGGTACTCGAACAGCTCGTTGGACCAGATGCCCTGCATGATCTCGATCGTCTCGCGGACGTGCCCGTGCCGGCGCGGAAACAGGTCCGAGACGCTGGCCGCGGCGAACTCCTCGGGCATCCAGCCGGAGCCGACCCCGACGTTCAGCCGTCCGCCGGACAAGTGGTCCTGGGTGGCGAGCTCGGCCGCCAGCACGCCGGGAGACCGGTACGGCGTGTCGATGATGCTCATGCCGATCCGGACCTTCTGGGTCTTCGCGGCGAGCCACGGGATCAGCGTCATGCCCTGGAACCACTTGCCGCGCGAGACGACCGGCAGTGCCTTGGGCAGGTCGGCCATCATGCCGAACGGGTACTCCAGCTCCCCGCGGTCGGACGCCTCCGGCACACAGATCCGGTCGAGCGTCCAGACCGAGTCGAAGTCCCGTTCTTCGGCGAGCGCGGTGAGGTCTTCCAGCTCTTTGAGCGTCACCTCGTCGCGGAAGTTGGGCAGGTAGAGAGCGAGCTTCATGCGTCCGGCCTCCTCGGGACATCGTCGTCGGAGGCGATCCTGACCCGGCTGTCTCAACCCGGGCACACGCGATTATCAAATCCCGAACAACAGCTCCGCGAATGCCGCCCGGCCGCGGCTATCTTCCGGCCATGGACGTGCTCTGGCGCCCGACGGCGGACCGCATCGCGAACTCCCCGCTCCGCGCGTACCTGGACTGGCTGGAGCAGCGCGAGGGGAAGCCGTTCCCCGACCATGACGCGTTGTGGACCTGGTCGGTCGCCGACCTGGACCGGTTCTGGACGTCCATCGCCGACTACTTCGAAGTCGAGTTCAGCGCGCCCTGGACGCGAGTGCGAACCGCTGATCCCATGCCAGGCACCCAGTGGTTCCCCGGAGCCCGGCTGAACTGGGCGCAGCACGCGCTGCGCCGGGGCGCCGACGACGCCACCGCGTTGATCTGCGTCCGGGAAGGCGACCTCGCCGAACGCGAGTTCACCTTCGGCGAGCTGCGCCGGTCAGTGGCCGCCGCGGCCGGGTGGCTGCGCCGGGCCGGCGTCCGGCCCGGGGACCGGGTCGCCGCTTACCTGCCCAACACCGAGCACGCGGTGATCGCCTGCCTGGCGACCGCCGCGGTCGGCGCGGTGTGGGCCTGCTGCTCTCCCGATTTCGGCGCCGACGGCACCATCGGCCGGCTCGCGCAGCTGACGCCGGCAGTGCTCATCGCGGCGGACGGATATCATTGGAATGGCAAGGAGATCGACCGCGGCGAGGTCGTCGCGAGGCTGCGCGAGAACCTTCCGGGACTGCGTCATTTCGTGCATGTGCCCTCGCTGCCGGACCGGCCCTGCCCGGCCGGCGCGACACCGTGGGACGAGCTGCTGGCGCGGCCCGAACCGCTGTCGTTCGAACCAGTCGAATTCTCCGATCCGCTGTGGGTGCTGTTCACCTCGGGCACCACCGGCTCGCCCAAGGGCCTGGTGCACGGCCACGGCGGGATCACCCTGGAGGGGCTCAAGTGGTCCGGGCTGTACTGCGGGCTGCGCGCCGGCGAACGGATGTTCGCCTACACCTCGACCGGCTGGGCGCTGTGGAACATGCAGCTCGGCGCACTCGGCCAGGGCGCGGCGATCACTCTTTACGAGGGAAGCCCCAACTGCCCGGCGGGCGCGGTCTGGGAGGTCGCCGCCCGCATCCGCGCGGACGTCATGCTGCTGGGCGCCGCGGTGGTCATGGCGTCCGCGGACACCGGCGTCTCGCCCCGGACCCGGCACGACCTGAGCAGGCTGCGGCATGTGATGGTCAGCGGCTCGGCGCTGCCCGCGGACGGCTACCGCTGGGTGGCCGAACACGTCAGCCCGGAGCTGCGGATCGACTCGACCAGCGGCGGCACCGACATCTCCGGCGCGTTCGTCGGCGGCAACGAGTACGCCCCGGTCCAGGCGGGCCGGATCGGCGGCCGCCTCGCCGGCGTCGACTGCGCGGCCTGGGACGAGTCCGGCCAGCCGGTCCTCGACGCGGTCGGCGATCTCGTGATCACCCAGCCGATGCCGTCGATGCCGGTGCGGCTGTGGAACGACCCGGACGGCGTCCGCTACGCCGAGTCCTACTTCGACACTTGGCCCGGCGTGTGGCGGCACGGCGACTGGGTGACGATGCACTCCGACGGCAGCGTGTCGGTCCACGGCCGGTCGGACGCGACACTCAACCGGCAGGGCGTGCGGCTGGGCAGCGGCGACTTCTACGACGTATTGGACGGCATGGCGGAGATAGCCGAGTCTCTGGTGGTCGGGATCGACCTGCCGGACAACGGATACTGGCTCGGGTTGTTCGTCGTACCGGCCCCCGGGCACGAGGTCGACGACGCGCTGAAGCGGAAAATCGTCACCACGCTGCGGACCCGCCTGACCCCGCGGCACGTCCCGGACGAGATCCTCGCGGCCCCCGCCGTGCCGCACACCCTCAGCGGCAAGCGGCTCGAAGTGCCGGTCAAGAACCTGTTGGCGGGCAAGGACTTGACCAAGGCCGCGAACCTGTCCTCGGTCGACGACCCGGACGCCCTGCGCTGGTACGCCCAGTTCGCCGCGAAGCGATTCCGCTGACCCCGCCGGAGAAAGGACCTCGGATGCGGCTCGGCGCGACCCTCGCCCGGCTCAGTCCCGGACCGCCCATCGCGATCGCCGAGTGGGCGAGACGGCTGGCCGGAGAAGGCTTCCAGAGCCTGTGGACCCCGCAGGTGATCGGACGCGGTTTCCTGGTGCCGGACCCGTTCGTGGCACTGGCCGCCGCCGCGACCGCGGTCGAGCACCTCGAAGTCGGCACCGCCACCTTGCAGGTGCCGCTGCACCATCCCGCCGACCTCGCGCACCGGATCCTTTCGCTCAAATCGGTGTGCGGCGATCGTTTGACGCTCGGGGTCAGCCCCGGCTCGACCGATCTGGACTACGCAGCGTTCGACCGGGACTACGCTGCGCGCTTCCGGACCTTCTCGGAGAACCTTCCGCGCTTGCGCCGCCTGCTCGACCGCGGGCGGGACGAGCAAGCCGATCTCGCCCCGCCCGGGGAAGCGGGCTGCCCGCCGCTGCTCCTCGGCTCATGGGGCGCCAACGTCGAACGGGCCGCGCGCGAGTTCGACGGCTGGCTCGCGTCGGCCTACCGCCGCAGCGCTGACCAGATCGTCGATGCGCACCAGCGGTACCGGGCCGCCGGCGGCCGCCGGGCGATCGTGTGCGCGATCCCGCTGGCCGCCGACCTCGGAAGGACCGCCGAAACGCTGCACCGCTACGCCGCGGCGGGTTTCGACGACGCCGTGGTGCTGATCGGGCCGGAAGGCCCTGATCCGGCGCGCGTGCGGGCGCTGCTTCCGTGACCGGATCCCGCGGCCCTGGCGCCGCGGGAGACCGATCGTTGTCCTCCTGGTTCTTCCGTCGATTCCTGGCGAACCTCGATCCACGGGTAACGGCCAAGGGCGGTCCCTCGTCTGTGTGAGTACACCCGAGGAGTTCCCGCCATGACCGATTCCAGTCCAGGCAACCCCGCACAGTGGCCGAACCAGCCTCCAGCCGGGCCGTACCGCCCCTGCCCGTACTGTGCGCAACCGGTCCTGGCGGACGCCGCGCAGTGCCCGTGGTGCGGAAGCCAGTTGAGCCAGCTGGCCCCTTCTCCCCCGTCCGCCCGGCGATTCGCCGTGGCGGCCGGACTGGCCCTCGGCGGCGTGCTCGTCGGGGTCTCGCCGGTTGTGCCGTGGATCAAGGTCGTTCTTCTCGGCGACGCGAGCATGTTCGACGCCGCGAGCCTGCCGGGCAATTCGCTGCCGTTCGTGCTGCTCCCCGTCGCACTGGTGGTTTGCGGGTGCGCCGCGCTGATCTCGGCATTCGTACTGCGCGAGGGCACCGCCGCCCGCGCGACCGCCTTCGTCCTGTTCGCCGTGGCGGGGGTGGTCGGCGGGCTGGTCCTCACCAGACTGCTGTTCGCCGTCTCCGGCTCATCCGGCTACGTCCGGGTCGGAGTGGGACCGTGGTTCTGCCTCGCCGGCGCGGTGGTCCTCCTCGCCGGGGCGGTGGTGCCGCCGCCGCGGCCGGCTTCCCCGCCCGCGCCTTCCGCCGCCCGAACCGTCTTCTCCTCCGTCGCCTGCGGGATCGTTCTCGTGCTGGCCGCGCTCGGACTGACTGCCGCCGTCGGGGTCGACCGCTCCAGTCTCGCCACCGCCGAGAGCCCGGCGACCAGTCCGAGCCCGTCGAGCACCTCCGCACCGGAACCGGTCCTGCCGGCACCGGAGACCAGCACCGGTCCAGCCAGCAGCGAGCCGGCCACGAGCACCGGGCCCGCCGCCAGCGAGCCGCAGACGACGCAGGCACCCGCGCCCGCGACCAACGACCTCGCCGGCGCGGAAGCCGCCGTCGAGGCGAAGGGATACCGCCCCTACCCGGGCACCGCATGGGAGCGGACCGGCGGTCTGCAAGTCATCCTCGGCACCGTCGCCGAATCCGGGGACGGCTACGCCAACCGAGCCTTCTTCTTCCTCGACGGGCGCTACCTCGGCACCGACACGTCAGCCGACAGCGCCGGCATCCAGCAGCTGTGGTCCACCGACGACACCGTCGCCCTGTCGTACGAGGTCTACAACGCACCGGACCCGATGTGCTGCCCCACCGCCGACGCCGCGACCGTCCGCTACCACTGGACCGGCAGCCGCTTGGTTCCGCTCGACGCGATTCCGCCGGCCGACCCCGCCGCGAACCACAGCCGCCGTTGAGGCACCGCACGCGGGCGCCTCAGGAGGCCGCGTTCTCCGGGAAATGGCACGCGACCCGGTGTCCGTCCGAACGCTCGATCAGCGGCGGCTCGTCGACCCGGCAGATCTCCTGCGCCTTCCAGCAGCGCGGGTGGAACCGGCAGGCGCGCGGCGGATCGATCGGGTCCGGCGGCTCGCCTTTCGGCTTGACCCGGGCAGACCTCCGCCGGCGCGCCGGATCCGGCGCCGGGACCGCCGAAAGCAGCGTGACCGTGTACGGGTGCATCGGTCTGCCGTAGAGGTCTGGGCCCGGCGCGAGTTCGACGATCTTGCCCAGGTACATCACCGCGACCCGGTCGGACATGTGCCGCACCACGGACAGGTCGTGCGCGATCATGACGTAGGTCAGGTCCAGCTCGTCCTGGAGGTCTTCCAGCAGATTGATCACCTGCGCCTGGATGGACACGTCCAGCGCCGACACCGGCTCGTCCGCGACGATCAGCTTCGGGCGCAGCGCGAGGGTGCGCGCGATGCCGATCCGCTGCCGCTGGCCGCCGGAGAACTCGTGCGGGTACCGGTTGTAGTGCTCCGGGCTGAGGCCGACCAGTTCGAGCAGTTCCTGCACGGCGCGTTTGACGCCCTGCGGCGGTTCCACGCCCTGCAGCCGGAACGGCGCGCCGACGATCGTCCCGACGGTGTGCCGCGGGTTCAGCGACGAGTACGGGTCCTGGAAGATCATCTGGATGTCGCGCCGCACCGGCCGCATCCGGCGGGCGGGCAGATGCGTGATGTCGCGGCCGTCGAACACGATCCGGCCCTCGCTCGGTTCCAGCAGCCGGGTGAGCAGGCGGCCGGTCGTGGTCTTGCCGCAGCCCGACTCGCCGACCAGGGAGAGCGTTTCGCCGCGGGCAACGGAAAACTCGATCCCGTCGACCGCGTGTACCGCCGCGACCGTCCGGCGCAGCACCCCGCGCCGGACTGGGAAGTGCTTGCGTAGGCCCGAAACGGCCAGCATTTCACTCATCGCGCTCGCCTCGCAGCTTCGGTCCGATTTCGCCGTGCCAGATCGTGCTCCACTGCTCCCCGCTCAGATGGCAGGCGACTTCGTGCCCGCCGCCGACGTCCAGCATTTCCGGTACCGCCGTGTAGCAGCGGTTCCCATTGAGGTGGGCGTAGCCGCACCGGGGATGGAACGCGCAGCCCGCCGGGACGTTGATCAGGCTGGGCGGATTGCCCTTGATGGGCAGCAGGCGACCGGTCCGCGCACGGTCGAGCCGGGGCATCGAGCCGAGCAGGCCCCAGGTGTAGGGATGCTGCGGTTCCTCGAACACGACGCGCGCCGAGCCGTACTCCGCGGCCCGCCCGGCGTACATCACGAGGATGTCGTCCGCCATCTCCGCCACCACGCCGAGATCGTGGGTGATCACGATGACCGCCGAGTCGAATTCGCGCTGCAGGTCCTGGATGAGGTCGAGGATCTGCGCCTGTACCGTCACGTCGAGCGCGGTGGTCGGTTCGTCCGCGATCAGCAGTTCCGGGTCGCAGGACAACGCCATCGCGATCATCACGCGCTGCCGCATCCCGCCGGAGAACTGGTGCGGGTAATCGTCCACTCTGGACTTGGCGTGCGGGATGCCGACGCGGTCGAGCAGCTCTGTCGCGTGCGCGCGGGCGGCCGCCTTCCCGACTTTGTTGTGGATCCGGTACGCCTCGACGATCTGGTCGCCCACGGTGTAATACGGGTGCAGCGACGAAAGCGGGTCCTGGAAGATCATCGCCATCTTGCGCCCGCGCAGGCGCCGGACCTCCTCCGCCGTGGCGGCCACCAGGTCACGGCCGTCCAGCAGGACCTTCCCGGAGATCACCGACCTCGTTCCGTGGTGCAATCCCATGATGGCCAGGCTGGTCACGCTCTTGCCGGACCCGGATTCTCCGACGATGCCGAGCGTCGCGCCCCGGTCGAGCTGGAACGACAGCCCGTCGACCGCCTTGACCAGTCCGTCGTCGGTGGGGAAATGCACGCGCAGCTCGCGCACGTCGAGGAAGGCCCCGGGGGCCAGGCGGTCGTCGTCCGCCGCGAGGTCTTCGCGGCGCCGGGGAACGCTCACTGGTACCTCACCCTCGGGTCGACGACCGCGTACATGAGGTCCACCACCAGGTTCGCGACGATGATGAAGATCGCCGCCATCAGCGTCACGCCCAGTACCTTCGGCAGGTCGTTGGTGGTGATGGCCTGCACCGCGTACTGGCCGATGCCGGGCAGCGAGTAGGTGCTCTCGGTCAGCACCGCGCCGCCGAGCAGCAGCCCCAGGTCGAGCCCGAAGATGGTCAGGATAGGGGTGAGCGCGGACCGCAGGCCGTGCTTGAGCACCACGGTCCGTTCCGGCAGGCCCTTCGCCCGCGCGGTCCGGATGAAGTCCTCCCGCATCGTTTCGAGCATTCCCGCCCGGGTGAGCCGGGCGTACCCGGCGGCATACAGGAACGCCAGCGTGATCCACGGCAGCACCAGGTCGTAAGCCCACAACGCCGGGTTCTGCGTGATCGGGGTGTAGCTGCTGCCGCCCGGGAAGATCCGCAGCGTGTAGGCGAAGATCGACAGCGCCAGCAGGCCGGTGAAGAAGATCGGCAGCGACACGCCGGCCAGTGCGGTCCCCATCGCGATCCGGTCGAAGGCGCTGCCGGGGCGCAGCGCGGAGACCACCCCGGTCGCCACGCCGAACACGAGCCAGAGCACCGCCGCGCCGACCGCGAGCGACAACGTGACCGGCAGGCGCTGGAGCAGTTCCGGCAGCACCGGGTTCTGGGTGATGAACGAATAGCCGAAGCACGGCGCCGGGCAGTGCACGGTGACCGGGCCGGTGCTGTAGTCGGACCCGGCCACGAGCCCTTTCGCGAACCGGCCGTACTGCACCCACAGCGGATCGGTGAAGCCGAGCTTCTGCGCCATCTCGTGGATCTGCTGCGGGCCGGCGGTTTTGCCGACGTAGCGCGACGCGAGGTCGTCCGCCGACGCACCGGCGAGACGCGGGATGAAGAAAAAGATCGCGAACGTCGCGACGCTCACCACGAACAGCATGAACACCGCGGCGACCGACCGCCGGATCAGGAATGTGACCACCGCGCCGGCCGCGGCGGCCGGGAGCGGCCGGATCCGCCGGCCCGCTCCCGGACTCCGCCGGCCTCCACCTTCTTCCGCTTACTTCTTCACGCCCAGCGTGAGGTAGTCATACATCTGGAAACCGTCGGTGACGAACACGTTCGTCAGGTTCGGCGGCCGGTAGAGCAGTCCCTTCGCCCAGATGCCGGGCAGGATGTACGCGTCGTCCATCACCTTGGCGTCGATCTGCGCCCAGACCTTCTCGCGCGCCGGGGTGTCCGTGGTGGCGAGCGCCTTGTCGATCAGCGCGTCCACCGCCGGGTCCTTGACCGACAGGTTGGTGTTGCCGCCCGAGGCCCGGATGACCCGGCTGTCGACGATCTGGCTCAGGAAGCCGAACCCGTCCGGCCAGTCCGCGCCCCAGCCGGTGATCATCAGGCCGAGTCCGTTCGCCTTCGCGTAGTCCGGCTTTCCGGCGTACAGCTTGTAATAGTCGCCCGCAGGATAGGGCTTCAGCGTGACGGTGATGCCGGCCTTGGCCAACGACTGCTGCAACGCTTCCGCGGTCGCCTTCTCCTTGGGACGCTCGGCCCGGTAGGACAGTCCGGTCGAGAACCCGCCTGCCTGGCCGCAGGCCGCCAGTTCCTGCTTCGCCTTCGCGACGTCGCCGTGGTTGTCCGGGCCTGGCGGGTAAGGGTTGTTCGCCTGCGCGCCGGGGATCACCGGCGGCATCAGGTTGGTCGCGATCTGGCCGCCGGTCGGCCCGCCGTACGCGTTCTGGTAAGCGACCTTGTCGGCCGCGTACTCGACGGCCCGGCGGCAGTGGATGTTGTCCAGCGGAGCCACGTCGCCGTTGATCGCGGTGTACCAGAGCCGGGCCACGGTCGCGGAGTCCGCGCGCGCCTTCAGCGCCGGGTCGGCGAGGATCCGGCCCTGCGCGGCCGGCTGCACGCCGGTGCCGGCCACGTCGACGTCGAGGTCGCCCGACAGCAGCCGGTTGTCGATGTCGTCGGCGTTCACGTTGAGCTGCACTTCGATCCGGTCCGGCAGCGCCTTGCGGTTCGGGTCGGTCGCCGGGTCCCAGTTCGGGTTGCGCACGAGCGCGAAGTTCTTGCCGAGGTTGTTGGTCTGGAACATGTACGGGCCGGAGGACACGACGTGTTCCTTGTACTTGGTCCCGGTGTCCTTCGCCCGGGGCACCGGGATCGTGGACGGCAGCTGGGCGAAGTAGTCGAATCCGGCGAACGTCTGGTTCAAGTGGAAGACGATGGTCTGATCGTCCGGGGTGTCGATCGCCTTGAGGCCCAGTTTGTTCGGGTCCGGATCGGAGTAGGGGCTCTTGTAGCCCTGCAGCGCCAGGAAGTCGTTGAAGTAGGTCGGCCCGTTCGGGAAGGTGGTCTTGTCCAGCGATCGTTCGACCGCGTACTTGACGTCCTTCGACGTGACCGCGGTGCCGTCCTCGAACTTCACCCCGGGGCGCAGCTTGTAGGTCCAGGTCTTCGCGTTGTCGCTGGGCACGCCCAGCGTCTGCGCGAGGTCCGGAACCAGTTTCGCGCCCTGCGCGCCGGGCGCGGGCGCGAACATCACCAGCGGCCGCCCGTACAGCCGGATGAAGTCCCACGAGTACCCGTAGTAGGTGTCGGCCGGGTCGAGCGAGTCCCAGTCGCCGGCGTTCGCCACGCGCAGAGTCCCGCCCTTCGCGGTCGACGGGTTGAACACGTGGCCCACGCCCGCGTTGAACCCGGCCTGCGAACCGGGCGGGCCAGGCTGGCCGGGCCCTCCGCCGCCTCCGCAGGCCGCGAGGACGGCCGTCGCGCCGAGCGCGAGAATCGTGCTGGTTCTCCGGTGCTTCATCTGGATGCACCCCCTGGTGGGGAGTCGGGATTTCCGGTTTTTTCAGCGCGCCCGCGGGTCGAGCGCATCACGCAGTCCGTCGCCGAAAAGGTTGAACGACAGGACGGTGACGAAAATGGCGAGACCCGGCACGAGCATGAATTCCGGGTCGATCTGGTAGTAGTGCGCGGCGTCGGCGAGCATGCCGCCCCAGGTCGGAGTGGGCGGCCGGATTCCGACGCCGAGGAACGACAACGCGGCTTCGAAAAGCACGTTGGCCGGGATCAGCAAGGTCGAGTACACCAGGATCGGGGCGGCCAGGTTCGGCAGCAGTTCCCGGAACAGGATGTAGGGCCCGCGCGCGCCCAGGCTGCGCGCGGCGTCCACGAATTCCCTTTCTCTCAGCGACAACGTCTGCCCGCGGATGATGCGGCCGATGTAGGGCCAGCTGAAGAAGCCGATGATGAAGATCAGCAATCCGACGCGCAGGCTGTCCCCGCTGAACCCGAACGCGTGGTCGGGAACCACCCCGGCGAGCGCGATCGCGAAGAGCAGCAACGGAAACGCGAGGAAGACGTCCATCGTCCGGCTGATCAGCGTGTCCGCCCAGCCGCCGAAATAGCCCGCGACGACACCGAGAACGGTGCCGAGGACGACCGACAGCGCGGTCGCCAGGAACGCGATCAGCAGGGAAATCCGCGAGCCGTACAGGACCCGGCTGAACAAGTCCCGGCCGTTGACCGGCTCGACGCCCAGCAGGTTGTCCGCGCTGATGCCGCCGAACGCGCCTTTGGGCACCTGGAGATCCGGGTCGACCAAGGTTTCCTGGAATTGCGTCGGCGGGTGGCCGAACCACCCGACGAGCAGCGGGGCCAGCAGCGCGGCGGCGATGAGCAGCAGGACGACGCAGCCGCCGGCTATCGCCACCCGGTCGCGCTTGAGCCGCATCCAGGCGATCTGCCGCAGAGATCGGCTCTGGATGGCTTCTCCGGGGCGGACGAGCGCGGGCTCGCCCGCCGGTTCAGGGACTTCCAGTGGAGCTGCCATGACCCCGCCCGGACACAGTTCGAAAAGCGTGCTCGCGGACCAGAAGACTGTCGTTCCTGGCGCGCCGGCATACCAGCCCGCCGCATTCTCCGTAGCGGGATCGTGATTCAACCGCGACGGTCCGATGCTTCCGCGCTGCCGAGCGGTCGCTGGCAGTGGCGAACCGGTCGATTGTCCGGCCATTCCGGATAAAGGGCCCGGAGGGAACAATCAGCCGATGTCGTTCCTTTGTGGACTCTGCCGAATGCCGGAAGCAGCGCTGGAGGCGCCCGCGGGCGCCTCCAGCGACAAGCCAGGCGGCAGAGCTCCCGAAGCGGGAGCTCCGCGTACCGTCAGGCGGCCACCGCCTGATCGTTGCCAACCGCCCGCGGAGTCCGCTTTCCCAGCTCGGTCAGCGGGGTCCGGTAGGTCTCGCGCATGGTCAGCACCGCGAGCCCGGCCGCGAGAGCCGCACCGGCGGCCAGGCCGGCGACCGGAAGCCAGTTCTTCAGACCCGGACCGGCGAGCGCAGCGGCGATCGACGGCGCGAAGCCGCCCAGTGCGAAGCCAAGTTGCGTGCCGACCGCGACCCCGGACATCCGCACCTTGGTGCCGAACTGCTCGGTCCAGAGCGCGTAGCCGACCCCGCCGTAGGCGCTGTACACCACGCCCGAAAGCAGAATCCCCAGCGCGAACACCAGCGCGACGTTCGCCTGGCTGATCGCCCAGATGAACGGCCAGATCAGCACCGCGACGCCCAGCGCGCCGACGGCGAACACCGGCTTGCGGCCGAACCGGTCGCCTGCCTTGCCCCACAACGGGATCGCCGCCAGCGCCACCACGTTGCTCAGCATGACCATCCACAGCATCGAACCGCGGGACAGGCCGATCGTGGACACCCCGTAGGTGAGCGAGTAGATGCTGACGATCGTGCTGGTGACCGAGATCAGCGCGCTCACCACGATCTTGAGCACGTCGGGAGTGTGGTGGCGCAGCAGCACCAGCAGCGGCGCCTTCGGGACCGCGTCCCGCTTCCGCTCGGCGGCGAATTCCGGGCTCTCCTGCATCGACCGCCGGATCCACCAGCCGGCCACCGTGACGGCGGCGCTGAGCAGGAACGGGATCCGCCAGCCCCAGGACAGCAGCTCGGCGGTCGGCATGGACGACAGCGGGAGGAACACCGCGGTCGCCAGGATCAGGCCGAATTGCGTGCCCGCCAACGTGAAGCTGGTGAAGTAGGCGCGCCGGCCCGCCGGTGCGTGCTCCAGCGTGACGGATCCGGCGCTGGACTGTTCGCCGGCGACCGCCAGCCCCTGGATCAGCCGCAGTGCGACCAGCAGGATCGGGGCCGCGACGCCGATCGTCCCGTATCCGGGCAGGACGCCGATCAGGAAGGTCGCCGCGCCCATCCCGAGCAGCGTCATGAGCAGCACTCGCTTGCGCCCCAGGGTGTCGCCGAGATGCCCGAGGACGAACGACCCGATCGGGCGGGCGACATAGGCGACCCCGAAGGTCGCGAGCGAGGCGATCGTCGCGGTCGCGCCGTTGCCGGCCGGGAAGAACACCTTAGGGAAGATCAGCGCTGCGGCGGTGCCGTAGATGAAGAAGTCGTAGTACTCCAGGGCACTGCCGATCCACGAGGACACGGCTGCCTGGCGGGGGGTTCGGCGGGCCGCGCCCGGCGATGCGGGATCGTGCCCCTGGCGTGCGACGGCGTCGTCCACGTCAGCCTCCTTGATGACCGCGGCGGCGGTCGAACGAATCCGGCCGGCCGGAATGTACCGGCTGGTTATGTACCGGATAGTGAGTTAGCGACCGCGATCGTGTCAAGACTTTGGCCGCGATCGGCGCCGATCCGCCTCCGGTCAGGCCCGCCCGACGTGCGCCGTCAGGTACTCGAGAACCAGGTCTCCGAGCATGCGGCGGTAATGGTCGCGGCGTGCGGGATCCAGCAGGTCGCGATCGAAAATGACCTGGAAGGTGTGCTGGTTGGCGGTCCGGAACACGCAGAACGCGCTGATCACCATGTGCACGTCGAGCGCGTCCACGTCGTCGCGGAACAGGCCGGCCGTGCGCCCGCGCTCCAGGATGCCGGCGAGCACGTCGACCGCGGGCGCGGCCAGGCCGGGCAGGATCGGCGAGGTGCGCAGATGCCGCGCGTGGTGGATGTTCTCGATGCCGACCAGCCGGATGAACGCGGGATGCGATTCGTGGTGGTCGAAGGTCAGCTCGGCGAGAGCGCGCATGGCCCGGGCCGGGTCGAGGTGGTCCACGTCGAGCTGCTGCTCCAGCGCGCGGATGCCCTGGTAGGCGCGCTCGAGGACGGCGACGTACAAACCTTCCTTGCTGCCGAAGTAGTAGTAGAGCATCCGCTTGGTCGTACTGGTGCGGGCGGCGATCTCGTCGACGCGGGCGCCGTCGTACCCGCGGTCGGCGAACTCGCCGGTCGCGACGTCGAGGATCTCGGCACGGGTGCGTTCGGCGTCTCGCTGCCGCTCCGGCGCGTCGGACGGCTCGGCGCTCACGGGATCGTCCTCGCTGCTCGGCTCACGCCGCCGAGGATATCCGGCCGCGCTTCCCTTTCGCGTCAGGACACGGTACAAGTTACTAACTAGTACATTCATCGATCGCGAGGAGCCCTGCCATGCCCCCCGACCGCGTTGCGCCCGGCCCGCTGCGGACCGGTCTGATCGGGAGCGGGATCGGCCCGTCGCTCTCCCCCGCGCTGCACGAGCGCGAGGCGCGCGAACTCGGGCTGGAGTGCACCTACACCCGGTTCGATCTCGACGTGCTCGGCGTGCCGGCCGACGCGGTCGGCGATCTGGTCGCCCAGGCTCGCGCCGAGGGCCGGTCCGGCGTCAACGTCACGCATCCGGCCAAGCAACTCGTGATCCCGCACCTGGACGAGCTGTCTCCGGACGCGGCGGCGATCGGCGCGGTCAACACCGTCGTCTTCGACGGACGTCGCACGGTCGGGCACAACACCGACTGGTCCGGCTTCCGCGACGGCTTCGTCACCGGACTGCCCGCTGCGCCGCTGGCTCGCGTGGTGCTCCTGGGCGCGGGCGGAGCAGGCGCGGCCGCCGCGCACGCGCTGCTGAGCCTCGGCGCCGGTTCGCTCGCCGTACTCGACACCGATTCCGCCCGGGCAGTCCGGCTCGCCGACGAGCTCACCGCACGATTCGGGGCCGGGCGCGCACGGGGCGGCGGCGTCGCCGATCTCGAACGCCGGCTTGCCGAAGCCGACGGATTGGTGCACGCGACGCCGGTCGGGATGGCCGGACATCCCGGCTTGCCGCTGCCGATGTCGTTGCTGCGCGCGGAACTCTGGGTCGCCGAGATCGTCTACCGGCCCCTGGAAACGCCACTGCTGCGCGCCGCCCGCTCGCTCGGCTGCCGCACGCTCGACGGCGGGCGGATGGCGGTGCACCAAGCGGCTGCCGCGCTGAAACTGTTCTGCGGCCGGGAACCGGACCCGGAAAGAATGCTGCGCCACCTCACCGAGCTGATCGACGCCGAAACCGCCGGAGGCACCAGCCGTGTCGCATGAAATCCGCACCGGAATCGCCACCGTCTGCCTGTCCGGAACGCTCGACGGCAAACTCGCCGCCGCGGCGGGCGCCGGCTTCGACGGGGTCGAGATCTTCGAGCCCGACCTCGTCGCTTCTCCCCTGCCACCCGGCGAAGTGCGGTTGCGCTGCGCGGACCTCGGCTTGTCGATTGACCTGTACCAGCCCTTCCGGGACCTCGACTCCACCGATCCGGAGCGGTTCGCCGCCAACCTGCGCCGCGCGGAACACAAGTTCGACCTCATGGAAGAACTCGGCGCGGACACCGTGCTCGTCTGTTCCTCGGTGGCCGCCGACGCGGTCGCCGACCTCGACCTGCTCGCCGAGCAGCTGCACGCGCTCGGCGAGCGGGCCGGCGCGCGCGGCCTGCGCATCGCTTACGAGGCATTGGCTTGGGGCAAGGAAGTGTCCACTTACGACCGGTCCTGGGAGGCGGTGCGGCGGGCCGCTCACCCCGCGGTCGGTCTGTGCCTGGACAGCTTCCACCTCCTCTCGCGCGGCTCCGATCCGGCCGGTATCGCCGAAATCCCCGGAGACAAGCTGTTCTTCCTCCAGCTCGCCGACGCGCCGCACCTCTCGATGGACGTGCTGCAGTGGAGCCGCCACCACCGGCTCTTCCCCGGGCAGGGCGCGTTCGACCTGCCCGGCTTTCTCGCCCCGGTCCTCGCCGCGGGATACGCCGGCCCGCTGTCGCTCGAAGTCTTCAACGACGTCTTCCGCCAAGCCGACCCGGCTCGCGCCGCGATCGACGCGCATCGGTCCCTGCTCGCGCTCGCCGAAGCGACCGCGGCGCGTACCGGAACGTCCGACCCGATCGCCCAGCCCGCGCCCGAAGTCCGCGGACCGGCGTTCGTCGAACTCTCCGCCGGCGACTCGCTGGCGCCGGTCCTGTCCGCGCTCGGCTTCGCGCGCACCGGAATACACCGCACCAAGCCGGTGGAACGCTGGGAACAGGGCACTGCGCGAATCCTCGTCAACCGCTCAGGCGGCCCGGCGGCCGTCGCCGCGCTCGCTGTCGAATCGGCCGACCCGGCGGCCGCCGCGCGCCGGGCAGTGCGGCTCGACGCGACTCGCCCGCCGCGGGAACGAGGCCCCGCCGAAGCGGATCTCGCCGCGGTGACCG
Organism: Amycolatopsis benzoatilytica AK 16/65; assembly: GCF_000383915.1. Classification (NCBI taxonomy): domain Bacteria; kingdom Bacillati; phylum Actinomycetota; class Actinomycetes; order Pseudonocardiales; family Pseudonocardiaceae; genus Amycolatopsis; species Amycolatopsis benzoatilytica. The sequence goes on from NZ_KB912942.1 coordinate 3,062,700, forward strand.
CGCCCGACGGAACCGCGTTGTTCTTCTGCCGCACCGGCAACGAAGGCGATTGGACCGGCGACTTCGTGCCCACCGGCGAGACCGCCGACGGCATCGGCATCGTCGGCATCGACCACATCGGACTGGCGCAGCCCTTCGACCACTTCGACGAAGCCGTGCTCTTCTACCGCACCGTGCTCGGTCTCGACCCCGCCGCGACGGGTGAGTTCGCCGCCCCGTTCGGCCTGGTCCGCAGCCAAGCCGTCGCCGACCCGCTCCGCCGGCTCCGGCTCGCGCTGACGGTTTCCCTGCTGCGCCGGGGAGAATGGGCACCCGGAGTTTCCGAACCGCAGTACGTCGCCCTCGCCGTCGACGACCTGCTGGCCACGGCACGCGCCGCGCAGGCGGCGGGCGCTCCCCTGCTGGCCATTCCGGACAACTACTACGCCGACTTGGACGCGCGCCTCGCCCTGCCCGCCGACCGGCTCGCCGCCTACCGCGAACTCGGCGTGCTGCACGAACACACCGCGGAAGGCGACTACCTGCAGGTCTGCACCGAAGTACTCGGCGGCCGGGTGTTCCTCGCCCTCGTCCAGCGCCTCGGCGACCACGACGGCTACGGCTGGACCGACGCACCCGTCCGGATGGCCGCGCACCGCCGCCGGCGGCTCGCCCGCGCACACGCGGCGGTCTGAACAGCGCCGCGTTTCAGCCGACCACCCGCGAACGGGAGAGAACGCCGCGCGCCGCTCACGAAAGTCCGTGAAGGGCCCCTTGCCGGAACCCAAGTCCCTCAAGGCGTCCTTCACGGATTGCCAGCCCGCCCGGCCGAGCGCGCGGGTGCACCTGCCCGGCCCGGCCGAGCGCGCGGGTGCACCTGCCCGGCCCGGCCGAGCGCGCGGGTGCACCTGCCCGGCCCGCCCGGTGATCCGGACAAATACCGTCGAATATCCCGATTGTTCCCTTTTTGATTCCAGAAGATGCCGTCTGCACCGATCTTGAAGCAGCGGATCGCTTGCCTGATCCGCTGGCTTGCCGTTAAAGTCCAACCGATTAGGAAACTTTACTAACTACCGCCGCCGCTATTCACGAGCCATTCGCCGGGCCGAAGGAGCGCGACGTGCACCTGACTCTCGTCCTGCCGTGTTCCTCGCGGCTCGCGCGGATGCCCTCGGCGGGTCGCGCGCAGCGAACGTGACACAACCCGATTCATCGCAAGCACATCCGCAGAAATCGCATCCTTCGTCGGTTTGGGCAGGAAACGGAGAATCACATGGCACACGGAAAAAGGTGGGCGACCACGGTCGTGGCAGCGGCGACAGCCGCACTGGGCCTGGCGGCCAGTCCGGCCAGCGCGAGCCAGGACCTGAGCACCCGGGCCGCACCGCCGAAGCCGGACCACGTGGTCATCGTCATGATGGAGAACCGCGGCTACCGCAACATCATCGGCAGTTCGCACGCTCCGTACCTGAATTCGCTGACCAAGCAGGGTGCGCTGTTCACCAATTCCTTCGCGCTCACACATCCCAGCGAACCCAACTACATCGCCCTGCTGTCCGGCTCCACCCAGGGCGTCACCGACGACTCCTGCCCGCACACCTTCAAAGCGGACAACCTCGCACATCAGCTCACGGCCGCCGGCGGCAGCTTCACCGGCTACTCCGAAAGCCTGCCGAAGGCGGGCTACACCGGCTGCGAAAAGGGCGACTACGCCCGCAAACACAGCCCGTGGGTCAACTTCAGCGACATCCCCGCGTCCGCGAACCAGCCGTACACGAGCTTCCCGGCGGACTACACCAAGCTGCCGACGCTGTCCTGGGTCACCCCGAACCTGCAAGACGACATGCACGACGGCACCATCCAGCAGGGCGACGCCTGGCTGAAGAAGAACCTCGACGGCTACGCCCAGTGGGCCAAAACGCACAACAGCCTGCTCATCGTCACCTGGGACGAGGACGAGGACGACGGCGGGAACAACTCGATCCCGACGATTTTCGTCGGAGCCAACGTGAAGACCGGGCAGTACAGCGAGAAGATCAACCACTACACCGTGCTCAGCACCCTGGAAAGCGCCTACGGCCTCCCCGCGCTCGGCTCGGCCGCCAAGGCGAAGCCGATCACGGACGTCTGGGGGTCCTGAACCAAGGCCGGAGACTGTCCCCGGGCCTGCGGCAGGCGACCGCCTGCCGCAGGCCCGCGTCACCGCCGCCTGCCGTGCGGTGAGCGGTCCAGGGACCGCGCCCTTCCTCAGGCCGCAGCTGGCTGGGCACTGGCCTGCCGGGCGCGCAAGAGTGCGACCCGATAGGTCGCGTACAGCGAAGCCCCCAGCGCGGCGACGAGAACAGCCGCCAGCACGAGCAGTCCGCCGTCGATCGGCGGGGACTTCGGCTGTCCGGCCTGAGCGCGCGCCGACCCGGTGAGGAACGGCACGATCACCAGCACGGACAGCCCCAAGGCGGCTTCTCCCCGAACAACCGCCGGGAAATGACGCAGCGCCAAGGAGAATCCCCGGCCCAGATCGCCGGACGCGTGCGCTCGGGCGATCCGGGGCAGCAGCACCAGCTGGTTGTAGGCACCGGTGCCCACCAGCGCGGCGACCAGCAGCAGTTTCAGCAGCAGGAACCGGCCGTACGAGGTGCTGACCAGCTGATCGACGCTGCCCACGTGCCGCCACGCCAGCCAGCTCCCGGACGCGACGAGCACCCCCACCGCGACCAGCGCCAGCACGCTGAACCGCGACCACACCGGTGCCCAGTACAGGCTGGCGTCGGCCCCGAACGGTCGAGACCGGGCGAGCGCCGCGAGGCAGACCAGCCCGCCGAGCCAGGCCGCCGCGGCGACGATGTGCGCTTGCGTCAACCAGGTGTCCAGCTGTTTGTCGACGGTCAGCCCGGCCAGCTTGCCCGGCACCGACAGCACCAGCGACGCGGCCGTCGCCAGCGCGACCGCCGAAGCCGAGATCGCGGTGAGCCGCTGCCGGGCGAACAAGCTCAGCAGCGCGAGGGCGGCCAGCAGGAGCAGCGCGTTTTGGATCAGCACCAGGACGCCGGTCGACACCCATGCCCCCGGTTCGGCCGGCGCCGTCAGGAAAGACCAGATGCGCCACGGTGCCAGCGCTTGCCCGAACGAGACACCGGAGACGGTCCGCGCGACCCGGGCCGCCAGCTGCAGGTAGGCGGCGACGATCAGGACCGGACCGCACCAAGCCAAGAACCTCGCGCACCGGGCGCGTACGACGTCTGCCACGTCGTCGCGCAAGACTGGCCGGACGACCAGCAAGTATGCGAGACCGCCGCCGATGACGACGGAGAGCGCGGCGAAGTAGGCGGACATGCTCACCACTCGCCACCACGGCGGCAGGGAAGCGGCGGCCGGTGCGGCCGCCAGCGAAATCTCGATCACAAGGTAAGTAGGTTAGGCTTAGCTAACTCATGAAGCAAGAGGCGCGTCTGCCCGGCGAGACCCAGGGGCCGGAGCTGGCAATGCAGCCGGGCCCGCGGAGGCCGGGGATACCCGCAGCCTTGGAACGTGCCCTGATCGCGACCCGGCCCGATGTCGAATCGGAGATCTGCCGGCCTTGCGACACCCGCCCGCCTTGACGGCTCGGGCCCCCACGGAGACCCGGCCGCATTGATAACCCCCGCCGTCGCACTCGAACCAGGCGACGATAAGTCAAACTTTCCAATTGACAAGTTTCCGCCGGTCGCCGACTCTGGTCCCCGTCACAGGCGACTCCCGCTCACCGGGAGCCGCCCTCTGGATCCCGCTGAAGCGGGCCTGGTGGAGGCGCTCAATGTCGAACGCGGAAACACCCCGGACCAGTCTCAAACGCGACGCTTTCGGCGTCCCCAGCATCCTGTTCTTCGTCCTGTCCGCCCAGGCGCCGCTGACCAGCATCGTCGGCGCCGCCTGCCTCGCCATCGCCATGGGCGACGGGGCCGGGGCGCCGGGCGCGTACCTGGTGGTCGGGCTGGTGGTGATCCTCTTTTCCGTCGGGTTCACCACGATCACCCGGCATCTCGACACCCGGGGCGGGTTCTTCGCCGTGATCCGGGCCGGGCTCGGGCTGCGCACCGGCGCGGGCGGGTCGCTGCTCGCCCTGTTGTCCTACAACGCCGTCCAGTTCGCGATGTACGGACTGTTCGGCGCGAGTCTCGCCGGGCTGTTGGCCCGGGACGCCGGGTTCGGCTCGCCGTGGTGGACGTGGTCGCTCGCCGCGATCGCGCTCGTGTGGTTCCTCGGCTCGCGCAAGGTCGAACTCGGCGCCCGCGTGCTCGCCGTGCTGGTCGCGTTCGAACTCCTGCTGCTGATCGCGTTCGCGATCGGCGTGCTCGCCACTCGCGGCCTCGGTTCCCTCGACGTGGCAAGCAGTTTCGGTCCGAAAGCAGTGCTGGCGGGCGCACCGGGAGTCGCGATCATGTTCGCGATCGCGTCGATGTTCGGATTCGAGTCCACCGCCATCTACTCCGGCGAAGCCAAGGATCCGAAGCGGACCGTCCCGCGCGCGACCTACATCGCGGTCACACTCATCGCGGTCTTCCTCGCCTTCGTCACCTGGACGCTCGTCGGCTACTACGGCGCCGCACACGTGCAGGACCAGGCCGCCCAGGCGCTCGGCACCGACCCCGCGCTGTTCGCGCTGACCCCGCTGCAGAACGTCCTCGGCGGCTGGGCCAGCACCGCGGCCGACATCCTGCTGTGCACCTCGCTGTTCGCCGGAGTGCTGGCCTTCCACAACATGATCACCCGGTACTTCCACGCGATGGCCGGCAGCCGCCTCTTCCCGGCGGTGCTCGAGCGCACCAACCGGCACCAGGCACCCGCGAACGCCTCCGCGGCGCAGTCCTTCGCCGCGGCAGCCGCGATCGCCCCGTTCGCGATCCTCGGGCTCGACCCGGTAGCGAAGCTGTTCAGCTGGTTCAGCGGCCTCGCGGTGGCGACGCTGATCGTGCTCTATGCGCTCACCTCGGTCGCGGTCGTCGTCTACTTCCGGCGCGAACGGGTCGAGACCAACCCCTGGACCACTCGCATCGCACCCGGACTGTCCACGCTGCTGATGGCCGGGATTCTGGTGCTGGTGCTGAACAACTTCGGCGTGCTGACCGGCGGCGACCCGCTCACCGTGGTCCTCCTGCTCGCGTCCGTTCCGGTCAGTTTCGCCTTCGGCTGGGCACGGGTGCGCACCAAGTCCGCGGTGCCGGTGCCCGCCGAAATCGCTTGATCCGCCTACGAAAGCAAGGATGAAGATGTCGTTGCAGACGCTGCCCGTCACCGACGCCGAGCCGACCTCCGTCCGTCATCCGCTCGCTCCGCTGACCCCGGCCGAGATCCGGCGCGCCCGGACGGTTCTGGACGAAGCCGGGCTGACCACCGCGCACAGCCGCTTCTCCTACGTGATGCTGCGCGAGCCGGAGAAAGCCGACGTTCTCGCCTGGGATGGAACACGGGAGCTGCCCAGGGAAATCTCCCTTCTGAAGACCGAAGTGGACACTCTGGAGCTCAGCGTCCTGGTGGTCGACGTGTCCTGCGGCCGAGTGGTCTCCCGGACCGGACTCGACCCGGCCGCCGCGGGCTTCGGCCCCTGCTTGGACGAGGACTACGAGCTGGTCGACCAGATCGTCAAGGCCGATCCCGGCTGGATCGCGGCCCTGGCCAAGCGCGGGGTCACCGACCTGTCGACGGTCAAGCCGGTGCCGTTGTCGGCGGGCGTGTTCGGCTACGACGACGAGATCGGCACCCGGGTCTACCGCGTGCTCAGCTTCGTCCAGCAACACCCCTCCGATTCCGCTTGGGCGCATCCGGTCGGCGGCGTGATCGCGCACGTCGACATCGCCGGGCGCAAAGTGCTGCGGGTGGTGGAAACGCACGTCGGCCATGTTCCCGAGGAGTCCGGCGACTACCTGGACCCGGACTTGCGCGGGCCGGAGCGCACCGGACTCAAACCGATCTCCATCACCCAGCCCGAGGGCGTGTCCTTCACCGTCGAGGACGGTGTGCTGCGCTGGCAGAACTGGTCCGTCCGGCTCGGCTTCAACGGCCGTGAAGGTCTTACCCTGCACCAGCTTTCCTACGACGACCACGGCGCCCAGCGGCCGATCCTGTACCGCGCGTCGATCGCCGAGATGGTCGTCAACTACGGCGACCCCGGCCCGACCCACGGCTGGCAGAACTACTTCGATCTCGGCGAGTACCAGTTCGGCCGGCTGGCGAACTCCCTCGAACTCGGCTGCGACTGCCTCGGCGAGATCACCTATCTCGACGCCGTCGTAGTGGACGACCACTGCGCGCCGGTCGCCATCCGCAACGCGATCTGCGTCCACGAAGAGGACTACGGCGTCCTGTGGAAGCACAAGGACATCTTCTCCGGTTCCGCCGAAACCCGCCGCCAGCGCCGGATCGTCGTGTCCTTCTTCGGCACCGTCGGCAACTACGACTACGGCTTCTACTGGTACCTGTACCTGGACGGCACAGTCGAACTGGAGGCGAAAGCCACCGGCATCCCGTTCCCCTCCGGCTACGACGGAACGGACCCGTACTTCACCGAGCTGGCCCCGGGTCTCGGCGCGCCGGTGCACCAGCACCTGTTCTCCGCGCGGCTCGACTTCACGGTGGACGGCGTCCGCAACCACGTGGACGAACTCGACGTCGCGACCGTGCCGATGGGCGAAGGCAACCCGTGGGGCAACGCGATCTCCCGCACGACGACCCGGCTCCGCACCGAGCGGCAAGCCCGCCGCCAGGCCGCCGGCCACCTCAACCGCGTCTGGGCGGTGTCGAGCGACGAACGCGCCAACCGGCTCGGGACGCCGACGTCGTACGTGCTGTATCCCGAGGGGCAGCCCGCGCTGCTGGCCGACCCCGCGTCTTCGATCGCCGCCCGCGCCGCCTTCGCCCGGCACCATCTCTGGGTCACCCGCTACGACCGCGACCAGCTGTGGCCCGCCGGCTACACGGTCAACCAGAACCCCGGCGGCGACGGCCTGCCCGCCTACTCCGCGGCCGACCGCGACGTCGACGGGCAAGACCTGGTCGTCTGGCACACCTTCGGGCTCACCCACTTCGTCCGCCCCGAGGACTGGCCGATCATGCCGGTCGACTACACCGGGTTCACGCTGAAACCGCACGGCTTCTTCGACCGCAACCCGACCCTTGACGTCCCGGACCTCAACCGCCGCACCACCACCTGCTGCCCGGCCGAAGGCGGCCATGCGCACGGGTGAGGTCCTGGTGCGCCGCGCCGTCGCGGTCGTCTCGGCAGCCGGGGGTCTCGGCCACCTCGCCATGGCCGGTGCGTCATGGACGTTCGCCGTCATGGCCGCGCTGTGCCTGCCGTGCGCGGTGCACCTGTGGCGCCGCGGCAGCCGGCGGGCGTGGGCGATGGCAGCGTTCGGCGCGGTCGGCATGGTCGCCGCGCACCTCGCGCTCCTCGTGCACTCCCCCGGCGGTTCCCCGCACCACCATTTCGCCGCACCGGCAATGCTTTCCCATCCCACAGCGCACCTGCTCCCGCTGACCGCGATCGAGGCGCTGGTCGTCATCGGCGCGCTGTGGGCAGCCCCGTCCCCGTCCCGACCCTTCAGGAGCCAGGCATGACCGCGACCACGACCGCACCGACCGAGCTGTTCCTCGCCGGACGGTGGACCTCCGGAGGCGCCGGCACTCTCGAGACGCTCAACCCGAGCACCGGCGAAACGCTTGCCGAAGTCGCGTCCGCGAGCGCGGACGACGTCGACACTGCCGTCCTCGCCGCCACCGCCGCGCTGCGCGGCGACTGGTCCGCCGTTCCCCCTTCGCAGAAGGGGCACTTCCTCGCCAAGCTCGCCGACCTCGTCGAACGCGACGCCGAACTCCTGGCCCGGCTCGAAGCGCTGGAAATCGGCGTCCCGTACGGGTTCGCGAGCGCCTTGTTCGTGCCGAACCTGATCGGCTCGCTGCGGTACTACGCGGGTTGGGCGGACAAGGTCAACGGCGAACTCGTCGTCAACGACGGCTACTTCGGCACGCCCACGCACGCCTATACCCGGCGCGAGCCGGTCGGTGTCATCGCCGCGATCGTCCCGTGGAACGCGCCGCTGATGATCCTCGGCTGGAAGCTCGCGCCCGCGCTGGCCACCGGCAACACCGTGATCGTCAAGCCCGCCGAGGACGCCTCGCTGGCGATCCTGCACCTGGGGAAGCTGATCGAAGAAGCCGGTTTCCCTGCCGGGACAGTGCAAATCCTGCCCGGTGCCGGCGGTGTCGTCGGCGAAGCCCTCGCGGTGCACCCGGGCGTGCACAAGGTCAGCTTCACCGGTTCCACCGCGACCGGCCGCCGGATCCTTCGCAACTCGGCCGGCAACTTCAAGCGCACCACGCTCGAGCTGGGCGGCAAATCGCCGCAGATCGTCTTCGAAGACGCCGACCTGGACTCCGCGGTCCGCGGCGCGGCGATGGGCCTGTTCTCCAACCAAGGGCAGGTGTGCGCCGCCGGCACCCGGGTCCTGGTGCACCGTTCGATCCGCGACGCGGTGCTCGACGGCCTGAAAGCCGCCGCCGAAGCGCAGGTGCTCGGCGACCCGTTCGACCCGGCCGCGACGATGGGACCGCTGGTCAATCGCGCACAGCGGGACAAGGTGCTCGGCTACGTCGAGAAGGGCAAGGCCGAGGGCGCGCAACTGGTCACCGGTGGCGCCGCGCCGGACGGCCCCGGCTTTTTCGTCGCACCGGCGGTGTTCGCCGGCACGAACGAGCAGACCATTGCCCGCGAAGAAATCTTCGGACCGGTCGGGACGGTGATCCCGTTCGAAGACGAGGACGAGGCCATCGCGCTGGCCAACGACAGCGAGTACGGCCTCGCGGCGACCGTCTGGACGAAAGACTTGCGGCGCGCGCACACCGTTTCCGCCGCGCTGCAAGCCGGCGCGGTCGGCGTGAACGGCTGGTCGCCGCTCGGCCCGCAGCTGCCCTGGGGCGGGGTGAAAGCCAGCGGAGTCGGCCGAGAGCTCGGCTACGAAGGCATTCTCGCCAACACCGAAACCAAAACCGTCACGATCGTGCTGTGAGGTGACCGCCGTGTCCATCGAAGAAACCGTCGCGGAACTGGCCCGCCGGGTCGGGGTCCTGGAGGCCGAAGCGGAGATCCGCCGGATCCAGGCGCGCTACATGTTCCTCTGCGACACCCCGTGCCCGGAGTTCGGCGTCGCCGACGACGAGCGGCGCATCGACCTGATCATGGAGCTCTACGCCGAAGACGCGGTGTGGGAAGGCGTGGGCGAGTACTACGACGGCCAGTTCGGCCGAGCCGAGGGCGCCGCCGCGATCCGGGCCCACTTCCAGCGGTTCTGGGGCGAGAAACGTGACCCGGCGCTGCTGCTCAACGCGCATTACCTGACCTCGGAGCAGATCCGGGTCGACGGCGACGCGGCGACCGGGCAGTGGATCCACCTGCAGCCGTGGCTGTTCTCCGACGGCACCGCGCTGCTGCGCTCCAGCAGGCTCAACAACGCGTTCCGCCGGGAACCCGGAGGCTGGCGGATCACCCGCACCCGCACCGAAAATGTCTTCATCGCCCCGCTGTCGCCCGGTTGGGCGAGCGACTACCCGTCGGCGTCGGTGCTGATGAAGCCTTAGCTTTCACTAGACTTCCGCCACGAGGGAAGCGGAGGTAGCAGCCGATGGGCGGGGTGGCGTACGGATCGGGGCGGCAGGCGCTGCTCGACGCCGCGATCCGGGTGGTGTCGACCCAGGGCCTGCGCGGCCTGACCTACCGGTCGGTGGCCGCGGAGGCCGGGGTCAGCCACGGTTCGGTGCGCTATCACTTCGGAGACTGGGCGACGCTGGTCGAGGAGGCACTGGCCAGCTGCGTCGAACGCAGTGTCGCCGACGCCGAGCTGTCCTCGGACGAGCCCGGGTTCGGCCAGTTCGCGAGCGGGCTGGTGTCTCTGGTGTCGGCGAACCCGGACGCCCAGGCGTTCCAGTACGAGCTCACCCTGGAGGCGCGCCGCCGCCCGGAGCTGCGTCCGGTGATGGAACGCGTCAACGACATCTATCGCGACGCCGTCCAGCGCGAACTGGCCCGCAACGGCCTCGACGACCGCGCGCTGGCGGAGCTGGTCTTCATGACAATAGACGGGCTCGTTTTCCACCAGACCGCCTTCGGCGACGACCAGCGGACCGAACGCGCGGTGGCGGCTCTTCGCGCGTTGCTGTCCGCTTACGCGGCCAGTCGCTCGTGACGCCCGGGTAAGATCGCCACGAGCTCGGATGCCGGGTCTCCGGTCTCAGCCGCCCTTTGCCGGTCCGGTCTGACCGAGGTCGAGGGCGCAGCGCGCTCATGCTCGACAACGCCCGGTCCAGGCCGCGGCATATCCGGATCGCTCCGTCGAGTCGCCGTCACCGAACGCGTCCTCTCTCCGGCGCTGGCCGGCGCCCGAGGTTTATCGGCGCCGGATGCGGAAAACCTGCCGGGGAACCGCACCCTCGACCAGGAGACCGGACATGACCGCACCCGGACCCGAACCGGACGAGGTGCCGGGTCTCGAACCCGGCGGCTCGGTGCCGCCCGGCGACACCCCGCCCGACGCGGGCCAAACGTCGGGCCTCTCGCACCCGCAGCCCATGCCTTCGCGCACGCTGCCGGTCGGGTGGCTCGTCGCGGTGGCGGTGCTCGTGCTGGTGGTGGCCGCCTTCTTCGCGCTGCGAGCCGCGGAGTGGTTCTAGCGTCTCGCGATCCCGGTGCCTTTGTTCCGCGTTGTTGTCGACGAGTTGCCCGGACGCCGGTGAACGCGCACCGCCCTACGTCCGTGAAGGACCCCTTGAGGGAATCCAGGTCCGGCAAGGGCCCCTTCACGGCAGTTGCGCCGTAAAGCGATCACGCGACACTGGCTGGCGGCTACGCCCGGATTATCAACGTTTCGCCTGCTTCGCGGCGGGTAACCGGACGCCGGAAGGGAACTCGAATGACAAGCTTGATCACTGACGACTCCGGCGCGACGGCGCACCGAGGCCCGCTCCACCGCGGCATCCCGGTCCCCCGCACGGCGCTGCCCGATGCGTCCTCGCTGCTGCACCGACTTTCGTCGCTGGCCTCCCTGCGCGCCTGGGAGCAACGATCCACTCCGGCTCTGATGCACCAGGCGATTCTGGGCGGCGCGAATGCGTGTCAAGCCGCCGAAGCGGCACACCTGACAGTCGCCGACGCACATTTGTGCTGGTGCGTATGGGCGACCAAGCAGCTGGACCGGCAGCATCCCGACCTGACAGTGGAGCAGTTCCTGACAGTGCACGGTGCTTTCGCGACAGTACTCTCGCACGCACAACGCGCCGCGACGGAACAGGTGCGGCGCTAGCCGCGCAGATCGCGCCCGCGCCAGGTCCGTCCGCAGCTCGGCCAGGTCCGGCCGCGCGCCGGGCTTGTCCACCACTACGGCCTGCTTTCCTCCGTCAATTTCGCGCCCAGCCCGGTACACCTGCGACCTACGCAACGGCCGCGCCGAGGCTGGCTCTGCCCGACGTTGCGCGGCGTCTCCCCCGGCGGAGCCTCCGGATCCGCATCGGCTCGGCCGCCCACGGCCGCGAAGCGCCAGATCGAGATCGGACTGGCGCCGCAGCGAACCGTCGCGTAAAAATGGGGCCGCCACGAGCCCGGCGGCGTGCTGCGGCGCCGCCGGAAGCACCGGAGTTCCGGCAGGAAGGAGCGTGCGCGGCGAATGCTCCACGTTCTGTCTGGACGAACCGGCCGTCGCGGTCGGACGGCGCGCGAAGTTCGCCGAAGCCACCGGCTACCGGACCGAGGCCGAGGAACCCGGCATCTCGGAGGTATTCCACGCGATGGTGCGGCCGGACGCACCTGGCCGGCATCCAGCCCGACCGCCGATCCTTGGAGCGCCGATGACCTCGATCGAGACCGTCCGCGGGCCGGTGGACACCGCCTCTCTGGGCGTCACACTCATGCACGAACACGTCTTCGTGCTCACCGCCGACATCCAGGCGAACTACCCCGAGCAGTGGGGAGACGAGGACGAACGCGTCGCTGACGCGGTCGCCAAGCTGCAGCGCGCGTACGACGCGGGCGCGCGCACGATCGTCGACCCGACGGTGGTCGGGCTGGGCCGCTACATTCCGCGCATCCAGCGCATCGCCGAGCAGGTGCCGCTCAACATCGTCGTCGCTACGGGCATCTACACCTACGACGACGTGCCGTTCTACTTCCGCTACCGGGGCCCGGCGCTCAACGCCCAGGTGCCGGACCCGATGGTCGACATGTTCGTCAAGGACATCCGCGAGGGCATCGCCGGCACCGGGGTCAAGGCGGGGATGCTCAAATGCGCCATCGACAGCCAGGGCCTCACCGCCGGCGTGGAACGGGTGCTGCGCGCGGTCGCGAAGGCGCACCTGGTGACCAATGTGCCGATCACGGTGCACACGCACCCCGGCTCGCGCACCGGGCTGGCGGTCAAGCGCGTGCTGTGCGACGAGGAGGGCGTCGACCCGCGCCGGGTCGTGCTCGGGCACAGCGGCGACACCACCGACTGCGATCATCTCGCCGAGCTGGCCGAAGCGGGTTTCGTGCTCGGCATGGACCGGTTCGGCATCAACCTGGAGACCACGTTCGAGGCTCGCGCGGACACCCTGGCCGAGCTGGTCCGGCGCGGTTACGCCGGACAAATGGTGCTTTCGCAGGACGCGTCGTGCTATCTCGACTGGATCGACCCGAACGTGCTGGAACTGTTGCCGCAATGGCATTTCACGCATCTCTTCGAGGACGTTCTTCCCTACCTGCGAGACAGCGGCGTGACCGAGGAGCAGATCCGTACCATGCTGATCGACGTGCCGCGCAGCTTCTTCGAAAGACGGTGACCGATGTCGTTCAACCTCGCCGCGATGCTCACCGAATCGGCCGCGGCGCACGCGGACAAGCCGTTCCTGCACGCCGGCGACCGGGTGCTGACCTACGCCGAGGTCGACGAGCTTTCCGGCCGCGTCGCCGAATCGCTGGTGCGGCTCGGGCTCGAACCGGGCGACAAGGTCGCGGTGCAGCTGCCGAACGTGCCGCAGTTCGTCCTCGCCTACTTCGGCATCCTCAAGGCGGGCCTGACGATGGTTCCGCTGAATCCGCTGCTGACCGCGCCGGAGATCGCGTATCACCTGCAGGACAGCGAGTCCCGGCTGCTGATCGCATTCGACCAGTTCGCGGAGGCCGCGTTCCAGGGCGCGGGCGGGCTTCCGGTGTACGTCGTCGGCACGCCCGGCGAAGCCCGCGCGTTCGACGAACTCCTCGAAGCGCCGGATTCGGGCCTGCTGCGGGCGATGTCCCCAGACGACACCGCGGTGCTGCTCTACACCAGCGGCACCACCGGCAAGCCCAAGGGCGCGGAACTGACCCACTTCCAGCTCTTCATGAACTGCACCGTCTCGGGCGAGCTGTTCGGTGCCACCGCCGAGGATGTGGGCCTTGGCGTGCTGCCGCTGTTCCATGTCTTCGGACTGTCCAGCGTGCTCAACATCATGGTCCGCTTCGGCGGATCTCTCGTGCTGGTGCCGAGATTCGACGCGGCGACAGTCTTGGACGAGATCGAGCGGCACCGCTGCACGCTCTTCTCCGGCGTCCCGACGATGTACGTCGCGTTGCTGCAACAGGATCTGTCCGGCCGCGACCTGTCGTCGCTGCGCTCGGCGGTCTCGGGCGGCGCGTCGATGCCCGGCGAGGTGATCCGGGCGTTCGAGGAGAAGTTCGGCGGGGTCGTCGTCCTCGAAGGCTACGGCCTGTCCGAGACGGCGAGCACGACGACGTTCAACATCAGCGCCGAGCAACGGAAAGTGCTGTCGATCGGCAAACCGATCTGGGGCGTGGAGGTGCGAGTCCTCGACGCCGACGGGAAGGTGCTCGGCCCCGGCCCGGACCAGATCGGCGAAATCGTCGTGCGCGGGCACAACGTCATGAAGGGCTACTACCGCCGCCCGGAGGCGACCGCGCAGACGATCCGCGACGGCTGGTTCCGCACCGGCGACCTCGGCTACCGCGACGACGAGGGCTACTTCTTCGTCGTCGACCGGCTCAAAGACCTGGTGATCCGCGGCGGCTTCAACGTCTATCCGCGCGAGATCGAGGAAGTGCTGTACGAGCATCCGGCCGTGGCGGAAGCCGCGGTCGTCGGCGAGCCGCACGAACGGCTCGGCGAGGAGGTCGCGGCATACGTCGTGCTCAAGGCCGGGTCCAGCGCGAGCGTCGAAGATCTGGCAATGCACTGTAAGGAACGGCTCGCTGCCTACAAGTATCCGCGCACGATCACACTGCTGGACGAGCTTCCCAAGGGACCCACCGGGAAAATTCTCAAGCGGACGCTGCGAGGCTGACCGGCCCCGGCCCGGGGTCCCGGCCGGTGCCGCCGGGCTAACCGGTCGTGCGCAGGTCGTAGTCGTGCGGGTCGCCGGCCAGCGGAGTCGCCGTGACCTGCAATCGGTCGTAATGCCCGTCGGACAATCCGCTGACCGTCACCTCGGTCCGGACCGAAACGACTTTTCCGTCCGCGCAGTCCGGAGCGCAGTCGTTCTCCCGCAACGTGCCGGTGGCGTGCGCGGTGGCCGAGCCCCATCCGGACCAGTGCAAATCGTCGAGAACGGTATTCGCGTCCGCGCAGGTCAGGATCAGGCTCGAAGGTTTCACCACGTATTTGCCGCACGCGTTGACAGTCGGCACCGCAGCGGCGGGACTCGACGCGACGGGCGTGGACACCGGCGGTGCCTCCCCCGGCCCGCCGGCGCACGCCGCGCCGGCGGACGCGATCAGCATTAGCGCACCAGCGCCGAGAACTGATCGTCGAAGTGCGTTTCTCGCCATGGCTTTCTCCCTCCCGCGCGGCTCCGGACGATGCCCCCGAATCACCGTAGTCGTTCCGGGCAGATGTGCGGGTTAGTACCTCGCGATCCGGCGTCTTTACTTCGCGTTGTTTCGACGAGTTTCTTCATGTCGGTCTGGACGAGGCGGACCTTGACGCTGATGCAGGCAGGCGCAGCGACCCAAGTCCGTGAAGGACCCCTTGAGGGAATCTGAGTCCGGCAAGGGCCCCTTCACTGCAGTTCCACCGCTGCCCCGGCCCGGGAACCCATATGATCCGCCCGGCGTCGTACCCGCGTCGCGGTCTGGGCGGAAAGCTGTGGAGGACAGGCATGTCGAACCTGGGGTTGACCCTCATCCGGATCATTCCGGAGCTGTTGCAGCTGGTGGTGGGTTTGATCGGCCTGATCGTTTCGGTCCAGCGACGCGCCCGCGGGGTTTCCGGGCTGATGGTGGCCGCGTTCGCGGTCATGCTGGTCGCGACGGCGGCCTCGATCGCCTGGCAGTTCCTGCTGATGGACACGACGTCCTGGATGGACTCCGACCACCTCAGCAGCGACGAGATCACGGTGATCTTCACGGTCGTCGGCCTCGTGCTCGACGGACTCAGCCTGCTCTCGTGGATCCTGGTCGCGGTAGCGGTCGCCAAGGGCGGCCGGCAGCCGCAGCAGCCCGGATACGCCCCGGTCGGCTACGCGCCGCAGCCGGGATTCGGGCCGGGGCAGCCAGGATTCGGGCCGCCGCAGCAGGGTTTCGGCACCACCCCGCCGTCCGGGTACAGCCAGCCCGGGCAGCCGCCGTTCCCCCAGGACGGGCCGCCGCCGCAGAGCTGACCGCGGAACGCTACAGCGCGTCGCGTCCGCGTTCCCCGGTGCGGACCCGGATCACCGTCTCGACCGGCGTGACCCAGATCTTGCCGTCGCCGATCTTGCCGGTGTGCGCGGTCTCCAAGATCGCGCGCAGCGCGGTGTCGACCTGGTCGTCGTCGAGCAGGATCTCCAGCCGGTACTTGGTGATGAAGTCGACCGCGTACTCGGCGCCGCGGTAGATCTCGGTGTGGCCCTTCTGCCTGCCGTAGCCGCGGACCTCGCTCACCGTCATCCCGGCGATGCCGAGGTCCTGCAGGGCCACCCGGACGTCGTCCAGCACGAACGGTTTGACGACGGCGGTCAGCAGCTTCATCGAGTCTCCTCGCGCGCCGGCAGGTGCGGCCCGAAGCCGCCGGCGGGCGCGCTCCCCCGGCGTCCGGACTGGATTGCCAGCTCGTACGCGCCTTCGGCGTGCTCGGCCTCGTCGACCCCGTCGATCTCGGCTTCGCGGTCGACCCGGAATCCCCAGAACTTGTGCATGGCCCAGCCGATCAGCAAGGTCACCACGAACGAATACCCTAGTACCGCCAGCGTTCCGACCGCCTGGCGCCACAACTGGTCGAGTCCGCCGCCGTAGAACAGGCCGTTCGCGCCTTGCGGGTCGACGCTCATCGTCGCGAACAGGCCGATCATCAGCGTGCCGGTGAGCCCGCCGAGTCCGTGCACCGCGACCACGTCGAGCGAATCGTCGAAGCCGAACCGGTACTTCAGGCTCACCGCGAACGAGCAGGCCACGCCCGCGACCGCGCCGATGGCGATCGCGCCGAGCGGTTCCACGTACGCGCAGCCGGGCGTGATCCCGACCAGCCCGGCCACCGCGCCGGACGCGGCGCCGAGCGTGGTCGGCTTCCCGTCGCGCAGCTGCTCGACGATCAGCCAGCCCACCACTGCCGCCGCACCGGCGACAGTGGTGTTCAGGAACGACGTGGCGGCCAGATTCTTCGCGACCAGCGCGGAACCGGCGTTGAACCCGAACCAGCCGAACCACAGCAGCCCGGCGCCGAACATCACGAACGGCAGGTTGTGCGGCCGGACCGGCTGTTTCGGCCAGCCGTGCCGGCGGCCGAGCACGAGCGCCAGCGCCAGCGCGGCGGCACCGGAATTGACCTCGACGACCGTGCCGCCCGCGAAGTCCAGCACGTGCAGCTTCGCGGCGATCCACCCGTCGGGGGCGAACACCCAATGCGCCACCGGGATGTACACCAGGGTGACCCAGACGATGGAAAACACCGTCCAGGTCCAGAACCGGGCGCGCTCGGCGATCGCGCCGGCCAGCAGTGCGACGGTGATGATCGCGAACATCATCTGGAACGCGACGAACCCGTAGAGCGGTACCTGGTTCCCCGGCGGCCCGACGGTCTGCTCCGCCAGTCCGCGCAGGCCCGCCATCCGCAGATTGCCGAGCAGCCCGCCGAACCAGTCCGGGCCGAACGCGAGCGAATACCCGTAGATCACCCAGACGAGCCCGACCGTGGCGAGGCAGATGAAGGTCATCGCCATCACGTTCAGCACGCTCCGGGCGCGGACCATGCCGCCGTAAAACAGCGCGAGGCCCGGGGTCATGAGCATGACCAGGGCGGCGCTGCCGAGCAGCCATGCCGTGCTTCCGGTATCCACCACGCTGGAACACTCCTCGTCTCCGACTACCGGCCGTTGGAAGCTAACCGCGCGGTGTTACGAGGATGTTTCCGTCGTGCTTCCGGCGGTCGCCCGCAACCGGGCGAAACAGCCGAAACGGAATCAGCGGGAAGAGGAATGCCCGCAGAAGCGGACAGCAGCGGCCGGACTGCGCGAAGTCGCCGAAAAGGGGGCAGTCCGGTCGGCGCGGCGGCCGCGGCCAGTCCGCGGTTCCGGTCCGAGCCAGCGAAAAGGAGGTGCTCAGCGAGGGTCCAGCAGCGCAGGCAACTCCGCCACCGAACCCAGCACGTGCGTCGCGCCGTGCGCGCGCAGCACCGCTTCGTTGTGCGCTCCGGTCAGCACTCCGGCAACCACCGAAGCTCCGGCTCGGCGGCCGGTCAGCATGTCGAACCCGGTGTCGCCCGCCACGGCCACCGCGCGCACGTCGCTGATTCCCAAGCGCAGCACCGCCGTCAGCACCAGGTCGGGGAACGGCCGTCCGCGGCCCGCGTCCGAGGGGCACATCACCAGGTCGGCCACCTCGGTCCAGCCGAGCCGGGCGAGGAGCGCGTCGCGGGTCTCGGCCGAGAAACCGGTGCTGAGGCATACCTTGCGGCCCTGTGCCTGGAGCTTGTCGATCGCCTCCGCCGCACCGGGCAGCGGCTCGGCCGCTTCGATCGCGTGCGCGGCGAACGCCTTCTCGAACGCGAGATTCGCTTGTTCGGCAACGTCGTCCTCCGCGAACAATGCGCGGAATACCTCAATTTTGGACTGTCCCATGGTGTCGCGGACGTAAGCGTCCACCTCCGCGCGCTCCGGCGAGTCCGCCGGCACGCCTGCCGTCTCCAGCGCCTCCGCGAAGGCGGCTTCGACCGCTCCGTCGTCGCGAACCGTCGTGCCGGCCAGGTCCAGCACGACCAACTCGATGCCTGCGCTCATCGGGCTTCCTCCATTTCCCGGCCGGTCACCGCGTGCACCGCGCTGATCAGCGCCATCGTCTCGACATCGGCCGCGCTGCACCCGCGCGAAAGATCGTGCAGCGGCGCGGCGACGCCTTGCAGGATCGGGCCGAGCGCGGTCGCGCCGCCGAGCCGTTCGGCGACCTTGTAGGCGATGTTTCCGGCGTCGAGATTCGGGAACACCAGCACATTCGCCCGACCGGCGACGGACGAGCGCGGCGCCTTCGCCATGCCCACCGCGTCCACCACGGCGGCGTCGAACTGCAGTTCGCCGTCCACCTCGATGCCGGGCAGCCGTTCCTGGACCAACTCGGTGGCGCGCCGGACCTTCTCCACCGCGGAGTGCTTCGCGCTGCCGCGAGTGCTGAACGACAGCAACGCGACGACCGGCTCGGTTCCGGTGAGCGCACGGTGCGTTTCGGCGGCGCTCGCGGCGATGTCCGCCAGCGCGTCGGCGTCCGGCTCCGGCACCACAGCGCAATCGGCGAAGGTGAGTGCCCGGCCGTCTCGCAGCAGCATCAGGAACGAGCTGCTCAAGGTCCGCACGCCAGGGACCAGGCCGACGATCCGCAGGCCGGCCCGGAGCACGTCGGAAGTCGGCCGGGTCGCGCCGGCCAGGCAGGCGTCGACCCGGCCGAGGGCCAGCGCGGCCGCGGCGAGCGCGAGCGGGTCGCAGACCACCGTGTCCGTCCGGCCCGGGAACGCGGCGGCAAGCCGGGCGAGGACGGCTTCGTCGGCCGCGAGTTCCGCAGTGTCCAAAACGGACGGAACAGGCAGCCCCAAAACAGCAGCGGCCGCGGCGATTTCCGCGGTCGGACCGACCAGCAACGGTCGGATCGCGCCTTGCTCGGTCAGCCGGGCGGCCGCGCGGACCGCGCGTTCATCGGCACCGTCGGCCAGTGCGACCCGCGGGCGGGCGCTGCCGACGCGTTCGCGCCAGGTCTCGGCCAGAGGGGCCATGGTCATCTCGCAACTCCTCGCGGCGGACAGCAACGCTCTCCGTGAGGATGGCGACCCGCTGGCCACCACGACAGGGCCAGAACCGTCCCCGATGGCGGGTCCAGCCGAGCTCCTTCTGGACCCTTCGACCGCGCGGTTTCTGGCACTTTCGCCGTGGCCAGCCGTCCCGCACTCTCGGTCCACACACGACAGATGGGAGCAGGCGATGAAGATCGGTGTGCCTCGTGAGGTCAAGAACCACGAGTACCGGGTAGCGGCGACGCCGGCCGGCGTGCACGAGTTCGTCGCGGCCGGCCACGAGGTCTTCGTGGAGCGCGGCGCGGGCGAGGGCTCGTCCATTCGCGACGACGACTACGCGGCCGCCGGCGCGAAGCTGCTCGACCGGGCGGACGACGTGTGGGGCACCGCGGAACTGGTGCTGAAAGTGAAGGAACCGGTCGCCGAGGAGTACCACCGGCTCCGCTCCGACCAGCTGCTGTTCACCTACCTGCACCTCGCGGCCAGCGAGCCCTGCACGCGGGCGCTGCTCGACGCGGGCACGACGACGGTCGCCTACGAGACCGTGCAGCTGCCCAACGGCTCGCTTCCGTTGCTGTTCCCGATGAGCGAGGTAGCCGGCCGGCTGGCGCCGCAGGTCGGCGCGCAGACGCTGATGCGCGTGAACGGCGGGCGCGGCGTGCTGATCGGCGGCGTGTCCGGAGTCCCGCCGGCCCGCGTGGTCGTGCTGGGCGCGGGCGTCGCCGGGATGAACGCGGTCGCGGTCGCGGCGGGCACCTGGGGCGACGTCGTGTTGTTCGACAAGAACGTGGACAAGCTGCGTGCCGCGGACCGGATGTACCAGGGCCGCATCCGCACCGCCGCGGCGAACTCGTACGCGATCGAGCAGGCGGTGCTCGAAGCCGACCTGGTGATCGGCGCGGTGCTGGTGCCCGGGGCGAAGGCGCCGAGCCTGGTGTCCAACGAGACGGTCTCCCGGATGAAGCCGGGCAGCGTGCTGGTGGACATCTCGATCGATCAGGGCGGCTGCTTCGAAGACTCCCGGCCCACGACGCACGCCGAGCCGACCTTCCGCGTCCACGAATCGGTGTTCTACTGCGTGGCCAACATGCCGGGCGCGGTACCGCACACCTCCACGCACGCGCTCACCAATGTGACACTGCCCTATGCGCTGGAAATCGCGAACAAGGGCCTGCGGACCGCGGTGCGCGACACGCCCGAACTGCTCGGCGGCGTGAACACCGTGTCCGGGACGCTGACCTACGAGCCGGTCGCCGTCGCCCACGGCCTTCCCGTCGCGGACGCGGCCGCCGCGCTCGCCTGAGGCGCGCCGGCCCACCCGGCGCGGGGTGGGAAAACGGGCCGCCGCACGTTACGTTCGGCCCACCTTGCCCCGCGCCGGCCATCGGAGGAGAACGCCCTTGCCGCGCACCTTGATCGAGATCGACCGGTCGTCCGACGAGCCGCTGTACCGGCAGGTCCGCCGGGCGATCGAGCACGGCATCGCGGTCGGTACGTTCGACCCGGCGCGCCGGCTGCCCAGCTCGCGGGAGCTGGCCGTGGAGCTGGGTGTCTCCCGTAACACGATCAACCTTGCCTACCAGGAGCTGGTGGCCGAGGGCTACGTGGACAGCCGCGAACGCAGCGGGCTGTTCGTCAACCGGGAGATGCGCCCGCACTGCGCGACCGAGCAGCGCGACACCGAGTCGCGCATCGACTGGACCCGCCGCGTGCGCAGCTTCCCGGACGCCGGCATCGCGCACATCGAGAAGCGCAGCGACTGGGCGAGCTATCCGTACCCGTTCCTCGCCGGGCAGGTCGACGTCGCCGCCTTCCCCGCGCGGTCGTGGACTCGCTGCCTGCGCGACGCGCTGTACAAACCGCACGTGTTCCACAGCCTCCAGGACAGCGTCGGCTCCGACGACCCGATGCTGGTCGAGATGGTCTGCCGGGAGCTGCTGACCGCCCGCGGGATCGAAGCGGAACCGGACGAAGTGCTGATCACCGTCGGATCGCAGCAGGGGCTCGACCTGCTCGGCCGGGTGCTGCTCGGACCGGACCAGGTGGTGGGCATCGAAAACCCCGGCTATCTCGACGCACGGCACATTTTCCTGCGCACCGGAGCGCGAGTCGCCGGAATCGACGTCGACTCCCGCGGCCTGCGCCCGCCCGAGTCGCTCGACGGGATCGACCTGCTCTACCTCACGCCGAGCCACCAGCACCCGACGAACGCGACACTGAGCATCGGCCGCCGCCGCCAGCTGCTCGCCCAGGCCGCCGCGTCCGGGACTGTGGTCGTCGAGGACGACTACGACAGCGAGTTCCGCTACCAGGGCAGCCCGACTCCCGCACTGAAGGCGCTCGACAGCAGCGGGGACGCGGTCTACCTGGGCACGTTCTCCAAGTTCCTGTCCCCGGGGCTGCGACTGGGCTACCTGGTCGGGCCGAAGGAACTGGTGCGCGCCCTGCGCGAAGCCCGCCGCTACATGGTGCGCCACCCGCCCGGGCAGCTGCAGCGCGCATTGGCGCTGCTCATCGAAAGCGGCGAGTACCACCGTTCGCTGCGGCGCTACCGCACGAAACTCATGCGCAAGTGGGCCGCCACCTGCGCCGCCTCCGCCGAAGATCTGCCGTGGCCGCAGCCGCCGTACCCGCCCGGCGGCGTCAGCCTGTGGATGACCGGCCCGCCCGAGCTGGACTGCCGGGTCCTGGTGGAGCGCGCCGAGCGGAAGGGAATCCTGATCGAGCCCGGCGACATCTTCTTCCTCGGCGACGATCCGCCGCGCAACCACTTCCGCATCGGGTTCTCCGCCACGCCGGCGCCGGCGATCGAACCGGGAATCCGGCTGCTCGGCCAGGTGTGCACAGAGCTGCTCGGGGGCTGAACCCGGCCACGTCCGGCGGCCCCGGCTGTCAGTGAAGGACCCCTTGAGGGACTTGGATTCCGTGAAGGGGCCCCTGACGGACGCGGAGTTCGTCAGGACCTCCGACGGACCTGGAGTCCGTGAAGGGAACATTCAGGGACTCTGAGTCCCTCAAGGGGTCCTTCACGACCGCACCGCACCCGGACCCGGACGAACCGCGGAACGCTCGCCCCGCAACCGCCCCCGGCGGCATCAACACCGGCCTGGTGTCGATGGGGTTGAACCTGGTGATCGTCTTCGGCTGGAGCCTGCTTTCTCGCTGCTCAGCCGGCCGGCTGACGGCGCGCGATCAGGTCGAGGATCTCGCGGAAGGCGCGGAAACCCGTGCCTTCCGCGGCATCCAGCGACAGGCTGCGTCGGTAGTACGCGCTCAGATCGAGCCCGACCCCGATGCCGTACACCTCCGCGTCGCCGCCGCGCGCAACATCGCCGGCCACCTCGGCCAGGTGGTGATCGAGACAGCGCTCGTCGTTCGCCAGCGCGGTGGCACCGTCCATCGGACTCCCGTCGGACACCACGAAAATCAGCCGCCGCCGCGCCTCGCACGCGCGCGCCCGAGAGGCAGCCCAGGCCAGTGCTTCGCCGTCGATGCCTTCACGGAACAAGTCCGGTTTGAGCAACGCCGCTATGTCCCGCCGAGCACGTCGCCAGGGCGTCGCAGCGTCTTTGAACACCAAGTGCCGACGCTCGTTCAGCCGTCCCGGATGCGCCGGGCGCCCGGCCCGCAGCCAGTCGCGCCGGGCGCGGCCGCCGTTCCACGCGGAGGTGGTGAAGCCGAGGATTTCGCAGCTCGCGCCGGCCAGATCGAGCGCTCGGGCGAAAAGGTCGACCAGCACCGCGACGGTTTCGCGGTGCGCCTTCATCGAACCCGAGCAGTCCAGCAGGAAGGTCACCAGCACGTCGGCGACCGGCTCGGTGCGCTCCACCCGGAACACCCGGTGATCCGCGGGAGTGGCGATCAGCCGCGCCAAGGCCCGGCCGTCGATCCGGCCCTCCTCCTGGTCGCTGTCCCACCCGGCGCGCTCGGGTGCGGCCAGGACGGCGGTCAGTTCCCGCGCCAGCCGGGCCACGTTGACGCCGTGGCGCGCGACCCGCTCGTCCAGCCGTTCCCGCAGTTCCCGCAACAGGTCCGGCCGCACGAGCGAGCCCGCCCGGTCCTCCCGGTCGTACGCGGTGGTGAACACCCGATACGGTCCGCTCGCGGCGGTCAGTCCGGTCTGGCCGCCCAAACTGGCGGTGCCGCCGTCCTCCGCGCCTGGATCGTCCTCGAAATCCAGCAAGAGCGCGTACTCCACGCCCTTCTCGTCCTTCTCCGCGTCCTCCGCCTGCTCAGGTCCAAGCATCCCAGCGACTGCGTCGGCCAGCGCGCGAGCGTGCGCGGCAAACGCTTCCTGGTCGGTGCGGCACCGGCGAAGCCCGGCCAAGTGGGTGCCGAGGACAGGGGCGATCGCCGCGCGCGTAGGCTCGATCAGGTCCTCAGTTTCAGCCACTACCGGCTCGCCGGTGATCCGGGCACGGGCGACCTGGGCAACGGTGTAGATCAGCACTCCGCGCGCGGTTTCAGTCAGTCCATTGTGGTGCGCCGCGAGCGACCAGCGAACGTGTCGCCGCCGCAGATTCGCCGCGATACCGGGAAAATCGGCCGGCACCAGAGACTCCACCCGGAATTGTTCGAGCAGCTCGAACAGCAGCCGCGCGACGCCGCCGCCGGGCCGCAGGCGCGCGTGCCGGGCGCGGTCGGACCGGACCAGGCGCAACGCCATCCCGTCCGCCGCACCGCGAAACGACCGCACGTCCTCGTCTTCGGCGCGCAGGTGCGGCACGGACAGCGGCACCGGCCGGCCGTCGCGATGCAGCCGCCCGGCCCGGAAATGCACCTCGGGTTCGCCGCTGACCGCGCGGATCGCCGCCGCGGACAGCTCTTCGACTTCCTGGCGGCGCCGGACCTCGGAAGCGTTCACGCCGCGGCGAGTTCCCGGTCGAAGCAGCGCTGGAAGTACTCGGCGACGACCGGCCGCTCGGCTTCGTCGCATTTGTTGAGGAAGGTCAGCCGGAACGCCAGCGCCGGATCGCCGAAGATCTCGCAGTTCTCCGCCCACGTGATGACGGTGCGCGGCGACATCAGCGCGGACAGATCACCCGCCCGGAACCCTTCGCGAGTCAGCCCGGCCACCGCCACCATCGCCGGCACCAGCTGCGCGGGCAGCCGCGGCACCCGGGCGCGCACGATCGCGGCTTCCTCCTCCGGTGCCAGATAGTCCAGCGCGGCCACGATGTTCCAGCGGTCGATCTGCGCGTGGTTGAGCCGCTGGACCCCATGGTAGAGACCGTTGAGGTTGCCCAGCCCCACCGTGTTGGCGGTGGCGAAAAGCCGGAAGCCGGGATGCGGGCGGAGCACCGTGTTGCTGTCGATCAGCGTGAACTTGCCGTCCCGCTCCAGCAGCCGCTGGATGACGAACATGACGTCCGGCCGCCCCGCGTCGTATTCGTCGAGGATCAGCGCGGTGGGCCGGCGCAGGGACCACGGCAGGATTCCCTCGCGGAACTCGGTCACCTGCTTGCCTTCGCGCAGCACCACCGCGTCCTTGCCGACCAGGTCCAGCCGGCTCAGGTGCCCGTCGAGGTTCACCCGCAGGCACGGCCAGTTGAGCCGGGCGGCGACCTGCTCGATGTGGGTGGACTTGCCGGTGCCGTGCAGGCCCTGCACGAGCACCCGCCGGTTGTGCGCGAACCCGGCCAGCAACGCGAGCGTCACGTCTGGATTGAACCGGTACGCGGAGTCGAGTTCGGGCACGTGCTCGTCCGGTTCGGCGAAGCACGGGACGAGCAGGTCCGCGTCGATGCCGAACGCGTCGCGCACGGCGACCCGGGCGTCGGGACCGTGGGGGGACAACGAGTTCATCAAGGGACCTCCGTCAGGACGGGATGCTGTCGGCGGCGTCGGGTTGTCCCTCTGCCTCGACCTCCTGGATCGCCTCGGCGGCTCGCTGCAGCGCGGGCAGCGCCTGCAGCGCCTTGTCTGCGGTGAGCCGCATGACCGGGGCCTGCACCGCCACCGCCAGGTTGGAACGGCCAGTGCGGCTGGGCACCAGCACCGCCACGCACACCAGGCCGGGCAGGAACTCCTCGTCGTCCAGGGCGAATCCGTCCCGCCGGATGCGGGCGAACTCCTCCTCCAGCTCGTCGAGGTCGGTGATCGTCTTCGCGGTGTAGGACTTGAGCGGCGCGTGCGCGAGCAGCTTGCGCCGCTGCGCCGGGCTCATCTGGGCCAGGATGATCTTGCCGCTGGCCGAGCAGTGGATCGGCACCCGCGAACCCGGGCGCAGGTAGAACCGCAGCGGCTCGGGCGTCTCGACGCGGTCGAGGTACACGATTTCGCTGCCGGACAGCGCGGTGATGTTGCAGCTCTCCCCCAGCTCGTCCACCAGGTGCTTGAGCACCGCGTGCCGCGCGCCGTGATGGGTCGCGTTGAGCAGCAGGTTCTCCGCGAGCCGGCGCAGCCGGACGCCGGTGCCGTAGTGCCTGCCGTCCGCCTGGCGGACGAGCAGCCCGGCGC
Organism: Amycolatopsis benzoatilytica AK 16/65; assembly: GCF_000383915.1. Lineage (NCBI taxonomy): Bacteria > Bacillati > Actinomycetota > Actinomycetes > Pseudonocardiales > Pseudonocardiaceae > Amycolatopsis > Amycolatopsis benzoatilytica. The sequence continues at coordinate 3,088,376 of NZ_KB912942.1, forward strand.
CTTCCAGCTGCTGCAGCATCCGGTGCAGGGTCGGTTTGGGCAGGCCGGTCTCCTCGACCAGCCCCTGCAGCGTCACCAGCTGGTCCTTGGCCGCGATGAGCTCGAGCAGCGAGAACAGCCGCATGGTCGGGGTGTCGCCGTCGAGGCCCGCCCCGTCCGGCTCGCGCACGAGCTCGACGGCGGGCGGCTTACGCAACTCACTCACGTTCCGAAAAGTAGCACACCCTGTCTCGTTTTCCAGGAACTCGCGGTTGACCTGCCGCACGTGGCGTCCTATCGTCCACCATGTTCAGCTTTTATGAACTTCACGTACCGAAAACCAAGACTTTCACTCGTCGAAGGAGTTCAACCATGGCGGAGAGGAAGACGGGCGACGGCCGCACCGTCGTCAGCGGGACGGCGAAGATGACCCCGTCCGAGGCCTTCGTCGAGACGCTGGTGGCCAATGGCGTCACCGACATCTTCGGCATCATGGGCTCGGCGTTCATGGACGCGATGGACATCTTCGCGCCGGCCGGCATCCGGCTCGTCCCGGTCGTGCACGAGCAGGGCGCCGCGCACATGGCAGACGGCTACGCCCGGGTCAGCGGCCGGCACGGCGTGGTGATCGGGCAGAACGGCCCGGGCATCAGCAACTGCGTCACCGCGATCGCCGCGGCCTACTGGGCGCACAGCCCGGTCGTGATGATCACGCCGGAGGCGGGCACGATGGGCACCGGGCTGGGCGGCTTCCAGGAAGCCAACCAGCTGCCCATGTTCCAGGAGTTCACGAAGTACCAGGCGCACGTGAACAACCCGAAGCGGATGGCCGAGTACACCGCGCGGGCCTTCGACCGGGCGCTCGCCGAGATCGGCCCGACCCAGCTGAACATCCCCCGCGACTTCTTCTACGGCGAGATCGAAACCGAGATCCCGGAGCCGCAGCGGCTGGACCGCGGCCCCGGCGGCGACAAGAGCCTCGCCCAGGCGGCCGAACTGCTGGCCACCGCGGAGTTCCCGGTCATCATCTCCGGCGGCGGCGTAGTCATGTCCGACGGCGTCGAGGAGGCCAAGGCGCTCGCCGAGCGCCTCGGCGCGCCGGTCGTCAACAGCTACCAGCACAACGACAGCTTCCCGGCCAGCCACCCGCAGTGGTGCGGCCCGCTCGGCTACCAGGGCTCCAAGGCCGCGATGAAGCTCATCTCGCAGGCGGACGTGGTGATCGCGCTCGGCACCCGGCTCGGCCCGTTCGGCACCCTGCCGCAGCACGGCATGGACTACTGGCCGAAGAACGCGAAGATCATCCAGATCGACGCGGACCACAAGATGCTCGGCCTGGTCAAGAAGATCACCGTCGGCATCTGCGGCGACGCGAAGGCCGCCGCGGCGGCGCTCGCCGACCGGCTCGCCGACCGGACGCTCGCCTGCGACGCCACCCGCGACGAACGCGCCGCGCGCACCAAGGCCGAAAAAGAGGCGTGGGAGCGAGAGCTCTCCGAGTGGACCCACGAGAAGGACCCCTACTCCCTCGACATGATCGCCGAGCAGGACCAGGAGGAGGGCAACTGGCTGCACCCGCGCCAGGTCCTGCGCGAGCTGGAGAAGGCCATGCCGCCGCGGGTGATGGTCTCCACCGACATCGGCAACATCAACTCCGTCGCGCACAGCTACCTGCGGTTCGAGGAGCCCCGCTCCTTCTTCGCCCCGATGTCCTTCGGCAACTGCGGTTACGCGCTGCCGACCATCATCGGCGCGAAGGCCGCCGCGATGGACCGGCCGGCGATCGCGTACGCCGGCGACGGCGCGTGGGGCATGAGCATGGGCGAGATCATGACCGCGGTGCGGCACGACATCCCAGTCACCGCGGTGGTCTTCCACAACCGGCAATGGGGCGCGGAAAAGAAGAACCAGGTCGACTTCTACGACCGCCGGTTCGTCGCCGGCGAACTGGAAAGCGAGAGCTTCGCCGGGATCGCGCAGGCGATGGGCGCCGACGGCATCGTGGTGGACAAGCTCGAGGACGTCGGCCCGGCGCTGCGGAAGGCGGTCGACGCGCAAATGAACGAGGGCCGCACCACGGTCGTCGAGGTCATGTGCACCCGCGAGCTGGGCGACCCGTTCCGCCGCGACGCGCTGTCGAAGCCGGTTCGATTCCTGGAAAAGTACCAGGACTACGTGTAAGCGCGCGGCGGTTCGCGAGCCGGAAAGTCCGTGAAGGGCCCCTTGCGGGAATCAGGGCGGATTCGAGGGGTCGTCGCAACACAGGCTGGATTAGCTGGTTTCGGTGAGGAGTGTAGCGAGGCGTTCGGCTGGGGTGTCCCAGCCGAGCGTTTTGCGTGGGCGGCAGTTGAGCTCTGCGGCGACGGCGGCGAGGTGTTCGGGGCTGTGGAGGGAGAGGTCGGTGCCTTTGGGGAAGTACTGGCGCAGCAGGCCGTTGGTGTTTTCGTTGCTGCCGCGTTGCCAGGGGCTGTGGGGGTCGCAGAAGTAGACGGGGATGCCGGTGGCGATGGTGAATTCGCGGTGTCGGCCCATTTCCGAGCCTTGGTCCCAGGTCAGGGACCGTGTCAGGTGGTCGGGCAGGGTGTGCATGGCGGTGACGAGGGCGTCGCGGACGGCGTCGGCGCCGCGGCCGTGGGGCAGGGGGACCAGGAGCGTGTAGCGGGTGGCGCGTTCGACCAGGGTGGCGATGGCGGAGGCTCCGTCCTTGCCGATGATCAGGTCGCCTTCCCAGTGGCCGGGGACGGCGCGGTCGGCGGCTTCGGCGGGGCGTTCGCTGATCATGACCATGGGTTCGGCGAAGCGGGGCCGGCGGGCTTCGCCGGTGCGGCGGGGTTTGCGCACGGCGCGGCCGGTGCGCAGCGCGCGGTGCAGTTCGCGGCGCAGTTCGCCGCGGCCTTGGACGTAGAGGGCCTGGTAGACGGTTTCGGGGGTCACGTGCAGCTCCGGGCGGTCGGGGTGGTCGCGGCGCAGCCGCTGGCTGATCTGCTCCGGGCTGAACTTCTTGCGCAGCATGCCCTGCACGAGGTCGCGCAGCTCGGGACAGGCCGCGATCTTGCCGGTCTTGGGCCGTTTGCGGCGCGCGTCGGCGCGGGCCTGGGCGGCGTAGGGCCGGTAGCCGCGGCTGCCGGGACGGGCGTTGCGGGCCAGTTCGCGGCTGATCGTGGCGGGATCGCGGCCCAGTTCCCGGGCGATCGCGCGGACCCCGGCCCCTGCCCGGCGCAGGTCGGCGATCGCCAGCCGTTCCTGCTGCGTCAGGAACCGCGACTGCGCCTCGGGGCGGGCATCGGCGACGGGGGCCGGACGCGAGGGCGGGGCCGGCGACCGCACGGCCGTCCGCCCCGCCCGGCTCGGCCGCCCGTGCCGCCACCGGTGCCCGGTCCGCCGGTCGACCCCGACAACCCGGCACGCCTCGACAGTGCCCACGCCTTCCGCCACAAGATCAAAATACCGGCGGCGTTCCGCCGCCAACCTCCCCCGACCCCGCGACGCTGCAACCTCCCGGACCCCCGCCACGGCAACCCCTCAACAACTCAGGCGTTGCAACCACCACTAGAACCCAAGCAGATTCCCGCAAGGGGCCCTTCCCGGATTAACCGGTCCGGGCCTCGATCTGGCCCCAGTGATCGGCCGCTTTCTGGCTCTGGGCCAGGGCCAGCCTCATTGCGATGCTCGACACATCCCGTTTTTCGCACTCACAGGAGGTCGCCAGGTGAACGTCACGGAGCTGCGGGCCACGGCCCGCCGACACCTCGGGCCCCACTTCACGCGCAAGGACACCTGGCAGAGCGAGTTCCCGGTGTTCGTCCGCGGCGAAGGCAGCTACCTGATCGACACCGAGGGCCGCCGGCACCTCGACGGACTCGCCGGACTGTTCTGCGTCAACATGGGCCACGGCCGCGCGGACATCGCCCAGGCGGCGGCCGAGCAGGTCGCCACCCTCGCCTACGCGAGCAACTGGGGTTCCGCGCACCCGCCGTCGATCGAAGCGGCCCGGCTGATCGCCTCGCTCGCGCCCGGCGACCTGGGCACCACGTTCTTCGTCAACTCCGGTTCGGAGGCGGTGGAGACCGCGCTCAAATTCGCCCGGCAGTACCACCGCAGCCAGGGCGCCCCGGAGCGGACGAAGATCATCAGCCGCGAAATGGCTTACCACGGAACGACTCTGGGCGCGCTGTCGGTCACCGGGCTGCCGAAGATCAAGGAGCCGTTCGGCCCGCTCCTGCCGGGCATCCGGCACGTGCCCAACACGCTCGGCCTCACCGGCGACTGCGGTCCGGCCGACCAGCTGGACTGCGTCCGCGCCATCGAAGCGGTCATCCTCGAAGAAGGCCCGGAGACGGTCGCGGCGGTGTTCGCCGAACCGGTGCAGAACGGGCGCGGCGCACTGGTCCCGCCGGAGGGCTACTGGCCGGCTTTGCGGGCGCTGTGCGACAAATACGGCGTCCTGCTGGTGTCCGACGAGGTGATCTGCTCGTTCGGCCGGCTGGGCCACTTCTTCGGCCACGGACTGACCGGTGTCGTGCCGGACCTGATCACCTTCGCCAAGGGCTCCACGTCCGGCTACGCCCCGCTCGGCGGCGTCATCGTCCGCGAGCGGCTGGTCGCCGACCTGTACGACTCCCCCAAGGGCGGCGTCTTCACCCACGGCGCGACCTGGGGCGGACATCCGGTGTCGACGGCGATCGCGGTCGCCAACATCACCGCGATGCGCGACGAGAAGGTCCCCGAGCACGTGCTGACCGAGGGGCCGAAACTGCATGCCGCGCTGGAGTCTCTCAAGGACGCGCACCGGTGTGTGAAGGACGTGCGCGGCACCGGGTTCTTCTACGCGATCGAGCTGATGGCCGACCGCGACAGCGGCCGCGAGCTGACCGAGCAGGAGTCGCTGACCGTGCTGCGCCAGGTACTGCCCGAAGCGTTCCGGCGCACCGGCGTCATCCTCCGCGGCGACGATCGCGGCGCGACCATGCTCATGATCTCGCCGCCGCTGGTGGCCGACACGGACGTGCTCGACGCGTTGCTGCACGGCGTCGACGGCATGCTCACCGACGTGGAAAAGGCGATTCAGCCCTGACAGACAACCGTATCGATAGCCAATTCACTACCGTTTGACCGCATTTCCACGTCCGTGAAGGGCCCCTTCCGGGACTCAGATTCCCTCAAGGGGTCCTTCACGGACCGCACACCTGATCCCGCCTCGGCGGATGAGCGCGACGGGCGCCGGGTACCCCCAAGCAGCACGGGGCACCCGGCGCCTTTCGTGCTGTCCGGGACTGGTCCATTCTGGTACCGGCGCATCGGCCGCATCTGGCTCTCGCGGAGGGGCCTGTCCCTTCTTACGGTGACGGGAACCACATAGCAGCTCTCAGCGACATCGCGGCGGCGGCCGGCGCGGGGACATCGAGGTCCCCCGGCGCCGCCGGAAGGAGGAGACGTGGGCTCTGCACCGGAAACCGCCGCTTCGAGCGGTCTCAAACCGGGCCTCAAGCAACGCCACATGAACCTGATCGCCCTGGGCGGGGTCATCGGCGCCGGCCTGTTCGTCGGCAGCGGCGTGGTCATCCAGTCGGCGGGCCCGGCCGCGGTGGTCTCGTTCCTGATCGCCGGCCTGATCACCGTTCTCATCATGCGGATGCTGGCCGAGATGACCGTGGCGCGGCCCGCGCTCGGCTCGTTCTACGTCTACGCCCGGGAGGCGATGGGCAATCGCGCCGGCTTCGCGGTCGGCTGGATGTACTGGTACTTCTTCGTCATCGTGGTCGCCGTCGAGGCGGTGGCCGGCGGGCGGATCCTGCACCTGTGGCTGCCCGGCGTGCCGCTCTGGGCGCTCAGCCTCGGCCTGCTCCTGCTGCTGACCGTGACGAACCTGGTGTCGGCGCGCTCCTACGGCGAGTTCGAGTACTGGTTCTCCTCGATCAAGGTCATCGCGATCGTGGTGTTCCTCGGCCTCGGCGTGCTGTACCTGTGCGGCTTCTGGCCGCATGCGCACGCCGGCCTCGGCAACCTCGTGGCACACGGCGGATTCGCCCCGATGGGCATCGGCGCCGTTCTGGCCGCGGTGGTCCCGTGCGTCGGGTTCTACACCGGCGCGGAGATCGTCACCATCGCCGCGGCCGAATCCGCCGAGCCGCGGCGCGCGATCGCCAAGGCGATGCGGTCGATCGTGTTCCGCGTGGTGCTGTTCTACGTCGGCTCGGTGTTCGTCGTGGTCGCCGTCAAGGCGTGGAACTCGCCGGACACCGGGGTGAGCCCGTACGCCGCGGTGCTGGACGTGCTCGGCATCCCGGCGGTCGGGACGATCATGAACGCGATCGTGCTCACCGCGGTGCTGAGCTGCCTCAACTCCGCGCTCTACACCTCGTCGCGGATGCTGTTCGCGCTGACGCGCAACGGCGACGCGCCGACGTACTTCACCAAGCTGTCCCGCAGCGGGGTGCCCCGGCGCGCGATCATCGCCGGCACCGCGGTCGGCTACGTCTCGGTCATCGCGTCCTACGTCTCACCGAACCTGATCTTCCAGTTCCTGGTGAACTCCTACGGCGCGGTGGCACTGTTCGTGTACCTGTCCATCGCGCTCGCCCAGGTCCGGCTTCGGAAACGACTGCAGAACACCGACCCGGGCGCGCTCAGCCTCAAGATGTGGCTGTTCCCGTGGCTCAGCTACGCGACGATCGCCCTGATGCTCTCGGTCATCCTGGCGATGGCGTTCCTGCCCTCGACCCGCTCGCAGTTCTGGCTCAGCGCCGTCACTCTGGCCCTGATCCTGGTCAGCTACGAGGTCCGCCGGCGGCGACCGGCCGGACCGGCGGCTCCGGAGGCGCAGGACTCCGCGCGCGGCCAAGCCGGGATCGCCTCGGCCTGACCGGCTGGCACCACCCGGCAGCACGATTCTGGATCTACCGTCACAGCCAGAATTGGCTCAGGCTGGTGCGGCCCGTTCCCCGTGGAGGTCTCATGCCGCACCCGTCCCCAGCCCAGGCGTCCGAGTGAGCGCAGCCACCTTCTGGCAGCTGTCCCCGGCGGCGATGGCTTTGGCCATCGCCGCCTTGCTGGCGGGCGGGCTGATCCGCGGATATTCCGGGTTCGGCGCGTCGATGGTGTGGGTCAGCTGCCTCTGCCTGGTGCTGCCGCCGGCCGCCGTCGTCCCGAGCACACTGCTCCTGGAAGTCGCTTCGAGCGCCACGCTGGCCCCGCGTGTGTGGCCGGACGTGCACCGTCCGTCGCTGCGGTGGCTGCTCGCCGGCGCGCTCGTCGGCCTGCCCGCTGGGATCTGGCTCCTCGCGGAGCTGCCCGTGCGTGCGACGAGGCTCGCGGTCGGGCTGACCGTCGGGATCTCGGCACTCGCGCTGGCCTTCGCGCACCGCGCGCGGTTCCTGCCCGGCCGCGCCACGTCGGCGGGCGTCGGCACCGCGTTCGGCGTGCTCAACGGCGCCTGCGGGGTGGGCGGTCCGCCGGTTGTCCTGATGTTCCTGGCGTCGCCGTTGCCGATGGCGGTGAACCGGGCCAGTCTCGTGGTGTTCTTCCTGGCGGCCGACCTGATGACCGTCGGCACCGCGGGCGCGGGCGGGTTGCTGACCGCTGCCGTGCTCGCGCAGACCGCGCTTTTCCTGCCGGTCGCGCTGGCCGGCGTCGCGGTCGGCAATCGGCTGTACCGCCGGGGAGGCGGCGACGTGCGCCGGATCGTGCTCGGCATCCTGACGGCGCTGTCGGTCGCGCTGGTCGGTCAGGCGGTGTTCGCGTGACGGCCGAGCTCGTCCTCGGCGCGTTGACGCTCGCCTTCTCCGGCTTCGTCGGCGGCCTGACCGGGTTCGGCGCGTCCCTGGTGGGCACTCCCCTGCTGCTCCTCAACGGTTTCCCGCTGCCGCAGGTGGTGCTGATCAACCTGATCACCACCATGATCACCCGGCTGGCGGTGCTGCGCCGCGAACGCGACCACGTCGTCTGGCGGCGGGTGGCGGTCCTCGGCGCGGCTGCCCTGCCGGGCGCGGCCGCCGGAGCGCTCACCCTGCACTGGCTGCCGCCGCACGGGTTACGGGTGCTGGCCGGGATCGTCGTCGTGCTTTCCGGGTTGCGGATGCTGCTCCGCCCTGCCCGCGCCGCTCATCCGGCGACCCCCGCGAAGCAGACGATCGCCGGTCTGCTGGGCGGCTACCTCTCCACCACGACGTCGCTCAACGGCGCCCCGCCCGCCGTCCTGCTGGCTTCGGCGAAGGTCCCGCCGCGCACCTTCGTCGCCGACCTCGCCGGGTACTTCGTCGTGACGAACTGCCTGTCCCTGCTCCTGCTGGCGACCGCGGGCCAAGTCGATACCGCCGGTCTGGCGATGCGCCTGCCGGTCCTGGCGGCCGCCGCGCTGATCGGCAACGCGATCGGCGGGCGGCTGATCGGCCGCGTGCCCCGGGCGATCTTCGAGCGCGGCATCATCGGGCTGATCGTGGCGTCCGGCATCGTGACCATGGTCAGCGCTTGATCCCCGACCGACTCGTCCGTGAAGGGAACATTCAGGGACTCTGAGTCCCTCAATGTTCCCTTCACGGACAGCTGGCACGGACCGTCGCGGCAGGGGCAGGCGGGTCAGACGCGGCCCGCGCGGTCCGCCGCCCGCAGCGGGGCGCCGAGCCCGTGCAGATGGCCGAGCACCTGCCCGTAGGACCGCACCAGGCTGGTTTGGACGTACGGAATGTCGTGGCTGCGGCAGAACCGCTCCACGATCGGCTGGGCGCGGCGCAAGTGCGGCCGGGGCATGTTCGGGAACAGGTGGTGCTCGATCTGGTAGTTCAGCCCGCCGAGGACGAAATCGGTGACCGGCCCGCCGCGGATGTTGCGCGAGGTCAGCACCTGCCGGCGCAGGAAATCGAGCGGACGGCCGGTCATGGTGGCCATGCCCTTGTGGTTCGGGGCGAACGAAGAGCCCATGTACACGCCCCACAGGGCCTGGTGCACCACGATGAACACCACCGCGATGCCCGGGGAGAGCACCAGGAACACCGCGGTGAGATACGCCACGAGGTGCGCCGTCAGCAAAGCGCCTTCCAGGCGGCGCATTTTCGTCTCGCCGCGCCACACCGCCCGGAAGCCGGCGGCGTGCAGGCTCAGCCCCTCGAGCGTCAGCAGCGGGAAGAACAGGATGGCCTGATGCTTGGCCATCCACCGGAGAAACCCTTGCTTGGCAGCGGCTTGCCGGCTGGTGAAGGCCAGCGCCGGGATGACGAGATCCGGATCGCGCTCTTCGTGGTTGGGGTTGGCGTGGTGCCGGTTGTGGCCGTCGATCCACCACTGGAAGCTCATCCCCACCAGGCCGCCGTGCAGGACGCCGACCGCGTCGTTGGGCCGCCGGGTCCGGAAAATCTGCTTGTGCCCGGCATCGTGGCCGATGAACGCCAGCTGCGCGAAGACAACGGCGAGCAGTGCCGCGATGAGCAGCTGCCACCAGGTGTCGCCCAGGAAGGCGAAACCCACCCACGCCCCGGCGAGCACGAGCAGATTGGCGATCATCACCGTGGCGTAATAGCCGGGCCGGCGACGCAGCAGCCCAGCAGCTCGGACTTCGGCGAGCAGGGTGTGGTACTCGCCCGGCGTGCGCTCGTTCACTGGCGTGCGCTCGTTCACTGGCGTGCGCTCGTTCACTGGCGTGCGCTCGTTCACTGGCGTCGCGCCGCGGGCGCGCTGGCCGAGGGGGCGGAAAACTGGATTCCGCGACTGCGGACCCGGTCCGCGGCGGAGAGATCGCTCCCGCCGGCATGCGCCGCCGGATGGCTGAACAGCACGGGCGAAACGGGGGCCCGGACGCTGCCGGAACGCAGGCGTGGGTACGGCAAAAAGAACTCCTCGGTGGTGGGCCGGCGACCGAAGCGCGTCCGGCGGGAGAACAGCGAGAGCCGGACGACAGCGCCGGATTCGGGGTGGCGCGCCTCTCGGCCGCGGGCTGGGATTCGCAGGCCGGGCGGCTTCGTCAAGGCTCCTCATGACCAAGATAGGAGGCGCGGCGCGGACCTGCTGCCTTCGACGCTACCCGCTTGGCCGGGCAACTGCCAGCTCGCGAGCTGCGCGGCTACTTCGCCGGATGCCCGCCACCCGCCGGTTGCCCGCCGCCCGTCACCGGATGCAGCGCCAGCCTTCTGCCGAACAGTGCGATCAGCACCACAGTGACGAGCAACGGGCCCAGCACCGCGAGCGGGCGTTCGGCCCACCAGATCCAGTCCGGCCCGCGGTCGTCGGTGAGCTGGCCGCCGTCGATCAGGTACCCGATTCCGCGCGCTACGGCCATTCCGCTGGCATGAAAGAGAAACAGCGGCAGTGCGTACCGGGCGAAGAACGCGTTGGCCCGCCGCACGCGGGGCCGGGCCAGCATGCGCTCAGCGGCAGGCCGCAGCGTTTCGCACACCCCGATCTGGAAGACGAGCAGTGCCACGATGGCGAACGTCGGCGGGGACATGTTCGACAACCGCTCTCCCGGCACTCCGACCATCGATCCGGGATACAGCCCGGAAAACACGAGTCCCACGAGCAGGAACAGTCCGGTCAGCAGGATCGCCACCGAGACCCGCGGACGCGCGGCGGCGATGCGCGCCCGGAAGAATCCCGCTTGGTAGGCCAAGGTCCACACCGCCGCGAGGTTGATCCAGCTCGCTTGCCCCCAGCCGTAGCGCAGCCGCACCAGGTCGACGAGCAGGGCGACACCGCCGAGGCACACGGGCACGAGCAGGTCGAACCGCTCGTGCAACCACGCGAGCGCGGGCAGCAGGAGCAGCAAGACCGCGTAGACCGCGAGAAACCACAGCGGGCTCAGGATCAGCAGCACCGCGTTCCCGATCCACGGCACGCCGAACGCCCGGGAGAACACCAGCCCTATCGCCACCCAGACCAGGATCAGGCCGGCCGCGGGCACGACCAGCTGCTTCAGGTGCACCCAGAGGTAATCGCGCCGGCGCTGGCCCTCGGCGCGGGCGCGTTGCCAGGACGACAGGTGCACGCATCCGCCGACGTAGAAGAACACCGGCAGCACTTGCAACAGCCAGGTCAGGATCCACAGCCCGCGCAGATATCCCAGCGGACTCGTGGGCTGCGGGCCGTTCGGCGCCCAGTGCAGGATGGTGAACCCCCAGTGCCACAGCACGACGACGACCAGGCTGACCGCACGCAGGAAGTCCAGGTACGGTTCGCGTTTCATGGTCGTCATCGCGCTCCGGCCTTTCCGAGGGCACACTGGAACCACGATGTCTGTTGCCGCTGTTGTCCCGAAACTGCCGGAAGTCCCTGCTTTCCGGCGTCGTGCCCTTACCGTGCTGCCCGCCGTGCTGTTGCTCGCGGCGGCTACTTTCCTTGCCAACCGGGTGCTGCCCGGCTGGGCGTATCCCATTTCCGGTGCCGTCACGGCCACCGCACTTCTCGTCCTTGCCCGCATCGCCGGTCTCCGCTGGGCCGAAATCGGCTTCAGCCGCGAGCACGTGCGCCGCACGCTCTGGTTCGGGCTCGGCGGATTCGCGACCGTGGCGCTCGGGTTCGGGCTCGCCGCAGTGATCCCGTCGCTGCGCGTGCTGTTCCACGACGGCCGGATCGGCTCGCCCGGGTTCGGCCAGCTGATGTGGCTTGCCCTGATCCGGATTCCGCTCGGCACCGTCCTCGTCGAGGAAATCGCGTTCCGCGGCGTACTGCCGGCGTTGCTGGGCGCGGGCGAACGCTGGCGGTGGTGGCCGGTGCTCGGCGCGTCCGCGCTGTTCGGGCTGTGGCATTTGCTGCCGTCGCTCGCGCTCACCCGGAACGCGGCCGTGCACCAGACGATCGGCGGGCTGCCGCTCTCCGTGGTCTCGGTGCTGGCGATGCTCGCCGCGGCCGGCGCCGGAGTGTTCCTGTGCTGGTGGCGCTATACCGGGCGCGGCCTGCTCGCCCCGGCGATGGTGCACCTGGCCACCAACTCCGGCGGGCTGATCCTGGCCTGGGCGCTCATCGCCCGCTGATCCGGGTCGCCGGGCCGTGCCGGAGACGGAACCCCAGCGCGCTCGCGACGAGCAGCACGGCACCGGCGATCAGCACGATCACCGCGGCGCCGGTCGCGCCGCCGGTCAGGTTCCAGACTGCTTCCGGAACCGCGAGCGTGATCCCCAGCACCCCGGCGACCAGCAGGACCCAAGCAGGTTTCCATCGGTACAGCGCCAGGAACGCGACCCCCAGCGCGAAGGTGAGGCCATAGGCGACTCCAACCGTGCTGTGTTCGCCCAACGGCTGCTGCGCGCCGACCAGCGAAAGAAAGGCGCCCAGCGCCGCGCCGGCCAGCCGGTGCCGGAGTGCCTGCCCGACTGAGGCCCCCACGAGCAGGAGTCCGATCACGGTGATCGCGATGCCGGCGCGCAGCGCCGTCGTGCCCACCGTCGCGTCCATCCCGGCCAGGACCGTCGCGACCAGCAACCCGACCGTCGTCAGCAAGCCTGGCACCGAAGGCACCAGGGCATAGGCGATGCCGGACAGCACCGCGCCCGAGCCGCACGCGATCGCGACGCCCGCGCTCCCGGCGTCGTCGGGCAGAGCGATCCCGATCGTGATCGCGGTCGCGCCCGCGGCGAGCGCGAACAACGTCGCCGCCACTCGGAGCCGCGCCGAAGACGGCTTCGTCCGAGCCGAGATCAGCCCGGATATTCCCTGCACGGCAACGAATCCACCCGCGAACAGGAGCGCCGCCGCACTCGCGCACACCGTCGTGCGGGCGATGCCCGGCCAGCGCGCCCAGGTGGTGGCGACCAGGAGCACCGCACCGGCCAGGACCAGCGCGCCGCCCAGGTACCCGGCGACCTCCGCCCAGGGAACCCGCAACCGCCGCAGCACCACGGTGTCCCGCAAGGCGCGTTCGACCTCGGCCGCCTGCTCTTCCGACAGCACTGTCCGCTGAACCAGCCCGCGCAGCGTCTCTCGGACCGGCGACTCGTTCGTCATCCTCGCAGGATCGGCTCCGCGGCCGGTCTGCCGCCAGGGACCGACGGAACCGGGCCGCGGGACTTTCGGCGGAACCTCACGCGCCTTCGACCGGCTGCCGCAGGATCGTGCGCAACCGCTCCGGCGCGCTCCGCGCCGGGTAGCTCGCGTGATGGTGCCGACCGGCCGGCAGCCGCGATGTTCTTGTGCAGACCCTCGATCGACGGCGCTTCGTTCGCGTACGGCCCGACGCGCAGCAGCTGGGCGTACTCGCCTTCCGCCCACCGCTGGTACCGGAGGCCGTCGAGCTGCGCGCCTGCCACTGCCAGCGGTCCGGATCGGCAGCGTCGAACCGGGCGGGACCGAATCGACCGTGCCCTTGCACACCGGGTAGAGACTCTCGAAACCCGACCGCACCATCTCGTGAGCATCGCCAGCGGCAGGGCGGCGAGGGAAGGGCCCGGAACCGGCTGAGGGCGGAATGCCCTCCGGATGAGGACCTTCGGCAGCGCACATTTTCTTTGCGCGCAACGATGTTCAGGAGAGACGAAGGAGTCGGCGATGACGATCCGGTTGGCGCTGGAACCGGCCCGGCTGCCGCATGACGGCAGCTTCCCGAAACTGTCGTGGAAGGCACCCGGACGTTGGCTGGACGTCTACGTGCGCGCGCAGTCGCTGTGGTGGTCCGCTGACCGGATGGCCACGACGGCGGACGCGACCCGGCTCGCCGGCCTCGAAGAAGTGAAGAACGTCCTGGCGGCCGTTGCAGAGCAGATCCTGCCCACCCGGCTGCTGCCGCGGATCCGGCTGTGGTGGAGCGCGACGCCGATCGAAGCAGCCTGGGGCTTGCTGCACGACATCGAGGAACGACTGGTCAGCCTCGCCAGTGACGAGGACGTGGTCAGCGAAGCCGCTAAGGCGCTCGAACACGCACCCCCGTTTCTGAAGCCGGACGACGAACGCGTGCGCTATCTGCGCGAGACACTCGAGAACGCCCGCGCCGCCGCCGATCCGGCCGCGCACGCGGCAACCGTGCGTACGGCCGCCATCGCGGTGCTCGCCGTCACCCACGAAGCCTCCGACATGCTCCATCGGCAAGCCCGCACGCTGCGCAACCGGATGCTGGGAGCGAGCGTGGTGAGCCTGCTCGCGGTGGGGATCGCGTTCGCGGCGCAGGCCGTGCTGCCGGACGGGCAGCTGCTGCTGGACGTCGGAACCCCTGACCCACCCCATCGCATGGCGGTGCTGGGACTCGTCGCGCTGAGCGGTCTGATCGGCGCGGTCATCAGCGCACTGCCGGTGATGGCCGCAATGCCCGCCGGCTACCGGCGCAATCCCTATGCGCTCCCGGTCCAGCAGGCGTTGCTCAAGCTCTGCACGGGACCGCTCACCGCGATCGTGGGGATCGCGCTCGTCTCCAGCGATCTCGGGCTCCACAACACCGGGCAGCTAGTGTCCCTGTCCGTCGTTTTCGGAACAGCGCAGCACGTCCTGACCCGGATCGCCGACCAGAAGGCCGCCCAGCTGACGAACGCCGCCGCACCGGCCTCGACCCCGCCGTCCTGACCGGGCCGACCGCTCAGCCGCCGAGGCCCGGCAGAGTCAACTGGCGCCGGTGGACGTCGTAGTGCTGCACCGGGAACCGGTAGATGTCCGCCAACGTCATGTATTCCCGGAAGCACGGGTCCCACCGCGTCGGGTAGGCCATGCCGCGCGCCAGGTCGGCGTCGGACTCCGCGTCGATGCGCCGGTGCAGAGCCGCGATGGTGCGGTCGAAGAGCGCCAGCATCCACCGTCTCGGCAAGATCGTGCCGGCGAGCCATGAACCGGCGAAGTTGACCACGTCGAACGGCGCCGACGCGACGTCGAGCAGCCAGGCGAACCGGCGGCTCGCGGAGTCCGGAAGACGGCCGAAGAACCGGACCAGGTTCCGCAAGGCCCGCACGATCAAGAAGCCGAGCAGCAGGTGGAACAGCAGCTGCCGGTTGGTCCAGCGGGTTCCGGCGGTGGACCGGCGCAGCGCGGCGCGGTCCGCGCCCGCGAGCAGGGCGTGGAAGTCCCGGCGGGTGCGATCCAGCTCGTCGTGCAGCTCCTGCCTGTCCACCCTGGACAGTGTGCGCCGTCGCCGCGCCGGGGTCACGTGTCGCGCAGAAACCTCGCGTAGAACGCTCCGAAGACCAGGACGATTCCGACATTCACCGCCAACCGCTCCCAGAACTGGTCGCGGAAGAACAGGATGTCCACGCCGACTACCACCGCGATCATGAGCAGCAGGTAGAGCGCGAGAACCGCTGATTTCGCCATCCTCCGGTGATACCCGCCGGAGCGCACCCGGAACAGAGTCCGCGGACCTTCGCCTGGTGGCGTCCGAAAGTCCCCCGGACGGGGACCTACGCCCCTCGCCGTACTCCGGCGGGCTGGGCGAGCCTGGATCCTCCGGACGCGAGGGAGAAGCCATGCGACGCGGTGGACCTGCCGACCACGCGGCGGAGCCAGCGCCCCGTCCGCCCGAGCGGGCCGCGACCTGGCCGCCGATCAGCAAGCCCGACCGCGTCCGCGCGGCCGCGAATCTCCTCGATTACGCACGGACGTGCCGCGGGTTCCGCTGGGACGAAGCACGACACAACCTTTCCGGGCTGCCCGGCGGTGCCGGGCTGAACATCGCCTGGGAGGCGGTCGACCGGCACGCCGCCGGTCCCCGGCGCGACCGGACGGCACTGCGCTGGGTGGACCGCTTCGACCGCGCCCACGACCTCTCCTACGCCGAACTGGCCGAACGGACGAGCAGATTCGCGAACCTGCTGGGGGAACTCGGAATCCGCCGCGGCGAACGCGTTTACACCCTGCTCGGCAGGCAGCCGGAGCTCTACCTCGCCGCTCTCGGCGCGCTCAAAGCCGGCTGCGTGCTGTCCCCGTTGTTCTCCGCGTTCGGACCGGAACCGGTCCGGCAGCGGCTGCGTCTCGGCGAAGCCGCCGTGCTGGTCACCACACCGGCGCTGTACCGCAGGAAAGTCCGCGGCATCCGCGATTCGGTGCCCTCGCTGCGCCAGGTGCTCGTGACCGGCGACGAGGCCGAGCCGGGGACGATCGCCCTCGGCCCCGCCACGGCCGCCGCCAGCCCCGAGTACGAAATCGCGCCCACCGCTCCCGAGGACCCCGCTCTGCTCCATTTCACCAGCGGCACGACCGGCACGCCGAAAGGCGCCCTGCATGTCCACGAAGCCGTGCTCGCGCACCACGTCACCGCGCGGTACGCGCTCGATCTCAAACCGGACGACGTGTTCTGGTGCACCGCCGATCCCGGCTGGGTCACCGGCATGTCCTACGGCGTCATCGCGCCGCTGACCCACGGGGCCACGCTGATCAGCGACGAAGGGGATTTCGACGCGCAGCGCTGGTACCGCGTCCTCGCCGAGCAGCGAGTGAATGTCTGGTACACCGCTCCGACCGCGCTGCGGATGCTGATGCGGGGCGCGCGCACCGCCGCCGATTTCGACCTGTCGGCCCTGCGGTTCGTCGCGAGCGTCGGCGAACCGCTGAACCCGGAGGTCGTCGTGTGGGGCCAGGAGGCGCTCGGGCTTCCGGTGCACGACAACTGGTGGCAGACCGAAACCGGCGCGATCATGATCGCCAACTTCGCCGCGGAGGAGATCCGGCCCGGTTCGATGGGGCGGCCGCTGCCCGGCGTGGCCGCGGGCCTGCTCGAGCGCGGCCCGGACGGACGCGCCCTGGTCGACGGCGGCCGGGTGCGCGAAATCACCGAGCCGGGCGCTGAGGGCGAACTCGCGTTGCGCCCTGGATGGCCGTCTATGTTCCGGGGCTATTGGGGCGACCCGGCCCGGTACGCGCGGTCCTTCGCCGACGGCTGGTACCTCACCGGGGACGTGGCGCGCCGGGACCGGGACGGCTACTACTGGTTCGTCGGGCGAGCGGACGACGTCATCAAATCCGCCGGGCACCTGGTCGGTCCGTTCGAGGTGGAGAACGCGCTGCTCGCGCACCCGGCGGTCGCGGAGGCCGGGGTCATCGGCACGCCCGATCCGGTGGCGGGCGAACTCGTGAAGGCGTTCGTTTCGCTGCGGCCCGGCAACGAGCCCACCGAAGCGCTGCGGCTGGAGCTGCTGGCGTTCGGCCGGCACGCGCTCGGCGCGGTGGCGCCCAAGGAGATCGTGTTCGACCAGCGCCTTCCGCATACGCGCAGCGGAAAGGTGATGCGCCGGCTGCTCAAGGCGAGGG
Source organism: Amycolatopsis benzoatilytica AK 16/65 (assembly GCF_000383915.1). Taxonomy (NCBI): domain Bacteria; kingdom Bacillati; phylum Actinomycetota; class Actinomycetes; order Pseudonocardiales; family Pseudonocardiaceae; genus Amycolatopsis; species Amycolatopsis benzoatilytica. The sequence goes on from NZ_KB912942.1 coordinate 3,105,497, forward strand.
AACTGGGATTGCCCGAGGGCGACGTGTCCACATTGGAGGTTTCGGGATGACCAGGCGCCAGGCCGCGCACACCGCGCGCGCGAAGCACCGCACCGAGCTGCTGCGCCAGATGATCCGGATCCGGCGGTTCGAAGAGCGATGCGTCGAGCTCTACAGCGCCGCCCAGATCCACGGTTTCATGCACCTCTGCATCGGCGAGGAGGCCGTGGCGGCCGGTGTGCTGCAGGCGATCGGGCCGGACGACGCGGTGGTCTCCACCTACCGGGAACACGGGCACGCGCTCGCCCGCGGCATTCCGATGGATGCCGTGCTCGCCGAAATGTACGGCCGCGCCAACGGCTGCAGCCACGGCCGCGGCGGCTCGATGCACCTGTTCGACGCGTCCAGGCGGTTCTACGGCGGCAACGCGATCGTGGGCGGCGGCCTGCCGCTGGCGGTCGGGCTGGCGCTGGCCGACGCTATGCGGCACCGGCCGCAGGTCACGGTCTGCCTGTTCGGCGACGGCGCGGTGGCCGAGGGCGAGTTCCACGAATGTCTCAACCTGGCCGCGCTGTGGCGGCTGCCGGTGCTGTTCTGCTGCGAGAACAACCAGTACGCGATGGGCACCCGGATCGACCGCTCGCACGCGCGCACCGACCTGGCCGCCCGCGCGGCGTCCTACGGCGTCCCCGCCGTGCCGGTCGACGGCATGGACGCGCCCGCCGTCGCCGCGGCCGCCGACGAGGCGGTCGAAGCGATCCGCACCGAGGGCGGCCCCCGGTTCCTCGAGCTGCGCACCTACCGGTTCCGGGCGCATTCGATGTACGACCCGGACCGCTACCGGGACAAAGCCGAAGTGGCGCAGTGGAAAGAGCGCGATCCGATCCCGGCGCTGGCCCAGCTGATGACCGCGGACGGCGAACTGGACGACCGCCGCCTCGCCGCTCTCGAATCCGAAGCGGACGCCGAGATCGAAGCCGCGGTCGCGGCGGCCGCCGCCGGGCCGTTGGAGCCGGTCGCCGACCTCACCCGCTTCGTCTACGCGGAGCAGTCGTGACCACCTACCGAGAGGCGCTGCGCGAAGGTTTGCGCGACGCGCTGGCCCGGGACGAACGCACCTTTCTGATGGGCGAAGACGTCGGCGAGTACGGCGGGTGTTTCGCGGTCAGTCTCGGCCTGCTCGAGGAGTTCGGGCCGGAGCGGGTGCGCGACACCCCGCTCTCGGAGTCCGCGTTCGTCGGCGCGGGCATCGGCGCCGCGCTGGGCGGGATGCGGCCGATCGTGGAGATCATGACCGTCAACTTCAGCCTGCTCGCCCTGGACCAGATCCTCGACAACGCGGCGACGCTGCGGCACATGTCCGGCGGCCAGCTCGGCGTCCCGCTGGTGATCCGGATGACGACCGGCGCCGGGCGGCAGCTCGCCGCGCAGCACTCGCACAGCCTGGAAGGCTGGTACGCGCACATCCCCGGCCTGCGGATCGTCGCGCCGGCGACGCTCGAGGACGCGCGCGGGATGCTCTGGACCGCGGTGCAGGACCCGGATCCGGTCCTGCTGTTCGAACACGGCTCGCTCTACAACGTCGACGGCGAGCTCGCCCCTGGCGCCGGTGCGGTGGACATCGACCGCGCGGCGATCCGGCGTCCCGGCTCCGACGTGACGCTGATCGCTTACGGCGGCACTCTGCGCACCGCGCTGGCCGCCGCGGACGAACTCGCTGCCTCCGGAATCGACGCGGAAGTCCTCGACCTGCGCACGCTCCGGCCATTGGACGACGCCGCGATCCTCGGCTCGGTGGCGCGCACCCACCGGCTCGTCGTGGTCGACGAAGGATGGCGCAGCGGCAGCCTGTCGGCGGAGATTTCCGCGCGGGTCGCGGAAAAGGCGCTGTACGAACTCGACGCTCCGATCGAGCGGGTCTGCACGGCCGAGGTCCCCATCCCCTATGCCGCGCATCTCGAACAGGCCGCGCTGCCGCAGCCGGAGGACGTCGTCGCCGCGGCGAAGCGGACGGTGAGCTGAGGTGGCGGATTTCCTGATGCCCGCGCTCGGCGCGGACATGACCGAGGGCACCGTGCTGGAGTGGCTGGTGAAACCGGGCGATGCGGTCCGCAAGGGCGACATCGTCGCGGTGGTGGACACCGCCAAGGCGGCGATCGAGGTCGAGTGCTTCGCCGGCGGCACGGTCCGGGAGCTCGTCGTCCCGGTCGGCGCCCGCGTCCCGGTCGGCACGCGGCTGGCCGTCATCGACACCGGCGACGAGCCGACCGCTCCGGCCGCGCCCCCTCACCCGGCCGCCCCGCACCTGGCCACGACACCGCCTGAGGTCGCGCTCGCGACGCCGCCGACTCGTGCGTTCGCCGCGCGCGCCGGGGTGGACGTGAAATCCCTGCGGGGCACCGGAAGCGGCGGCCGGGTCACGCATGCGGACATCACGCGAGCGCTCGCCGAACGAACGCATCCGCCGACGACGCGCGTACCGATCTCGCCGTACGCACGCAAGCTGGCCGCCGAGCTCGGCGTGGATCTTCATGCGCTCGGCCCGCGTGATGGCGTGCTGCACGCGCGCGACATCCGCGCCGTAGCCGAGGCGGCCCGGGGGCACAGCCGGGACACCGAAGCCATGCGTCAGGCGATCGGTGCGCTGATGGCCCGCTCCAAACGCGAGATTCCGCATTACTACTTGACCGCGACCATCGATCTGCACGCCTGCCTGGATTGGCTGCACGAGCACAATCTGCGCGTCGCGGTGCCGGAGCGGATCCTGCCCGCGGCGGCGCTGCTGAAAGCGACCGCACTCGCCGCCCGCAAGGTCTCTCAGCTCAACGGCCACTGGACGGACGGAAGCTTCCGGCCCGCCGCCGAGGTGCAGCTAGGGGTCGCCGTTTCGCTTCGGGGCGGAGGGCTGGTCACGCCGGTCATCACCGACGCGGCGAACCGTCCGCTCCCCGAACTCATGGACGAGCTGCGCGCGGCTGTCGCCCGGGCACGCTCCGGCACGCTGCGCTCAGCGGACCTGACCGCGGGCACGCTCACCGTGACGAACCTGGGCGACAACGGCGTCGAATCGGTGCACGGCGTCATTTATCCGCCGCAGGTCGCCCTCGTCGGCTTCGGCGCGATAGCGGAACGGCCGTGGGCGGTCAACGGCCTGCTGGGCGTCCGTCCGCTCGTGACCGCAACGCTTTCCGCCGACCACCGCGCGAGCGACGGCGCGACCGGCGCCCGTTTCCTGTCCGCGATCGCGGACCTGCTGCAGCATCCGGAGGAACTATGACTCAGGCACTCACCCGCGACCAGGCCACCGCCGCGGTCCGCACCGCGCTCGCCGGCTTCGCCACCGAAGCGGAACTCGCCGAACTGCCTCCCGGAGAGTCTCTCCGGGAGGCGCTCGAACTCGATTCGATGGACTTCCTCACCTTCGTCGAACGGCTGTCGCAGCGGCTCGGCCGGCGCATCGAAGAGGCCGACTATCCCCGGCTCGCCACGGTGGACTCGGCCGCCGACTTCCTCACCGCGGACCGCTGACCCGCGCCGGCCCTCACACCGCCCGCTGAAACCTGGCCACCGCGCCGGCCGCGGCCACCGCGGAGACCACCGCGACCAGCGCGAGTTCGCTGCCGGTGCCGAGAGTCCACGACCCCCAGGTCACCCCCGGCGCGAGCTGAGCCAGAACCTGGTGCGGCAACGCGAGCCGGCTCAGGACGGCGCGGCGCATCGGGTCGACCGCGTAGGTCAGCGGGTCGATCCGGGTCAGCACGGAAAGCCAGGCGGGCAGCCCCGCGGTCGGGAACATCGCGCCGGACAGGAAGAACATCGGCATCGCCACGAACTGCAGCACCGCCTGGAACGCCTCGATCTGGGTGATGGCGCTGGCCAGCAGCACGCCGATCGCGGTGACCATCACCGCTGCCAGCGCCATCTCCCCGGTCAGCTCGAGCAGCAGCGCCGGACGGTAGGGAACCCGGACCGCGCCCGCCAGCGAAAGCATCAGCATGCCCTGCAGGGTCGCGACGGTGGCGCCGCCGAGGATCTTGCCGAGCACCAGCGCCGGGCGGCTGACCGGGGCGACCAGCATCTCGCGGAGGAAGCCGAATTCGCGGTCCCACACGATCGACACCGCGGAGAAGATCGCGGTGAACATCACCGTCATCGCCACGATCCCGGGGAACAGGAAGGTCCGGATGTCGAATCCGGCTCCGGCCGCGGCCAGCCGGGTCAGGCCGGTGCCGAGGACGAACAGGAACAGCACCGGCTGGGCCAGCGAGGCCACCATCCGCAGCCGGTTTCGGCCGAACCGGATCAGCTCGCGCTGCCACACCACCCGCAGCCCGCGAACCTCGCCGCGCAGCCCGGTGCGGACCGCCGGCGGGCTGAGCGCCTGCTGGATCACCGCCGCCACCTCCTCGCCATTTCACCCGGCTCGCCGGACGAGTCGATGTCGCGGATCGTGCGGCCGGTGCAGGAGAGAAACACGTCGTCGAGGGTGGGCCGGGACGCCCGCACCATCACCACTCGCACGCCGAGCCCGGTCACCAAGGCCGGCACGAACTCCTCGCCGTCGGGCACCGCGAAGGTCAGTCCCTCGTCAGTTCGCTCGGCGAGCAGGCCGAAACGCTCGCGAAGCGCCACGGCGGCGGCCGCGTCGTCGACGGTGTGCAGATCGATCCGGTCCTGCCCCACCATGCCCTTGAGCGCCTGCGGCGTGTCGTTCACGACGATCCGGCCGCGGTCGATGATGGCGATCCGATCGCAGTTCTCCGCCTCTTCGAGGTGGTGGGTGGTCAGGAAGACGGTGGTGCCCTCGCTGGCCCGCAACTGGTCGAGGTAGGACCAGATGTGCACCCGGGTCTGCGGGTCCAGCCCGAGGGTCGGCTCGTCCAGGAACAGCACCTGTGGCGCGTGCACCAGGCCGCGGGCGATCTCCAGCCGCCGCCGCATCCCGCCGGAGAAGGTGCGTACCAGCGCGTTCCGCCGGTCCCACAGTTCCACCATCCGCAGCAGCGGCTCGGCCCGCGCGGCGAACCGCCGCCGGTCCAGCCCGTAGAGCTCGGCGTGGAAGCGGAGGTTCTCCATCGCGGTGAGGTAGGTGTCCACTGTGGACTCCTGAAACACCAGGCCGATCCGCCTGCGCACCCCGGCCGGATCGGCGAGCACGTCCAGCCCGGCCACCTTCGCGGTCCCCGACGACGGGCGCAGCAGCGTGCACAGCATCGCGATCGTGGTGGATTTGCCCGCTCCGTTCGGGCCGAGGAATCCGAACGTCTCGCCTGGCGCCACCTCGAAGCTCACGTCGCGCACCGCCCACACGTCGCCGAACCGCCGGCTCAGCGCCTGGGCCTGCACGACCGGTTCGCCGTCTCCGACGCGGCGTGCGACGGCCTCGGCCACCGATTCCGTCATGCCCGCCTCCTTCCGCTGTCCTCCGAGAATCAGCCGTGCCGGCGGAACGAAAAAGGGACGTTCGCCCTTCGGGCGCGGGCACGCGGTCCTGCGTCCGCCGCCGGTTCAGGCCGCCGGGAGGTGCCGCAGGAACCACGCGCGGGCCAGCTCGGCGACCTGGCCGAGCGCGCCCGGTTCCGCGAACAGATGGGTCGCGCCGGGCACCACCGCGAGTTCGCTCGGCCCGCCCAGCGCTTCCTGCGCTTGCTGATTGAGCCGTAGCACCGCGCCGTCGCGGCCTCCGACGATCAGCAGGGTCGGGCAGCCGACCGCGCCGAGGACGTGCGCGGCCAGGTCCGGCCGCCCGCCCCGCGAGACCACCGCCCGGATGCCGGTTCCGGCCTCCGCGGCGGCGAGCAGCGCCGCTGCCGCCCCGGTGCTGGCGCCGAAACACCCGACCGGGAGGGCGGCGGTGTCCGGACGGGTCTTCAGCCAGCGAGTCACCTCGACCAGCCGCTCGCCGAGCAGCGCCACGTCGAACACCCGGGCGCGATCCGTTTCCTCGGCCGGAGTGAGCAGATCGAGCAGCAGCGTCCCCAAGCCGGCTCGGTTCAGCGTCGCGGCGACGCGCACATTGCGCGGGCTGTGCCGGCTGCTTCCGCTTCCGTGCGCGAAAACCACCAGCCCGGCCGGATCGCCCGGCAGCGTCAAACGGCCGGCCAGCCGGGCTCCGCGCACCGGGACTTCCACGTCCTCGTCCAGCGACGGCGCTTCTCGCGCGGCGAGGCGCAGCAGGTCGGCGACCTCCTCGTCGGAAACCTGGCCGAAACGGCGGTACCACTGCCCGACCGAACGGAACCAGGCCGGGGTTTCCAGGCACACCACCTCGTCGGCGTCGCGGGCGAGCGAGCCGATCGAGTCGTGCGCACCCACCGGAACCGCCAGGATCACCCGCTTCGCGCCCTCCGCTCGTGCCACCTGGCAAGCCGCGCGGGCCGTCGCCCCGGTCGCCACGCCGTCGTCGACGAGGACCGCGACCCGGCCCGCCGGCGACACCCGGGCCCGGCCGGGCCGCCACCGCTCCGCCCGCCGCTGCAATTCAGCACGCCCGGCGCGCTCGGCCGCCGCGAACTCGGCACGACTCACCCGGGTGTGGCGCACCACGTCTTCGTTCACGACCAGGACGTCGCCCTCGCCGATCGCGCCCGCGGCGAGCTCGGGCTGCCCGGGCACCGGCAGTTTGCGGACCACGATCAGGTCCAGCGGCGCCGCCAGCGCCCGCGCCACTTCATAGGCGACCGGGACGCCGCCCCGGGGCAGGCCGAAGACCACGACCTCCTCGCCCCGCAGTGATTCGAGCCGCTCGGCGAGCCGGCGTCCTGCCTCGGCGCGATCAGTGAACGGCACTGAACACCTCCCGTCTCGTCCCCCGCCCCGCCCCGGCCGCCCGGGAGCGGCCAGGGCGGTTCGTCGCTCAGGCCGCGCGGCGCAGGTGATGGGTCCGCTCGATCGTCTGTGCTTCGTCGGCGTGCTTGCGGGACAAGCCTTCGAAGTACAGGAGAATCTCGCGCCAGAAGTAGGCCGCCCCGGCGACGGCGACGCCGGTGAACACGATTCCGAGCGCGGGCGAGCGGACCGCGAGGCCCCACTCGGCGAACAGGTCGAAGTTGACGATCCATGCGACCGCGATGCCGAGCACGACGAAGGCAGCCGCCCAGAGCTCCCGGGCCAGGGTCAGCCACCGCGCGGCGATCGCGGACACCGCCACGATCCCGAGGCCGAGCACCACAAGCATTCCGAAGGCAGGCATGACGTTTCTCCCGACTAGCCGGACATTTTGTCCGTTTCACCGTGCGCGGCCACGCCGGACCGGCGATAGAGACCAAAGCCTCCGCCGAAGTGCCCCGAGTACCGGCCCGGAACGGTCCTACGTCCCCACCCGGGGTGGCCAGGATCACGCCCGCCGTCCCACCAGGTCGCGACGTCAGCGAAGCCGCGCCCGACCTGCTAGCTTCCGCGCCATGGCCGACCACGACAACGGAGCGCTCCGCACCCTGCTGACCAACGCCGACAGCGGCGTTCTCCTCTTCGGGATCACGCCGCCGCGAGTCAGCGCGACCGCGGACCGGATCCGCGAGATCACCGCGGCCACCCTCGCCCGGCTCAGCTCTCTCGACGTGGACGGCCTCGCCCTGTACGACATCGACGACGAGAGCGACCGCAACCCGGAGGAACGGCCGTTCCCCTACCTGCCGACCCTCGACCCGGCCGCTTACCACGCCGACTACCTCGGCGAATGGGACCGTGCCGCGGTCATCTACCGGTGCGTCGGCAAGTACTCCGAGACGGAGCTGCGCGACTGGATGCAGGCCACCGACACCGACAGCACGCTCGCGGTGTTCGTCGGCGCGTCGTCGAAGGGGAAGACAGTGCGGACGCGCCTGCCGGAGGCGCATTCGCTGCGCCAGGAGGTGCGGCCCGAACTGCTTCTCGGCGGCGTCGCGATCACCGAACGTCCCGGCGAGCACCTGCGGCTGATCGCTAAGCAGAAGGCGGGCTGCGGGTACTTCATTTCACAGGTGGTCTACAACACCGACGCGGCCAAGAGCATGGTCTCCGACTACTTCTACGCCTGCCGGGAACAGGGGCTCGAACCGAAGCCGGTGTTGTTCACGCTGTCGGTGTGCGGCTCGGTGAAGACGCTGGCCTTCCTGAAATGGCTCGGCGTCGATGTCCCGCGCTGGCTGGAAAACTCGCTCCGCCATGCCGACAACACGCTCGCCGAGTCTTACGAGCAGTGCCTGGCCAACGCGCGCGAACTCACCGCGTTCTGCCGCAAGCTCGGGATGCCGTTCGGATTCCTGGTGGAAAGCGTGTCGATCCGGAAGGTGGAAATCGAGGCGTCGGTCGCGCTGGCCGGCGAAGTGGGCCGGCTGCTGCGGGCCGGCGGATTCACGGCCAGGAAAGCCTGATGGCCGGTGCCGGGCTGATCGTGTTCGGCGGGCTTCCCGGCGTCGGGAAGACGACCGTTGCCCGGCAGGTGTCCCGGGAGCTGCGCGCGGCCTATCTGCGGATCGACCGGATCGAGCAGGCGCTCGCCGACTCCGGGGAACTCCCGGCGAGACCGATGGCGGCCGGTTACCTCGTCGGATACGAACTGGCGGGTGACCAGCTCGGCATCGGCCTCAGCGTGGTCGCGGACTGCGTGAACCCGTTGAAGATCACCCGCGACGCTTGGCGGGCGGTCGGAAACCGGCACGGACGGTGGACGCTCGAAGTCGAACTCGTCTGCTCACGGCCGGACGAGCACCGCACGCGGGTGCAGACGCGGACCGTCGACATCGCCGGGCTCACGCCGCCGCCGTGGGACCGGGTCGTGCGCCACGAGTACGAAGAATGGGATCGCGACCACCTCGTCATCGACACCGCGGTGACCAGCGCGCAGGCGAGCGCCGCGCTCGTGGTGCGGCAGGCCCGCGCCCTGGCCGATTCGGCCTCGACGAGCTGATTTTCGCTATCCTGCCCGCAACGCCGGCTGATCGCGGGAGGAAACCGTGACCGATCTCTACGATCGCATCGGCACCGGATATTCGCGCGGCCGGCGCACTGATCCGCGCTGGATGGCGCGCGTTCTCGCCGCTCTCGGCACCGCGGAATCGGTCGCGAACATCGGCGCCGGCACCGGTTCGTACGAGCCGCCGAACCGGTCCGTGCTCGCGCTCGAACCGTCTGTCGAGATGATCCGGCAACGGCCGCCCGGGTCCGCGCCGGCGGTCCGCGCGGCAGCCGAAGCCTTGCCGCTGCGCACGAACGCGGTCGACGCGGCGCTGGCGGTGCTCACCGTGCACCACTGGACGGACTGGCGAGCCGGGCTCGCGGAACTGCGCCGGATCGCGCCGCGCCGGGTGGTTCTCGGATATGACACCCGGGTGCACGGGGACTTCTGGTTCGTTCGCGAATACGTGCCGGAAATCGCGAAACTGGAGCTGAGCCGGCCGTCCGCCCCGGAAATCGCCGAAGAACTCGGCGCAGACCTGGTCACTCCCCTGCCGGTGCCGGGAGATTTCACCGACGGAGTGTTCCCCGCCTATTGGCGCCGTCCGGACGCGTATCTCGACCCGGCAGTCCGCCGGTCCTGCTCCGCGCTCGCGCAGACCGATCCGACCGCTGTCGAACGCGGTGTCCAGAAGCTGCGCGAAGACCTGCGCAGCGGGCGATGGCACGAACGCCATCGGGAACTGCTGGACCTCGACGAATGGGACGCCGGATTCCGGCTGATCGTGTCGGAAGGCTGAAGGCGATCGAGGACTGCCTGTCACCGAGCACGTCCGTGCAGGGCCCTTGCGGGAATCCAATTCCGGCAAGGGACCCTGCCCGACCTAGCCGCCGCTTGCCGGCCGGGAGAAGAGGCTCGTCACCGACCCGTCCGTGAACACCTCGTGAATCGCGTCCGCAAGCAGCGGCGCGACCGACCGGACGCGCAGCTGCGGAAACCGCTGTGCCTCGGTGATCGGAAGACTGTCGGTCACCGTGACTTCCCGGATCCCGCTCGCCGCGAGCCTCGCCGGCGCGTCCCCGGACAGCACTCCGTGCGTCGCCACCGCGACGACGTCCGACGCCCCCGCGTCGAGCAGCAACCGGGTCGCGCCGGCCGTGGTGGTGCCAGTGTCGATCATGTCGTCCACGATCACGCACAGCCGTCCGGCGACGTCGCCGATCAGCTGCGCCGGGGCCGGATACGCCGGATCGAGCGCGGCGCGGCGCTGGATGAACGCGATCGGCCGGCTGCCGAGCAGCACGGACCACGTTTCGGCCAGCCGGACGCGCGCCGAGTCCGGGGCGACGATCGCGATCTCCCGGTCCTGATGGTGGCGCAGCAGGTCGGCGGCGAGCAGCGGTTGCGCGCGCAGATGGTCGACCGGACCGCCGAAGAAGCCTTCGGTCTGCGGGGTGTGCAGGTCGATCGTGATGATCCGGTCCGCGCCCGCCGTGGTGAGCAGATCGGCCACCAACCTGGCCGAAATCGGTTCGCGGCCGCGATGTTTCTTGTCCTGCCTCGAATACGGGTAGAACGGCAGCACCGCGGTGATCCGTTTCGCGCTGGCCCGCTTCAGCGCGTCGAGCATGATCAGCTGGTCCATCAGCCAGGTGTTCAGCGGCGGGGCAGGCGCGTGCAGGACGAACGCGTCGCAGCCGCGGACCGACCGGCCGAACCGCACGAAACGCTCTCCGTTGGCGAAACTGTGCGCGGTCTGCGGGGTCACCTGAGTGCCGAGCCGAGTCGCGACCGCCTCGGCCAGTTCCGGGTGCACGTCGCCGGCGAAGAACATCAGCTTCTTGGTGACGGCGCCCGCCTGGCGCGTCGCGGGTTCGCTCATGCGCGCGGCCTCCCTCCCCTTCACAACGCCGGTTTCCGTGTTTCGAGGACCGCACGGGCCACCCGATACGAAAGGTCCGGGTCGGCGAGATCCGGCACGATCCGGTCGACGGGTGTCAACGTGACCAGCGCGTGCACCGCAGCGCGGTGCGCGTCCAGGCCGCCCATCGGGTCGCCCGCGCACCCGCCGATCGGCTCTTTGCCCAGCGCGTACAGCAATCCAGGCAAGGCCAGCAGGTGCGCGACCGGGTCCTCCCGGGCGGCGACGACGCGCGGAAGCCCGGTTGCCGCGCCGATCAGGTCCACGACGACGCTCGCGTCCCGGGACACCGACGACAGCGGGAACCCGGACGCGTCAGCTTCGTTCCAGGACGCGATGTCCGCCACGCCGACCGCCATCAGCAGCGGCACGAGCAACGGCAGCCGCGACGGCGCGGTGACGACCACCCGCGCGTTGAGCGGAGCGACCTCGGTCCGGCGCAGGATCACCAGCACCGCGGCGACGAGGCCGATCGCGAGGGTGTCCTGCTCTGTCACCACCAGGACGCGGCCGGTACGGGCGAAGTCCTGCTGCACCGCACGGGCCCGTGCGGCTTCGGTTCGGGCCAGGAAGATCGCGCTGGCGTTCTCGGCGACCGCCCGCGCCGCCACCGCCAGCTCGCCCGCGTCCCGCGCGGTCACCGCGACCCGGTACGGCGTGAGCATCGTGTGATTGCGGAGCAGCTGAACATCGGACTCCAGCGCTGCCGACACCGCGCCCGGGTCGCCCGAGACGCCGCCGGGCAGCGCGCTGCCGTCGCCCAGCACCGCGAGACCGGAAGCCGTCATTGGTCGAGAGCCGCCTCGTCCTCGGCGAGCGCCGCCAGCACGGCGGGCTCCACCAGGCCGTTCGTCTCGAACTCGTGCCGCCCGGCCATTTCCAGCAGCTCGGCGAGACGTGCCCGGTGCAGGTACGCCTCATACGGATGCCCGGCATCGACTGCGATCTTCGCGGATCGCTGCGCATCGCTGATCCCTCGCCGCAGCTCGGCGGCGAACTGAGTTGGCACTGGCGCCTCTCCCTGTCCCTGGCCCGTCACCAGACTTAGTAAAGCTACCATGTTGACACTTTCGGAATTATGCAACTCTTCACTAGCTAGGTCGAGCGGTGGTGCTGCGGCGGGCGAAGGAAACATCGGCGAGCAGCCGCGAACGCGACCGCCGCGACCCGCACCGAACCGCCACCGCGCCCCGGCAACCGCTCACCCGGCCAAGGACGGTTCCGTTGTCCGCTACAGGTCGTTGCCCGCGTAGGAC